>DATBAX010000317.1:0-6379 GCA_036271275.1 Terriglobales bacterium
AGGATTTTGTCCACCTGGAAATCGGCGATCAGGGTGCCGAAAGCGGAACACAGCCCGGGATACAGCGGCACGATAATCCGATGCATGCCAATTTTCTCTGCGATGCCTCCGGTATGGAGCGGCCCTGCGCCGCCGAATGACACCAACGCAAATTCTCGCGGATCGAGTCCGCGCTCCACCGAAATCACGCGGATAGCGTTCGCCATATTCTCGTCCGCTACGTCAATGATCGCTTGCGCCGCTTCTGCCTGATCGAGACCCATTTTGTCGGCGAGCAAAGAAATGACCATCTTCGCCTTCGCAGGATTGAGCTTCATCTTGCCGCCGAGAAAATAATCGGCATTCAACCTGCCCAGCACCAGGTTTGCATCGGTAACGGTCGCTTCCGTTCCGCCCTGGTCATAACATGCCGGCCCCGGATCTGCGCCAGCGCTCTGCGGGCCTACTCGAAGGAAGCCGCCCTTATCCACCCGTGCGATGCTGCCGCCGCCCGCTCCAATCGAACTGACATCGACGAACGGCGCGCTGATCGGCATGCCCCATTCGACTTCATAATTCGTGACGTGCGAGAGAGCGCCGTTGCGGACGAGGCCCACATCGCAACTGGTTCCTCCCATGTCGAGCGTCACCAGGTTCTTTTCATTTACCAGGTCGCCAAAATATCGTGCGCCGATGATCCCGCCGCTCAAGCCGGAAAGCACTGTATTCACTGGCTGAAGTTCAACCGCAGCCGCAGTGGCATGGCCGCCATTCGACTTCATGATCGTCCAGGGAATGGGAGGCCCCAACAACATGAGGCTGGCGCGTACACTCTCCACATAGCGAATCAAAATTGGCTTGATAAACGCATCGATCACCGTGGTGGAACCACGCTCATATTCGCGCCAAATCGGCGCCACCTGATGCGAGATCGACAGAGGAATCTCGGGAAACCTGGACTCCAGATATTCCTTCAACAACAACTCGTGCTCTGGATTCAAATACGAGAACAACAGACAAATCGCGATCGAGACTTCCTGCTCTGGAGAATCCTGCAAACGCTGCTGAATTCTTTCCGCCAGCCGTTCCATTTCTTCCGAACTCAGCGGGACGAGCACTCGTCCCCGGGAATCGATCCGTTCTTGAATACCCAGGCAATCCGAACGCTTCACCAGAGGCCGCGGCTTTTCCCACTCAAACGAGTAGTGGTGCCTGCGATTCATGCGCTGAATGAACAACACATCTTCGAACCCCGCAGTCGTTATGAAAATGACCCGTGCACCTTTCCGTTGGAGAAGAGCATTGAGGCCAAGCGTAGTTCCCAATACGATCGACGACGCGTTTTCGACTTTGAGCCCGGATTCGTGGATCACGCCAACCAGCGATTTGATCGAGTCTTTAGGAGAGGAGGGATATTTGCCGATGATAAGGTCGCCGGTCGCGTCGTCCACGCCGATCAGATCGGTGAAAGTGCCACCGGTATCAATACCGCATCTGACGCTGGAATGACTTGCGAGGCCTTTTGACATAATCGCCGGGTATGAATTGCCGAGTTCCCCCGGCGTCGAATGATATTTATGAACAACTCTTTTAAGTGTACTTCCCTCGAATGAGTGCTCTACGATCTCGGGCGGAATCACTCACCTAACAGCAGAAAATGTGATCACCAGCAAACTAAATAACCGCGATTCCAAAGTCAAGCAGTTTATTTAAAAACGAAGTAATACACAGAATAGACTGTTATAGATCGCCTTGATTAATTCATTATTGAATCAACAAGTCGCTATTGCGGGGCTACCGGGATCGTAAAAGAATGACGGGCTAAGATCGTCCGACAATGGGCTCGTAGGGCACTTCGCCTTCTTCCCCAACCAGAAAATCGAAGTCGCATCCTTTATCGGCTTGTAGGATGTGATTCAAAAACATGGTGTAGTAGCCTCGCCGATATCTCTTGGGGGCCGGTTTCCAAGCGGCGGCCCGGCTACGGATCTCTTCTTCTGACACTAACAACTGCAGGCTCCGGTTCTCAACATCGAGCTTTATCAAATCGCCATTTTTGACCACCGACAGCGGACCTCCAATCGCGGCCTCCGGAGATATATGCAGAACAACGGTGCCATAGCTTGTTCCGCTCATGCGCGAGTCACTGATTCTGACCATATCGGTGATGCCGCGTTTGAGCAGCTTCGCGGGAATCGGGATCTGCCCCCACTCCGGCATTCCAGGTCCGCCAACCGGGCCGGCGTTCTTTAAGACCAAGACGCAATTTTCATCGACGTCCAAATCGGGATCATCGATCTTCTTCAACATCTCCTCATATTTTTCAAACACGACTGCCCGCCCTGTGTGCTTCAGCAGATGAGGAGACGCGGCCGAAGTTTTCATAATGCAGCCGCTCGGACTCAGATTGCCCTTCAGCACCGCAAGCGAACCATCGGGAAATAAAGGCTTATCGAGCGGCCGGATCACATCCGCATTGTGGCATTCGGAATTCTCCACGTTCTGGGCGATCGTCTTGCCGTTCACCGTTATCTCGTTACCGTGAAGCAACGGGAGCATTTGCTTCATTACAGCCGGCAGACCACCCGCATAGTAGAAATCTTCCATCAGATATTTGCCACTGGGCTGAATGTTCGCGATGGTCGGAGTGGAACGCGCCAGTTCGTCAAATTTTGAAAGCGGTAATGGAATGCCCAGCCTGCCCGCGATTGCCGTGAGATGAATGACCGCATTGGTCGACCCGCCCAGTGCTGCAAAAACTCGAATGGCATTCTCGAATGCATTCGGCGTCATTACGCGAGAGGGCCGCAAATCTTCGTTGATCAATTCAACAATCCGCCGCCCGCTCAATTCGGCCATGGCATAGCGTCGCGAATCGACAGCAGGGATGCTTGCACAACCAGGTAGAGTCATTCCCAACGCTTCCGCCAGGCTGGTCATGGTGCTGGCCGTGCCCATAGTCATGCAGTGCCCTGGGCCGCGGGAAATCGACGCCTCCAACTCTTCCCATTGCTCGTCGCTAACACGTCCGGCGCGCCGTTCGTCCCAGGTTTTCCAGAGGTCGGTTCCCGATCCAACCGGTTTATTTCGCCACATCCCGTTGAGCATGGGACCACCCGGAACCATGATTGCCGGCACATCCATGCTGGCAGCGCCCATTAATTGTGCGGGGGTAGTTTTGTCACAACCACAAAGCAGGATCACGCCGTCCATGGGATGAGAGCGGATCATCTCTTCCACGTCCATCGCCATCAGGTTGCGATAGAGCATGGCAGTGGGCATCATCAATTCTTCGCCCAGGGAGATGGTCATGAACTCCAGCGGGAAACCGCCCGCCGCCCACACCCCGCGTTTGACCGCATCGGCTACGGCCCGCAGATGAAGATTGCAGTTGTTGAGCTCGCTCCACGAATTGCAAATGCCCACGACGGGGCGGTTTTCGAATGAACGCGGAGTGTAGCCCTCGGAACGGAGGGCGGCACGATGGCAGAACCCCACCTCGTCATCTCTGTCGAACCAACGAGAACTACGCCACTTGCTGGTCATGATCGCTTTCCGGCCACGTACTTTACAACGACTTGTGTATATATATTGACAGGAACAACATGTCAAGACTTAATTCATTGCAACATGAATAATCGACGGGTAAACGTTATTTTGGATCTTATATTTTAATAATAAACTTTATTAAAAGATCCGCTAATGAGATTCCCGCTGCACTTCATGGCCGCGGCATCCGACTAGAAAATCGAAATCCGCGCCGATGCTAGCCTGATTAACGTGCTGAATATAAAGCTGTTGGTAGCCGCCCCGCATTTCGTGAACAGGCTCCTGCCACGCCTTGCGTCGCTGGATCAATACTTCGTCAGCGACGTCCAGGTACAAGCGACGCTTTTCGACGTCGAGCTCGATCATGTCGCCATCTTGTACCAACGCTAAATTGCCGCCGACGGCCGCTTCCGGACACACATGGAGCACCACCGTTCCAAAAGCAGTTCCGCTCATGCGTGCGTCGGAGATTCGCACCATGTCGGTTACGCCTTTTTGCAAAACTTTGGGAGGCAGCCCCATGTTGCCAACTTCGGCCATCCCCGGATAGCCCTTGGGCCCGCAATTCTTCAATACCAGCACGCAGTTTTCGTCGACATCCAGGTCAGGATCGATGATGCGTTCCTTGTAATGCTCGATGTTCTCGAACACGACCGCACGGCCGCGATGTCGCATTAGGTGTGGCGATGCCGCCGAAGGTTTGAGTACTGCGCCCTCCGGCGCCAAATTGCCTTTCAACACCGCGATCCCACCGTGTTGGACAACGGGACGATCGAACGGACGAATGACTTCCTGGTTCCAGTTGGGAGAATCTTGAGAATTTTGCCAAATCGTCTTTCCATTCACAGTCAGCGCATCGCGGTGGATCAAATCATGCTCGGCCAGACTGCGGATCACTGCCGGCAGTCCTCCCGCGTAATAAAAATCTTCCATCAGAAATCGGCCCGAAGGCATGAGATCGACTAGCGTGGGTATGTCGCGGCCCAGTCGGTCCCAATCTTCGAGAACGAGTTTCACGCCGACTCGTCCCGCGATCGCGAGTAAATGAATGACTGCGTTGGTCGAACCGCCTACCGCGCCATTCACGCGAATCGCGTTCTCAAACGCTTCGCGAGTAAGAATGCGCGATATGTGAAGGTCTTCACGAACCATTCCGACGATCCGGCGTCCGGCCGCATGGGCAAGAGCAAAACGACGTGCATCCACGGCGGGAATCGCCGCGTTTTGTGGAAGTGCCAGCCCCAGAGCTTCGACCATGGACGCCATACTAGAAGCCGTTCCCATTGTCATGCAGTGCCCGGCGGAGCGCGCGATGCAGCTTTCCACCTCCATGAAGTCACGCTGCGCGATCGCGCCTACTTTCAGCTGCTCACTGAAGCGCCACAAATCCGTTCCCGAACCGATGTCTTTTCCCTGGTACTTGCCATTGAGCATGGGGCCACCGGAAACGACCAGCGTAGGAATGTCACAACTTGCGGCTCCCATCACCAGAGCAGGCGTGGTCTTATCGCATCCGCACAAGAGCACGACGCCATCGATCGGATTTGCGCGAATCGATTCTTCAACGTCCATGCTGACCAAGTTGCGGAACAACATGGCAGTGGGACGCATGTTAGGCTCGCCCGTGGAAGTGACGGGAAACTCGAGAGGAAATCCGCCGCTCTCCCACACGCCACGTTTTACTCTTCCAGCGATTTCGCGCAGGTGTGCATTGCAAGGAGTGAGTTCGGAAAACGTATTGCAGATTCCAATGATCGGACGTCCGTCGAAGACATCGTCCGGCAACCCCATATTGCGCATGTGAGAGCGATGGACAAATCCATCTTTGTCCAGCTTGCCAAACCATGCGGCGGACCGATATTTCCGTTTCTCTTCCGGCATTGCAGTTTCTTAAAATCAGTGAGTAAGAATTCCGTACTTTTCGAGTGACAAGAACACTCGCTCCTCGACGCTCAATACTTTCTCGACGGCCCACCCATGGACCGGCCCCGGCAGCGTGATCAACTCGTTGGGATCACCGGCGCGATCAAGCGCTTCGTGCAAATGCAGTGCCTGCTCATACGGGACGTAAGGATCATGATCGCCGTGCGCCTGAATAATCAAAGGCAGTCCCGGACGCACATAACTCAGCGGTGAAAGTCGGTGCGCTAGATCCGTATGATTGGGAAGACTCCCAAACCACTCGAGAGCAAACCAGCTTTGATGAGGGCCATCCAACAAATCTGCAACATCGGTCGGGCCGGAGTAGGAAACTATCGCCGCGACTTTCAACGGAGCATCTCCATCTTGCATCGGACACTCGTTGTCGAATCCCGCACTCGCCTCGAGCATGCCAGTGGTCAGCGCGAGATGGCCTCCTGAGGATTCACCCGCGACAACTATCTTTTTGGTATCGAAGCCGTATTCTTTTGCATGATTGATCACCCACCGAAGCGCGCACCGGCAATCTTCCACGGCAGCGGGGGCCAGCGCATCCTCGGCCAGGCGATAGTCGATGTTCACTGTGTTCATGCCTCGCTCAAGGTACGGTAACGGGGCCAGCGTCGTGTTGCCTTTCTTGCCGTTGACCCAACCTCCGCCGTGAATGTACAGCAAAGTGGGCTTGGGAACATTCAGCGGTTCGATGGCAGTTACATCGAGTTTGAGTTCGTGTCCGTTCGCCTTCTTGTAGACGATGTCCGGATAAAAGCTGTATCCCGAGGCAGTGACAGACCACTGAAACGTGGGATCGGAGTGCTGCCCAAATGCAGCGACGCCGGAAAAAAGTAAACAGGCAACGAAGAAAGTCTTTTTCATGCGTTCCCTCGCTCCAATATTTATTTGGCAGCCGCTTGCTGCTTTAACTCTGCAA
>DATBAX010000318.1:0-8906 GCA_036271275.1 Terriglobales bacterium
TATCACGTGATCGAGTCGGTGGTGAAAGCGCTGAACCAGCACAAGAAAGCGCTCAACGGCTCGAAGGTTTTGGTTCTAGGCGTGGCTTACAAGCGAGACATCGACGACTTGCGGGAATCGCCGGCGCTGACAATTATCGAACTGCTACAAAAAGACGGAGCTCAAGTCAGCTACAACGACCCGTATTTTCCGACCGTGGGCAAAGGCCGCAAATACGATCTGCAGATGAAGTGCGCGCCGCTGGAGAATCTCGGCCAGTACGATTGCGCGCTGATCGTGACCGACCACTCCGATTACGACTACGCCAGGATCGTGAAAGAATCGCAACTCGTCGTCGATACCCGCAATGCCACCAAAGGCATCAAGAGTGACAAAATCGTCCATTGCTAACGGCTGCTTTTCAGAGATTCGCAAAATGATACGGGCTGCAATCTCTACCCAGTAGTTGCAAATTTTTACCTCCTGCCCAGTCGGATTTGACATCCTTCCTTTCACTCGACGTAAGTGACTGGGAAGCCAACCTCTTACCCGATTTTTTTCACACAACAAATGGCCTTGCTCGTGCAGCAATAAGTTGTAAGGGAGTGATTCCAACCTCCAGCTGTCCCCTGGGTTTCCCTGAAGACGGCTGAAGATCGGCCACTCATAACCGCGTTTTGACAAAGACAACGACCCTAGTAGCCAGCCATCAGACGGCATTTATGTCCCAGGCTCCTGATCATGGCTTGTTTTCCCTACTTCCCGAGAGGCGGAAGCCCTGGTGGGAGTTCGCCCTAAGCACGAGCGTCCAAGGCGCAGTCGTATTCGTTGCCATATGGATCGCGGTGATGCATCCGCAAGTTCTAAGCCCCACCCACGACTATCATTATTTTCAGTTAGTTAACGCTCCGCCTCCAGTTAATCATCAGCCCGCACCGGTGCGGGTTGTGAAACCGCTCATTGCCGAAGTAAAGCTGCCAGTCCCGGAGGCGTTGCATGTGGCCGCTCCGGCAATTAAACCTAGAGTGCAACCGGAAATTGCGCCGGTACCGCCCAAGATTGAAATGGCAAAGAAGGATGTGCCTGTGGCGCCGGCCACACCGGTGATTCCGAAGCGCCCAGTCGAAATCAACACCTTCTCCACTGGCAGTTCGCAATCTCCAACCATCGCCAAAGCGCCATCGCAAGTGCAAACCGGAGGCTTCGGCGATCCCAAAGGCGTTCCGGAACGCTCCAATAACACCGCGCCGGTAAACATCGCGCGAATGGGATCTTTCGACGCCCCGGCAGGGCCCGGCGCCGGAAACGGCACGGCAGGTGCGAAAGGTGTCCGCGGGGTCGTAGCCAGCGCGGGCTTTGGCAACGGCACGGCTATTAGTGACAACGCAAACGCTAACCGGGGACCGGTGCGGCAGGCGGGATTCGGCGATGCCCAACAGGTAGCCATCAATCATGCCAAGCCAGTCGAGACGGCCGCGGCAATGACTCCAGCCGAAATTCTCGCCAAGCCCACCCCGGCATACACGGACGAAGCCAAAAAGCTCCGCATCGAGGGTGAAGTGCTGTTAGAGGTTGTTTTCGAGAGCTCGGGTAAGCTTCGTGTTTTGCGCGTGGTACGAGGATTGGGTCATGGTTTGGATGAGAATGCCATTCATGCAGCCGAGCAAATTCGCTTTAAGCCGGCAGTGAAAGATGGCCAGCCCGCCGATTCAAGTGGCGTGTTGCACGTAGTATTTCAATTGGCCTGAAGCAATGAGCTTCGCGAAGGGATTTATGCGTAATTTCAAGGCTCTGGTTCTGTATTTCCTGCTAATCGTTATTTCTTCTGTATTGGTCTTCGCCCAAGACCCGAATATCGTGACCCCGCTGCCGAACACTACGCCCATCCCGGCCCCGGTTCCGGTGGCTTCGTCCGCTCCCGCCACGCTTTCATCCAACGACATTATCGACAAGGTGGTCGAGCGCGAACACTACTTCATGGCCCAGATGCGGCATCTTCATCCGCTGGTTGAGACTTACATCCAAAATCTCAAGCCGCAGGACGGCAAAGTCCTTCCGACGAGCGACCAATATTTCCTGGGCCGGATCGACATGTCGAATGGCGCCGAAGACCGCGTATTCAAGAGCCAGTCCGGATTCGGACGCCGCTTCGTCTCCAAGCTCACCAGTATTTATGGTATGAAATTTCTGCCTTTGGGCTTCGCCCAGATGGTGGTAGTCGACGAGGATTTCCAGCGCAAAGATTATGACTTCTCTTTTGTGCGCCGCGAGTTTCTGGGAGAAGTCCGTTGCATTGTGATTGATGTTCAGCCTAAGGGGAAAGACGGCCGTGTCCGTTTTGTGGGCAGGATCTGGGTGGAAGATCAGGACTACAACATCGTCCGCTTCAATGGCACCTACGGTCCCGACCAGCGCAATAGCAATTACCTGCATTTCGATTCGTGGCGATTAAACATGCGGCCCGGCACCTGGTTGCCGGCCTACATCTACAGCGAAGAATCCGACAAGGTTTCCCGCGCCGGCCAGAAATTCCATTTCAAAGCGCAGACCCGGCTTTGGGGTTACGATCTGCAAGCGCTCGCCCACAATTCGGAGTTCACCGAGATCGCCGTCGATTCTCCGGACAGCGTGCATGACCAAAGCGAAGCCGCCCAGGACGCCTCGCCGGTCGAGAGTGAACGGCGCTGGCAGCGCGAAGCCGAAGACAATTCCGTCGAACGATTGCAGAAAATTGGTTTGATTGCGCCTGAGGGCGACGTCGACAAAGTCCTGCTTACCGTGATCAACAATCTGATCGTGACCAACAATCTGAATATTGATCCGCCGGTCCGGGCACGCGTGCTGCTCACTTCGCCACTTGAATCATTCACTATCGGACACACCATCATCATCAGCCGTGGTCTGCTCGACGTGTTGCCTGACGAAGCTTCGCTTGCCATGGTGCTGGCGCATGAACTCGGTCACGTAGTGTTGGGACATCGGCTGGACACCAAATTCGCGTTTAACGACCGCATGTTCTTTCCCGATGAAGATACCTTCGAGCGTTTGGATTTCGCGCGGATTCCGGCGGACGAAGAAGCAGCCGACAAGAAAGCTGTGGAGTTGCTCACCAACTCGCCGTATAAGGACAAACTTGCAAGCGCCGGATTGTTCTTGAAAGCGCTTCAGCAGGAAGCGCCGGAACTGAAAAGTTTGATTCGTCCTCACATGGGGAATGGATTGGCCAGTGGAAATTCGCTGCGGATGTCGGCTCTGCTCACTGCCGCGCCAAATGTCGACGGGAAAGAAACCAATCAGATTGCTGCTTTGCCTTTGGGCGGCCGAGTCAAACTGGATCCCTGGAGCAACCGGGTTGAACTGTTGAAGACCAAACCTGTGGCGCTCACCTCAGCCGACGAGAAGATGCCGTTTGAAGTGACGCCGTTCTTCCCGTTTCTGACAAGGTTTCCCAACCCCGGCGCGGAGAAGGTCGCACTCACGACTCCGGCCAAGTAAATATTTGAAGGGGTAAACGGAGGAATTCACTTGCAGGGATCAAGTGGGAAAATAAGGGGAGTGGTACAGACCCGTGCGAACCTCGCGGCTCTCGTGCCTAAAAGCTCGGACGCCGTCTACTAGTTGGCGATGGAGCTTGAAACTTGCGAGAACACGTTATTCGCATTGCTACCGATCAAACGGACGGTACCCACAACGATCACCAAAATTACCGCCAACATGACCGCGTACTCGGCGATATCCTGGCCACTCTCATCCGACCACATTTGCTTTAGAAAACTTGCCACGAACTTCCTCCTTGAGAGGGTTTTACCCTCTTCACTTTATGAGAACAAACTCATTCCTTCGCTATAAATATCCGAAGGCTTCCCTTGAGTTATTAACACTGAGTGTACATCGTAAATCGTCCGCGACAAACGGAACAATAGCCCAATCGGTGCCTTCGTATAGCACGAAAGTGCTATATCGATTAGACGATCGCCTTTAACGGCAAGGACTGATTTACGGCGAAAAGTGCCAGTTCCAAGCGGGTAGACACGCCTAGCTTGTCAAAGATATTGCTTAAATGATGCTTTACCGTGTCTTCACTGATTTTGAAGTACTCGGCAATTTCCTTGTTGGAATAGCCGGCCACCACGGCAGCGACAATTTCCAATTCCCGAGGGGTCAGGCCAAACTTTCGCTGCCGCGCCTCTTCGCCTGAGGACTGCACCAGATTTCGCAGGTACTGCACCAGATTGGAAACGCTTTCGCGGCCTACCCAGTACTCCCCCGCCATGACGGCATGGATTGCTTTCAACAGAAGCTGGGTGGCAGAGTCTTTCAGCACTACTCCCCGCGCGCCAAGTTGCAACGCCTCAACGATCTGATTTTTCTCAGCCGCGGCGGTGAGGAGGATCACCCGCACCGAGGTCGAGCCTGAACCGGTACTCATCTCGCGCAATGCTTCCAACCCAGGATGCTTCGGCATCGCCAGATCCAGAAGAAGGATTTCGGGTTTCAGTTGTCCGGCGAGCTTGACTGCTTCCGCGCCATCGCTGGCTTCGCCGATCACTTTCAGGTCGGGCTCTGATTCCAATAAACGCCGCAAGCCGTCCCGAAAAATAGGGTGGTCATCGGCAATCACGATTCGAACGGGCTGCGATCTCTTACTGTCCATAGACGACTTCCTGTTGTTGGGGGACGCTGATTTCTAAACGTGAACCTTGGCCGGGACTCGATTCTATCGTGAGTTCGCCTTCAATCAAACGCACACGTTCACCGATGACAACCGGGCCCTTGCCGAGTATATCCAGTTCGGAGTGAGAAAGGCGTCCTGAAAATGGGAAACCGGAACCGTCATCCTCAATAGTCAGTTGCCAGCGGCCATTGCTGGCATTCAAACGCACTAGCACTTGTTTAGCGCGGCTATGTTTGCGGACATTCACCAATGCTTCCTGAATAATGCGGGCCAGCTCGCGACATACCGGCCGCGGCATATTGAGTTCAGCCAGTCCGGAAAAGAAGCGCGCGGAGATTCCGGTTTCGCGCTGAAATCTTTCAACTGTATCGCTGATAAAGCTTAGGAGCTTTCGCGAGTCGACGTCCAAGGATTTCATTTGCTGCATCAATTCACGGAGTTTGAGAACTTCTTCGCGAAGCAGTCCCTGAATGCGCCCAAGTTCATTAGTGACGGATGCCGTATCTTTGACGGACTGGCGGCGCAGCACATCGACCTGCATTTCGACCGCGATAAGCGATTGCACGGCGCCGTCATGCAATTCGCGGGCAAAGCGAGCGCGCTCCATGGCTTCCGCCCGCCTTCGCAAGCGACTGAGCAAATAGACGTTGTATACGGCGGGTCCAACCTGGTGTACCAGTTCCTGAAAGAAGCGCAGCTCTTCTTCCCGGTCGCCGGCCAGTGAAGGCTCAAGCAGAAAAATGCGGCCCGACCATTCGCGTCCGAAAAGAAAGGAGACCGCCATCACGCTTTGAAAATCATAGTGTTTCGCGATCCGCTCTAAAAATTTTGGATCAATGCCGCGAATTCGCACGCCTTCTTCATCCAGCCCAAGAACTGAGAATTGTTTTGTTCCATTGGATTCAGTCCGCCAGGCGTAACAGGTGGTTGCAGGACTGTCGTACATGTAGGTTTCGCGATCGGAAGCAGCGGAATCCAACCAGCGGAAGACCGCGGGATCTCCGGCAAAATCACGCGCTTCACCTACAAACACGTGCTGGCTGTTCACTTCCTGCGAAGCAATCAATGCCTGCTTTGCACCGTAGGTGGACAACAACTCGCTGGCAATTTCCTGCAGTGTGCCGGCCAACCCGGATTCCACTCGCGCTTTACTTACGATGCGCGCGACGACCGCCTTTTCCGCGCGCAGTTGCTTCTGTTGCTCGGCCAGGTATCCCAGCAGAAAACCCATCACAAGAAGATAAATCGACCGCATGAAAAGATGCTTGGGCTCGAAGTCCGTGACACTTTTGTTAAGCAGCGGCCAATGGTGCGACTGTAAAATGCGGTCCATCCAAACCAGCAGGCCCAGGCGAACTGCACCGCTTTCCACCCAAAGCAGCACTACGGAGGCCGCCGCAGTCCCGACGGTTTCCCACAAACCCCAGCGGTATGCGGCAGCCGCCAGCACAAACACAAAGAACAGGAAAAACGCGTTGCCTTGTCCGGTAATAAAGATCAGGATCAATGTCGGCCAGACGACGTCCGCGCTGTGAACCAGGAACCGAAAGGATGCCGTGGATTCGTTTCGCCGGCGCAGAAAAATGATAATAATCACGCCCTGCGCGATGTAAAAAGCCAGCAACGCAAACGCCCACAACGAATACCGGATTTCCCCGGGATCCATCCAAATTGCGACCAACGCAGAAATGGCGAGAAAGACACGGGCAGTTGCCAACCAACGTTCAATACGGCGAATTTCGCCGGGGCCCAGGGGGGCGCGAAGTCTCCACAAAAAACGATGTCGAAAGGCGCGGAAGTTCAATCGAATATGACCACGATGCAGCTATCTCACAGATAATATTGGCCACAGGAAATAAGAGCAAGGGAAACTTCCCCGTCGGGGTGTATCCCATTCCGGGACGAGGGCCATGCAGGTATTACCGTAGTAACGTTCCCGACGGTTGTCTAATGTCTAGAATGGGTCACGCCACATTTATGCCTGAGCGCTCAAAGTTATGGATCTGGGCGGCCATTGGTCTGGTATTCGCCCAGGCTTTGTCTTCCGTATTTCTGCGTAAAGACTTTGCGCTTCTCGTCGTCAGCGACGTAGCACAGTGCATCTTGCTTCTTTCTGGAACCCTTTCATTTTTGCCCAATGTAGTTGCCACGCGCGGGAGGACCCGGTTGTTCTGGATCCTGATGATGCTCGGTCTCTCGATGTGGCTTTCCTACCAATTGATGTGGACGTACATTGAAGTTTTTCTGCGGCAAGACGTGCCCGAAGTGTTTGCCGGCGATATGGTCCTGGTTCTTCACATCGTTCCCATGATGGCGGCGCTGGCGCTGCAACCGCATGTGGAACAGGATGAGCGGACGATACGTCTGGGCTCGCTGGACTTCGCCCTGCTGATGGTGTGGTGGATCTATCTTTATTTGTTTGCCGTGATCCCCTGGCAGTATGTGCAGAACAATGAATTAGCCTACGGACAAAACCTGAACGCCTTGTACATGGCTGAGAAAATCGCGTTCCTCGCCGGGCTGGCATTGGTGTGGTGGAGAAGCAAGGGCGCCTGGCGGACGATTTATGTTAATTGTATCGGCGCCAGCATCACCTATGCGCTAAGTTCCTATCTCGCCAATTGGGCGATCAATCTGAAAGTTTACTATTCCGGAAGCTTGTACGATCTGCCGCTGGCCGCATCGATGGCGTGGTTCACGATTGTTGGCGTCCTGGCTTACCGGCTCTCTCCGAAACCGCGGGAAGCCCGGGGTTCCGCGAGTCGCGGCGTCTGGGTAGCGCGGTTGGGCATGATCGCGATCTTTTCGCTTCCGCTGTTTGCGGCCTGGTGCGTTTTCGATACACGTACTCCATCCGACGTTCGCACTTTTCGCCTGGTGGTCACGCTGGCCTGCATGCTGGTCATGGGCGTGATGGTTTTCTACAAACAGCACCTGCTTGACCGGGAATTGATCGGGCTGTTGCATGCTTCCGAAGATTCGTTTGAGAATCTTACCCGGCTGCAAGTTCAACTGGTGCAGTCCGAGAAATTAGCTTCGCTCGGACAACTGGTAGGCGGCGCCGCTCACGAGCTGAATAATCCGTTGACAGCCATGCTCGGTTATTCCGAACTGCTCACCGACACTCCTCTCAATGTTGAACAGCGGGCATTGGCGGAGAAAATTGCTTTGCAGGTGAGACGCACAAAATCTCTGGTTGCCAGTCTTCTCAGTTTTGCGAAACAAGTTCCGGTGGAGAAGACCCTGCTCGATTTAAATGCCCTGGCCACTACGGCGGTCAAACTCGCGCAACCCCAACTCCATTCCGTAAGCATCCAGATTCGACCGGAACTGGCCCCGAATTTACCTAGAATCCTGGGCGACTCAAACCAACTGCTGCAGGTTTGCCTGCACATTACCAATAATGCGCTCTTCGCCATGTCGGCAAAGGGTGGGGTGCTGGTGGTGCGCACCCGCGAAGCGGACGACCATATTTTTCTGGAATTCTCAGATGATGGGCCAGGAATGACAGAACCAGAACGGGTGTTCGATCCTTTTTATACGACCAAGCCTGTGGGACAGGGAACGGGATTAGGTTTAAGCGCCTGCTATGGAATCATTCAAGAACACGGCGGCAAGCTCACCTGTGAAAATCGCGCTGCAGGTGGAGCAGTATTTCGCATCGACCTGCCGATTTCCGCCACGCGGGCAGTTCAACAGCTATTGGCAGGAAATCCTCACACACTTGTGTCCGCCGCTAAGAACTAACCGCGGATTCCACCGTTCGTTTGAGCTGCCCGCAAGCTGCATAGATGTCTCGTCCGCGAGGACGTCGAATGAATGCGGGCACTCCCGCCTTGATCAAAATGCTTTGAAACTGCGCCACCCGTTCTTCCGCCGGGGTTCTAAATTCAATTCCAGGCCCCGGATTGAGCGCGATCAAGTTGACCTTGGCGCTTAGACCTCGAATCAATTCGACCACTTCCCGTGCGTTCTGGGAGGAATCATTCACTTCATCAAGCAGGACGTATTCGAAAGTGATCTTCTCTCGATTGCGTAGAGGAAATTCGCGGGCCGCGGCAATCAGTTTTTCGAGATTCCATTTGCGGTTGATTGGCATAAGCTGCGTCCGCGATTCGTCATTACTCGCATTCAACGAAATGGCCAATTTCGGACGAACGGCTTCCGCGCCGAGATCATAAATTCGCGGCACGATCCCTGCGGTTGAAACCGTCATACGAGATTGCGGAACGCCCACGCCTTCGACTAACAA
>DATBAX010000319.1:0-7524 GCA_036271275.1 Terriglobales bacterium
ATGAACAGACCTCCGTAGTGTCCGAAGTCGGCCGGCCACCAATCCTGCGAGTCGGTCATGAGCGCGTGAAGGTCTTTGACCACGGCATTCAGATCAAGACTCTTGAATTCCCTGGCGTAGTCGAATTCTTCACCCATAGGATCAGAAAGACCTGAGTGCAGATGCAGCGCTTTCAGGCTCACTTGCTTCGGCCACCAGTCACGGTTCGTGGGAGCAGTGGCTCCATGGTTAAACGGGCACTTGGATTCGGCCAGGGTGCTTTTATCTTTAGCTTCCGGGGAAACGCTCCCCGATGAATTTGCGATCGTATTTTCCATGATGTTCCGTCCTTCGAATCTTGAATGAGTAGTGCGTGAAAATTATTTTTTGGCGCTGCAACGGCGGCAGAGGCCAAAGACCTCGACCAGGGGCTGTGTCAGATCAAAGCCATCCGGCAGATGCCGGGACAGCCGTTTGAAATCGATGAACTCTCCTTCGATGTCCTGCACCGATTTGCAACGCGAGCAAACCAGATGATGATGAGGTTTGAGATTGCCGTCCACACGCAATGTGGCCGCATGAGGAGTGACTTCGCGTAGCAATCCACATTCGATGAACAGCCGCAGATTGTTGTATATCGTTGCCAAAGAAATGGATGGAATGCGACGCCTGACCGCGGCGTAAATGTCTTCCGGAGAATAATGTCCGTGGGAAGCGATGACGGCCTCATACACCACCTGACGCTGGTGCGTAACGGCCAGGCCATGCTTTTCGGCCAGCTCACGGAACTGTTCATGGGGGAGACGCATGATTATCGGATAAGAATGATTATAAAACGATAAATAGCAGTGTCAAGGGGGCGGTGGTGGGTAAATTTGAAATTTATTTCTTAAATTAAAAAAGTCATCCTCAACTTGCGAAGGATTCCTCCCCGGAACCCGTGTCCTCTGTCTGTTGGTTCGCGCCAGATCCCTCGCCCGGCTGAAGAGCGCCGGATCTTCGGGATGACTAGAATAAAAGTTGTCGTCAACGATATGAACTCGGAGTGCCCTATATCCCGAAATTTTCGAGATGTGGGGGTTTTTCAGATTTCATGAAAGCTGTCGCGCCCTCATCTTTTGCGCCGGACCGGTAAGAGCGACCGGAACGGACGGTTGCGTTCTATCCGTCCGTCCGCAAGTTTCTTAGGCCGGTGGGCGGCTCGCCTTTTTTTTCTTCGGCGTCACGCGGAATACGCCACCTGGATTTTGGTCCTCCAGCAGCCAAAGCGCACCATCCGGGGCGACTTCAACATCCCGGATGCGGCGACCAACTTTCCAGCGTTCGGCAGGTTTCGCTCCACCCTTACCGTCAAAGGTAATTCTTAAGATCGCCTCGCTCGCCATACCGCTGATTAGCGCGGAACCCTTCCACTGCGGGAACATCGCGCCGTTATAGAACGTGAGGTTTCCGGGCGCGATGATCGGCGTCCAGTAGATCACGGGCTTGGTCAAATCAGATCGCGTGTCCGGACTTGGGATCGGCACCTCGTTATAGTTGACGGCGTAAGAGACCAGGGGCCACCCATAATTCTTTCCCGGCTCGATCAGGTTCAACTCGTCGCCGCCCCTCGGACCATGCTCAGCCTCCCACAACCGGCCGTCGGGCGCGAAAGCCAAACCATAGGGAGTACGGTGTCCCATGGTCCATGTTTCCGAAGGTGTGAGGTTCGGCCCGGGAAAATTATAAGTTCTAATAACGGGAGCGGACTTTGCGGCTTCGGTGTCCTCCGGAGGATCGATCACGGGCACGCTGGCAGCGCCCGTCTTCCCTTCCATCGGATTTCCGGGAGCCGGCTTGCCATCCAGAGTTAGCCGCAGAATTTTGCCAAGAGGCTGATTGGGATCCTGAGCCGGCGTCATGCGCTGCCGGTCTCCAACGGTGAGGAACAGATAGTTGCCGTCCGGGGAAAAAGCAACCGCCCCGCCGAACTGACCGCCTTTACCCCTCTCTCCATCGCGCCAAATCACATTCAAGTTCTCAAGGCTGGCTGAGTTCTGGCCGATCTTCAATTGCGCCTTGGCCAGGGCCAGGCTCGAACCGTCCGGCTCGCCCGGCTCGGAATAGGTGAGGTACACGCTGTGGTCGGAGGCGTAGTGCGGAGAAATAAAGACGCCCAGCATGCCGCCTTGTCCTTTGAACAGAACCGCCGGGATGTTGGTCACCGGGGTCTTGACTCCCCTTTGAGTCACAAGCTGTAAGCCACCGACCTTCTCGGTAATCAGCATCCGGCCATCGGGCAAGAACGCAATTCGCCATGGCACCTTCAGGCTGGTGACGCGGGTCATGGTGAAAGGGACGCTGGGCTCGGGCTGCTGTTCGCCTGCATTGATCTGGGAATGCGCTTGCGTTGCCGCGAAGCTTAAAAGTAGTGCTGCCATCAGTAGTTGTTTCATGCTGGTCCTTAGAATCACTATTGTGCTGATGGTTGGATCCGGAAAAATGAACACTGAACGTTTTCCATCCTACGAAGTTTTTGTGAGCTAGCCGTGTTCCACCCGCGCCTTTATGTCCGAGTATGCCGCCTCGATGAGCCTATTTAGCGCCGCATCGTTTATAGTCGCTCCCGGCCTTAGCTTCACATGGCGCATGAATTTGCCGGCGCCTTGCAACAAGTGAGACGGATCTGGCAGGGCTGCACCTTGGAAAAATCCTACGTTTACGTGTGAGGTGAATACATTGACGTAGGCAAAGGCCGCATCCCCCAAACATGCCGTCGGACAGCCGTCATGCAAAAGCTCGCGGACTTCGTCTCCGCATTTTCTTATCGCATCGAACCATTCATGCGCGATGGCCCCTAATTCTCCCGCATGCTGTTTCATCCATCTATCAATGGCGGGATCACGCGCGACAGCACCGTTCAATCGAAACAATTCCGTTCTTATCATCGTCGTTTTCTCTGAAAGCTAAGCGCAGTTTCAGTGCAGCGCCCGCCTCGTATGGATTATGATAAACGACACAAAAATCGGCTGAAGGAGATTTCGCCATGCGTGCTTTCCACCCTCGATATACCTGCGCTGCTCTGGTCTTTCTTATTACCTTTGCCCACGCCGCACCCGCCGCGGAAATCGTGATCGGAAATGCGAAGTCGGAGCCGGAAAGTTTGACGATGGCTCCGGGCGGCGTGCTGATTGTCGGCAGTTCCAGTTCGCCATTTGTCTACAAGGTGCGTCCGGGTTCTTCCACGGCCGAGAAGTTTATCGACGCGAGCGCGGAAGGTGCGGGAACATTTTTCCTGGGCATGTTAGCGGACGCCTCCAGCAATACGCTTTGGACATGTCAACTCACGCCGGTGCCGAAGACGAAACCGGAACGGCATCATACCGCTTTGAGAAGTTTTGATCTCACCACCGGAGCGCCAAAGATTCGCTGGAACCTGCCCGGCGATGACAATCTCTGCAACGACTTTACCATCGGGCCGGACAAAGCTCTCTACATCACAGACACCATTCCCGGCAGAATCTTCCGGCTGCCGGCGGGAGCGTCCACCGCGAAGCTTTACCTGGAACAGGAGACGCTAAGGGGCGTCGATGGCATCACTTTTCTGAATGGCACGCTCTATGTGAACAATGTAATCTTCAACAAGCTCTACCGCATCCCCATCGACGCCGCCGGCAAACCGGACGAGCCGGTCGATATCTGGATGGACCAGCCAGTAAAAGGACCGGATGGCATGCGTGCGGCAAACGGTAAGCTCATCCTCGCGGAAAATGGCAGCGGCAAAATCTCCGTCGTTACCGTGAATGGGGACAAGGCAAGCGTGACCGTAATCAAGGAAAAACTCGACACACCAACCGGAGTCGAACCCGTCGGTGACACCATCTGGATCACCGAGCTTGGCAAAGGCAAAGCCCTGTCGATTCCCATGCCTAAATAGAACAGGTGGCCCATTCAAAGCTTGCCCTGTCGAAGGGCCAGGTTTTTAGCTGATTGGAGATGTTTCAATCTCCACAGCCTTGTCGCGAAAAAGATGGTCGAGCGTGATCGATCCCAACATCTAACCATAGGAGGATCCCATGAACAATCTCGACAACATGTTAGAACGTAACAAAAACTTCGCTGCCCAGCAGTCTGCCGCGGGCACACTGATGCCATCGCTTCCGCGGGCGATGCCGAATGTAAAGGCAATCGTTATCGGCTGCGCCGATATGCGGGTGGATCCTGCCCACGTACTTGGAATTAAACCAGGCGAAGCTGTCGTGATCCGCAACATCGGCGGGCGAATCACTCCAGGGTTGTTGGAAGAGTTGGGAATGCTCGGACGAATTGGCCAGGTTGCCGGAGAGGCTCCGGGAGGCGGCGGGGAATTTCACCTCATCGTACTTCAGCACACCGATTGCGGCATCACTCGCCTTCCCGGCGACCCCGCCATGCTGGCGCACTATTTTCAAATTCAGGAAGGGGATGTGAAGAAAAAAGCGGTCACCGATCCACGCGCGGCAGTCGCCATGGACGTTGCTTTTCTGCGGACGATTCCCGCATTGCCCGGCCAGTGGCTTCTCTCAGGCCTCGTCTACGACGTGGCGACCGGGCTGGTTGAGATCGTCGTACCACCAGCGCCGATTCGCACTGCATAAAATGTCAATGCACCAGAGTCGGAGAGGCGGCATTTTTCGATATCGAAAAGGTGGCCCATTCAAAGCTTGCCCTGAGCTGGTCGAAGGGCCAGCTCAGGGCTTGAGTGGGGATGTCTCAATCTCCACAGCCCTTGTCATCCCGATCGAAGCAGATCATCGCGAGACCGATTACCTGCTGTGGAAAGACCCGTGCTTCTTTAGGTTTTCCACATGCGACACGCAGAGTCCACCAACTGCCGGCGATTCTCCTTCGTCGGTGGCAAGCGGAAGAAATCGCGAAAAATCCGCGCCTCCGCGTGTCTGCGTCTGGACAAAACATTGTTCGCCAAACAAATCGGCTACTGCCTCGCGATCGACTCACTCGAGAAAATGTTAGTAAAACATTCAGGCAGCTTTGCGAGCTTTTTGAACCGAACTCACAAATTCCAGCAGGTCGGCGTTGACTTGGTCCGCATGAGTAGCCGTTAGGCCGTGCGGCATGCCTGGGTAAAAAATTTCCCTGGCTCCCTTGATGAGCTTGGCCGATTTCTTTCCGGAAATATTGATCGGCACAATTTGGTCGTCCTCACCATGCATGACCAAAGTGGGGACATCGAACTTCTTAAGATCCTCGGTGAAGTCGGTCTCGGAGAATGCCTTGATGCTCTCGTAGGTGTTCTTGAGACCACCCTCCATGCTCCATAGCCAGAACTGGTCAAGCATTCCCTGCGAGACTTTCGCACCTGGCCGATTGGCGCCGTAGAACATGATGGCGAAGTCTTTCCAGAACTGCGAAGGATCTTTGGCAAGGCTACTTCGCAATCCGTCGAACACTTCGATAGGAATCCCTTCCGGGTTCGATGAAGACTTCAGAAGGATCGGTGGCACGGCACCAATCAGGACGGCCGCGGCAACCCGCTTCGTACCGTGGCGTCCAATGTAACGAGTCACTTCGCCTCCGCCGGTGGAGTGTCCCACAAGAGTCACGTCCTTGAGATCCAGCGCTTCAATGACAGCAGCCAAATCATCGGCGTATCCGTTCATGTCGTTTCCGGACGATGCCTGGCTGGAGCGGCCGTGGCCACGCCGATCGTGAGCAACTACACGGAAACCGTTCTGCGCCAGGAAGAGCAATTGCCCGTCCCATGCATCGGAACAGAGCGGCCATCCGTGTGAAAAGGTTACGACCGGGCCCTTGCCCCAGTCTTTGTAGTAAATTGTCGTGCCATCTTTTACCGTAATCGTGCTCATACAAATCTCTCCTTGAGTTTTTTGTGCAACAGAAATGGTTGCAGTTTTGATTTACTTCGAGGGCACCAGCACCGGCGCGCCTTTGTCCTTCACGAAGAACACCACGAATTTTGCCGGTTTGGTTTTGCTTGCGTTCCGCCCAACCACGTGAACATCATCGGGGCCTTCGTAAAAGGTCTGACCAGGTGTCAACGTCACTTCTTTTCCGCCCCTCACCTGCATCACGATCGAGCCTTCCAGCACATAGATGAACCCGTGCGCATTGTGGCGATGGATGGGATCCACACTGCCCGGTGGATACTCCACGGTGACCATCAGACCTTCTTTACCAGGAATGTTTGTCAGGTCCTTCGACAGGAGTTCCGTTACCTTGGCCTCCTGAGCGATCAACGTGCCGGACATGAGAAATACCAGTGCCAAAATTAGCTTTGTGAATGTCATGAATGAACCTTTCGTCTGAGCGATGAAGTGGCCGTCACAAAATCAGCTAGCTTTTTGCTGACTGTCTTTCTCCTTGGCCACCACTGCGGGCTGAGGATGTGCACTCGGAGTTTGCGCTGCGGACTGACTGAACCAGGTTTCGTAACGAGTCTCGCCAAGTCGTGCGTCCTGGCCAGGAACCAGCGTTCTCTCGCTGATCTTCGCACCCGAATAACGTGCGTTGGGATCGGCGACGACTTCGCGGGGATCTTTGAGCGCGGCCAAGTGCCGTCGGACGAGTTCATCCAGGCGAAACTGCTCTGGGCCTCCAATTTCGACGATGTCGTTTGCCGGCTGGCTTACTGCAATCCTTCCTACGGCAGTCGCGACGTCGTCCGCGGACATCGGCTGGAAAAGCACTGATGGCAGATGCACTTTGTCACCGACCATCGAAATGTCGGCAAGCCCCTTGATGAACTCAAAGAACTGCGTTGCATGAATGATGGTGTAGGGGATGGGCGATTCTCTGATCAGCTTTTCCTGGGCGATCTTGGCGCGAAAATAACCGCTTTCAGAGAGCCGGTCCGTTCCCACCACCGACAATGCAACGTGATGTCCAACCCCAGCGGTCGCTTCGTATTTAAGGAGGTTACGGGTTGAGGTCTCGAAGAAGTTCAGCACAGCCGCGTCATCCCATGAGGGAGAGTTCGATACGTCAACGACCACCGATGCACCTTTCAGAACTTCGGCCAGTCCCTCGCCAGTAAGAGAATTGACGCCAGAATTGGGTGATGCCGCGACCGCCTCGTGTCCGTGCTCACGCAGCTTGCTAACGAGTTTTGATCCGATAAGTCCAGTGCCGCCGATCACTACGATTTTCATAACTTTCCCCTTCATTTTCGACTGGCGGATTCTGCATCTAGCCGGTCGTACCAGCTAAGACCGGGCATCGCAGCATTTTGTGACAAGATGATTCAGGTTCACAGAATAAAAGGCGAGGGCGGCTAGCTCGACGAAATAATTTCGGGCTGCTGGAAAAAAATCGGGCAGATCTTGTCACAGATCGAGTCAGTGCCCGGTCTTTAACTACCAGAGGCTGAACCGATCTACCGCGATGGAGGAAAACAGGAAGCTATGGCAAGCGATAACAGCAAAGACAAAGAGATCCCAATCCAGAATGACGCTTATTACGAGGAAGTTGCCTGCCAGGAAGAGGTTTATCTGGAGGAGACGGAGGAAGAACTCCGCGCGATTTTGGTCTTCGACGATACGTGTCCTT
>DATBAX010000320.1:0-5277 GCA_036271275.1 Terriglobales bacterium
TTCCATGACGCGTCCGTAGACGTCGAGTTCGCCGCCGTCGGCGTCTTCTGGTTTGTATTCAGCAAGCCACGTCTTCTTTGAGGCCTCATAAATCGCAGTCAGCCGGTTGGACGCCGTTTCGTCCGGTCCAAATACGCGGAAAGAATTCATGTTCCTGCGCATCACTTCGGCCAGAAAATGCGCGAGGACGTCGGTGGGCGGAGCGTAGAGCGAGCCGGGTGCTTTCATCTTGACCGCATAATCGCGAAAATCCGGCAGGTCAAGCTCTTTGCGAAGCAGGCCACCGTTGGCATGCGGATTCGCTGAAATGCGGCGCGCGCCAGAGGGAGCGAGTTCCTGCAACTCCGGTATCAACGTTCCTTTGGCGTCAAAAAGTTCTTCCGGTCTGTAACTGCGCAGCCAGTCTTCCACAATTTTCAGGTTCTTCGCATTGGTGGCTGGGTCGGCAACCGGAATCTGATGGGCCCGCCAAAAATCTTCCACCTTGTGTCCATCAACTTCTTTCGGCCCGGTCCATCCCTTGGGCGTACGAAGCACAATCATCGGCCAGCGGGGACGTGTGGTATCTCCAGTCGAGCGGGCATGTTGCTGCAAAGAGCGGATTTCAAGAATGCAGTGCTCCATGGTGGACGCCAGCAATTGATGCATGGTCGCGGGATCGTTGCCCTCGACGAAATAGGGCTTGTGGCCGTATCCGACCAGCAACGCTTCCAGTTCTTCACGCGGAATGCGCGCCAGGATCGTAGGATTTGCGATCTTGTATCCATTCAGGTGCAGGACGGGCAGCACGGCCCCGTCGCGAATCGGATTAAGAAATTTGTTCGAATGCCATGAAGTGGCAAGCGGGCCCGTCTCCGCCTCTCCGTCGCCCACCATCACTGCGACGATGAGGTCAGGGTTGTCGAACGCCGCCCCGTATCCATGCGAAAGGGAATATCCAAGTTCGCCGCCTTCATGGATGGAACCCGGAGTCTCCGGCGTGCAGTGCGAACCGATCCCACCGGGAAACGAAAACTGCTTGAAAAATTTGAGCATGCCGGCTTCGTCACGGCTCTTGTCCGGATAGATTTCGGAATAATGCCCTTCAAGATAGCAGTTGGCAAGCGTGGCCGGCGCGCCGTGACCTGGGCCCGCGATGTAGATCATGTTCAAGTCATACTTTTTGATGAGACGGTTGAGGTGGATCCAGGTAAAAGACTGCCCAGGATCCGACCCCCAATGTCCGAGCAGCCGATTCTTGATGTGTTCCTTCTTCAACGGTTCGCGGAGCAACGGATTCGCGCGAAGATAAATCATTCCCGCGGAGAGATAATTGCATGCCCGCCAGTAGGCATCCATCTTCCGCAGTTCGTCCGGCGAAAGAGGCGTAACAATTTCAGTGGTGCCAGCCATAAGTAATCTCCGAAAGCCTTCACGAACGACGACAGTCCAGCGATTGATCCCGCTCCCAGCCTAAACTTTTCTGAAGCGGAAGGAAACCTGGGGCGGAACCCTTTCCGCCGGGCTACCCCGGCAGTCTCTCAAGTTATCGCGATGCGATTTCGCTGCAGCATCAAAATTCGGTTAATTTTCCAGGCGGACGGGAGATCCGAAACAACCAGCTCAATGACCAGGCCGGATTTCACTTGTTAGTTACCTGCCGCGACGACCGCATCATATAGACTTTTATTTTGCTGGGTTTTCCAGGAGGGAGTCGTTTGCCGATCACGCCGGATGTGCTCTGGTACAAGGACGCGGTCATTTACCAGGTCCATGTGCGCACCTTCTTCGATAGCAACGGAGACGGTATCGGCGACTTTCAGGGACTGGAGCAGAAGCTCGACTATCTTCAGGATTTGGGCGTCAATGCGATATGGCTGATGCCATTTTTTCCGTCGCCTCTGCGCGACGATGGCTATGACATCGCCGATTACTGGACGGTCCACTCCAGCTACGGAAATCTGGACGACTTCAAGAAATTTCTGGCTACCGCCCATGAGCGCGGCATTCGCGTCATCATCGAGATGGTGCTGAATCATACTTCCGATCAGCATCCCTGGTTTCAGGAGTCGCGAAGCTCGCAGGACAATCCCCGCCGCGATTGGTATGTGTGGAGCGATACCGACACTCGCTACAAGGGCGTGCGGATTATTTTTCTCGATACCGAGATGTCCAACTGGGCGTGGGACCCGATTTCAAAGGCTTATTATTGGCATCGTTTTTTTAGTCATCAGCCCGATCTTAACTATGACAATCCGGCGGTCCGCGCCGAGATGTGGAAGGTGATGCGATTCTGGTTGGAGATGGGTGTCGATGGTTTCCGGCTGGATGCGGTGCCGTATCTCGTAGAGCGCGAGGGTACGAATTGTGAAAACCTTCCGGAAACGCACGAGGTTCTAAAAGAACTCCGCAAAAAATTAGACGAGGAATTTCCAGGCAGGATGTTGCTGGCGGAAGCCAATCAGTGGCCTGCGGACCTCCGTCCTTATTTTGGCGATGCTAACGAATTTCATATGGCATTTCATTTCCCGTTAATGCCGCGGATGTTTATGGGCGTGAAACTGGAGGACCGGAAGCCAATCACTGAAATTTTGCAGCAGACGCCGGAAATCCCAGCCTCCTGCCAGTGGTGTCTTTTCCTTCGAAATCATGACGAGCTGACTTTGGAAATGGTCCGCGACACCGAACGGGATTATATGTATGACTCGTATGCCCAGGCCAAAGGCATGCGATTGAATCTTGGCATCCGCCGACGGCTGGCTCCTCTGTTGGACAACGATCGCAGACGGATCGAGTTGATGAACGGGATACTGATGTCGTTGCCGGGCACTCCGATTATTTATTACGGCGACGAAATTGGAATGGGCGACAACATTAATTTGGGCGATCGCAACGGCGTACGCACGCCAATGCAGTGGAATGGCGGCTGGAATGGCGGTTTTTCCATTGCCGACCCTGAAAGTTTGTACGCGCCACTCATTCTGAATCCCGTCTATGGTTATCCGGCGGTGAACGTT
The DNA here is from genome assembly GCA_036271275.1 of Terriglobales bacterium. GTDB lineage: Bacteria > Acidobacteriota > Terriglobia > Terriglobales > Acidobacteriaceae > DATBAX01. The sequence continues at coordinate 2,997 of DATBAX010000320.1, forward strand.
TTGTCACAAAAACGGACGGAACATTCACTCCTCTCCTGGATGCGGCGCATCATAACAGTGCGCAGATCAACCAAGGTGTTCGGCAACGGGTCGATTGAGTTTCTCTATCCCGCGAACCACAGAATATTGGCGTATGTGCGGCAATATGGAAACGAAACGGTGCTGGTGGTGAATAATCTTTCGAACGCCGCGCAGGCCGTGGAACTGGACCTCAAGCGCTATAAGGGAAATATTTTGATCGAGATGTTTGGCAAGAATATTTTTCCGCGGGTGGGCGAATTACCTTATCTGCTGACTTTGGGGCCCTATCAATTCTACTGGTTCCGGTTGCGGCGCATTTGACCACACCTAGAACGTGACCATGCAAGAGCAACCTGCTCCAGTTCGCGCGGACATCAAATTGGCAGAGGAAAGTTTTCTGTCGGATGATTTCGTTCGCCAACTAATCAATATTGGCGAGGTCGACATCCTTGTGGGATTGCCTACCCATAATAATGTCAAGACTGTCGGGGCCATCGTCCAACAAATTCAAAGTGGTATTTTGAAATCGTTTCCCCGGGAACGTGCGGCGATTATTAATGTGGATGCTGGTTCGCGGGACGGAACTCCCGAACTGGTCACCGGCATCTCGATCGATGATGCGAATCGCAGATCGAATTTGTACGCGCTTCGCACTCTTCACGCTATCAGTACGCAATATTCCGCCGGCCCAACGGGCGAAGGCGCTTTGCGAATCCTGCTGTCCGCGGCCGAGCTGTTACGCGCGAGGGCGTGCGTGATTATCACGCCGGAGTCTTCGAATATCGAGCCGGACTGGCTATCTAGATTGCTAATGCCGGTGTACCGGGAAAACTTCGATCTGGTGACTCCTACATTTCGGCGACACAAGTTTGAAGGGCTTTTAATTTCGAATCTTGTGTATCCGATGGTGCGGGCGCTTTATGGATCGCGAATTCGCGAACCCTACGCAACTGAGTTTGGATTTTCCGGCCGCTTCGGTAGTCAATTTCTGGGACAAAGCAATTGGGAGAGTGGAGCGGGATTGACCGGGCTGGAGCTTCGCTTCACTTTGGCTGCGCTGAACGGGGGAGCGCGGGTTGGGCAGACTTTTCTAGGCGGGAAGGACCACGTGGAGCGCCGCTCGGCGGACCTGGTGCCCGCGTTGCGGCAGACTGTGGGCAGTTTGTTCGCTGCTTTGGAACCGGACTTTCCTGTCTGGAGCGTGGTCACTGGATCGCAGGCAGTCCCGACCACGGGAGCCGAAGCGGAAGTCACGCTGGAGCAGTTGCGAGTCAATCGAAAGCGGCTGCGAGAAATGTTTTCCAGCGGCGTGAGCGAACTGGAATCTGTTTTTCAGACAATTCTCTCGCAGCCCACACTGGAAGAACTCAAGAAAATTGCTGTCACGGGCGAAGACGAGTTTCGTTATCCCGCGGAGTTGTGGGTCAAAACCATTTACGAATTCGCCGCCGCTTATCAGAAATCCGTGATCAATCGAGACCACATCATTCAGGCTCTAGCGCCTCTGTTTCGCGGCAGAGCTTTCACGTTCATCACGGAGAACCGGAATTCATCCGCGGGCCAGGTTGAAAGCGATATTGAAAATTTGTGTCTCGAATTCGAACGACTAAAGCCGTATCTGCTGCAGATGTGGAACGGCGGAAAGTGAGGAAACAATGCGGGAAATGATTATCAGCGAACTGACTCGGGCGATCAATGAGTTAGCCAGAGGCTTCGCCCACTTCCTCCCTCGTCTCATTGTCATGCTCATTCTCGGGTTTGTGGGCTGGGTGATCGCGTCTATTGTGAAAGTGGCGCTGCGCAGCATCCTGCGACTCGTTAAATTCGACAGGCTTTCAGAAAATACCGGGGCTTCGCATTTACTCACCAAGGCCGCTTTGCCCACGCCGTCGGAGCTTCTAAGCCGGTTCGCCTTTTGGGTGGCCTGGCTGGGCTTCATTTTGCTGGGTGTGAGCGTGCTCGGAATATTCGGATTGCAGGAGCAAATTGCGGCATTTTTTCTGTTTCTTCCGCGGTTGTTTGTGGCGTTGTTTATTTTATTTTTTGGATTGCTGGCGGCCGGCTTTTTTTCCCGGGCGGTTCTGCTGGCAGCGGTCAATTCGAATCTGCCTTCCCCGCGACTGCTGAGTGTCGCCATTCGGACCATCATTATTGTTTTTGTCTTGTCGGGCGTCTTTGAAGAGTTGGGACTCGCGGAACAGACCACGCTGGTCGCTTTCGGAATTGCTTTCGGGGCCTTGATGTTTGGTTTCGCGATTGC
>DATBAX010000321.1:0-26462 GCA_036271275.1 Terriglobales bacterium
GCCGCGTTGGTCTCAGGGGACGGGTTGCCGAGTGCGAAGGAGAGAGCCGGTTTCGCGAGGAAAGATGCCGCTGTTGTGGTTACCGCGGTGGAAAGAAACCGGCGACGCGAGACATCGCGATCAGAACTCATGACTACCTCCAGGGACACTCTTTAAGCAAGTCGGGCAAACGCTTACTAGCTCAAAATTGCAAGCTAAACCCGCTGCCCAACCTTGTCAAGGGACAGATGTCCTAGGAACCGATTCAAGGCGTTGAATAATGACGCCCAAGTGCATACTCTGGCTGAAGAGCAGACACCATTTTGATGGTGGCTGCGTGGAGAAATAGATGGGCTTTCTTTGGACCGCGCTAGACGAGAGTTCGGATCGCCTTCAAGAAAAGATGTTCGTTGTAGCAGGATACCTCGCTCGGCAGGATGAGTGGACTGAAATAGAGCGCCAGTGGATGCGCCGTCTTGGGCAAGAATCCGATCCTGAGCCAATTAGGTATTTCAGCACTAGCGAGTGCATGTATCTGACCGGCGAGTTCAAGCGGTTTAGCGATCCCAAAAGATATCCGAAGCCGAATGGCAAGATCGCCGCGAACTCCGTAAGGGATGATTTGATGGGTATTCTGCGGGCTTCATCGACGATGGGCTTTGCCTTGGGAATTAATCTGAAAGATTACAGGGCCATCAGGAAAAGTGCTCGCGCACGTAAGGTGCTTCTCGCTAGTCCGTACGAACTGGCCTATATGATGACGATGATGGTCGTCGTCGGCACCTGCGAAGATCAAATGCCAGAGCGTTCAGGAATAGAAACCATTGCATTTCTCTGCGACGAGCATGATCGCTCCGGGAATATCAAAGCCGTATACGACAGGTTGAAGGACAACAACCCAGAATCTGCCCCTTGGATGGGAACACTTACGTATCGAGACAATAAGAAATCTCCTGCGATTCAGGCTGCGGATTTATTGGCCGGGCATTGTAAAGAATTTCTGATCAAATCGCTCGAGGATTCCTGCGGCGAAAGCTTGACCGACAAGTACAAATCGCTCTTCGGGCGCAATGTCGGAATCGTCGGAATGGACAAACGGTCTTTAGAGTTAGTGGTGAATGCAAACTCCATGATAGATGCAAAACCGAGCATCTACTCAACGCGCCAAATGGGTTTATTTAAAGACTTAGCTAACGTGAGGGTCCCCAAATCTTAGGCAGTACCAATCTAGGCATTGTCCTCCCGTCCTGTAAACGCCTTGATAATCAGACTGATTCTTGCGGTAAGTAGCCGTCTGGCTCAATGTAATTAGGGCTTTCTCCAACCCACGCTCGGCACAATTCCTGTGCCTTCTTTCAACGTGACAAGTTGGTCTGCGTTGACGGCCTTGAAGTTTTCCTTCAATCCGCTGGGCCAGCGGACCTCGATGTCCGCGATTTTTTCCGGGCCCAGGCCGAAGTGCAGGCGAGTGTCGTTGACGGAATAGAAACTTGATTGACTTAGCACTTCCTGCGCCTGCACTTTGTGTCCGTAACGAATGAGCACGCGGGCGCCGATGGCGCTGCGATTGGATTTTGTTCCGATCAGCTTGATTTTGAGCCAGTGATGAGTACCGCGCAGGTCGTTGCGGAGCAGCGATAGCGGCTCGTTCAAATTCACGATCAGGATATCGAGGTCGCCGTCGTTGTCGAAGTCGCCGAAGGCGCATCCGCGGCTGGAGTGTTTGGCGGAAACGCCGGGGCCCGCCTCTTCGCCAAGTTCTTCGAAAGTTCCGTTGCCCAGATTGCGAAACACGACGCGAGGAGTCAGCGCGGGATAGGTGGGAAGTTTCTTTTCGATTTGTGGATAGACCGTACCCGTGACCATGAACAGGTCGGGCCATCCGTCGTTGTCTAGATCGACGATGCCCGCGCCCCAGCAGATGTAATGCGTTTCGACGCCAATTTTGCCGGCCAGCGTTACGTCGTCAAAATTTCCCTTTCCATCGTTTTTGTAAAGACCGTTGGTGTCATCGGCGAAGTGAGTTTTGAATAAATCCAGATTGCCGTCGAGATTGTAGTCGCCGACGCCGATGCCCATGCCGGCTTGCTCCATGCCATCTTCGCTGAGCGCGACTCCACGCAAAACGCCTTCCTCGCGGAAAGTTCCGTCGTGATTGTTCATCAACAGCAAACTGGGAGTGGAGTCGCAGGCCACAAAAATATCCGGCCAGCCATCGTTGTCGACGTCGGCGGCCACGACCGTCATGCCATAACTTTCACGCAATTTCGAAATGCCGGCGGGCTCGCTGACGTCGGTAAAAGTTCCGTCGCCGTTGTTCTTGTAAAGCGAGTGGTATGCGGTGGGCAGGCCGCGCGGGCCGCACTCGACCGGGAGTCCCTTCCATGTGCAGTTGCTGTTCGCGCCCGGTTTCGGGATACGTGATTGATCAAATTCAAGATAGTTGGAAACGAAAAGATCGAGATGGCCATCACGGTTGTAGTCGAGAAACGTGCAACCTGCACCCCAGCGGGGAAGAGCGTTCAACAAACCCGCCGGTTTGGTGACATCAGTGAATGTTCCATCGCCGTTGTTGCGATACAGTTTGTTTTGGCCAAAGTAAGTGCAGAACAAATCTTCGAAGCCATCGTTGTTATAGTCGCCGACGCAAACGCCGGATGCCCAGCCGACATCATGCAGGCCTGACTTCTCGGTGACATCGGTGAAAGTGCCGTCGCGATTATTTTTGTAAAGCCGATTGGTCGCGCCCGCCGGCGCACCCGCCATGCGAGTTCCGCTGAGGACGAAAATATCCATCCAGCCGTCGTTGTCGTAATCGAAAAACGCACATCCGCAACCAACGGCTTCGAGAATGTAATCTTTATTATCTGGATCTCCGTAGATTACCGGCTGTGTTAATCCAGCTTCCTTAGCGACATCAATAAAATGAGCGTCAAAAGGGCGTCCTGAAGGAGTTGGTTTGGTCTGCGCCTTTACAACACGCGAGGCTACGCCCTGCCCAAACATCTTGCCGGTCGAGGCCACCAGAGTGGTAAAAACAAATGTGCGACGGGTTATTTTCATCAGATTTGCCGGTGGAGAGATTCTAGCCGATTGAGTAAACGATTACCTCCCGGTAGATTACAATATTCTGCCTGAAATCTTATGAGCGTTAATCGTCGAGATGCGTTGAAAGCGATCGGTGCTGCTTCGGCAGCATTGCTGTTGCCTCGCGGTCTGACGGCGGGCGAGCAACCTCCAGAAATAGAGATTCAAATTGCGCCTGTCAGCCCAAACACAATCCGGCTGAGCGTGGTTCCGCTTGAATCCGGGAGGGTTGTTCCCATTTCCATGGATGGATCACTAGTTCAGGAACACTGGGGCGAGTCAGCACTGAAATTGCGCGGCACTTCGCCGGCGGGCACTGTCAAATGTGGAGAGCTGAAAGTAACGGTGAGCCCAAGCCCTCTAACGATTAGCATCACGAACGCGAAAGATGAGGTCATCCAGCGTTTCAGAATTGAGCCGGGAAGTGGGATCGTGAGCTTCGGAACCGGAGACTCGCCGCTACTGGGATTGGGCGAAGGCGGTCCGCAGTTTGATCGCCGCGGTTCCGTCGACGCAATGGGCAATGGCCAGAGCGGTTATAAATTGGAGACGCACGGCGCGCGCGTAGCGGTTCCGTGGATCATCGGCACATCGGGATGGGCGATATTTATCCACCAGCCGTATGGGACGTTCGACTTTACGGGGAAAGAAAGCAAGTTCATTCCTGCCAGGGCTGAGCAAGCTGTGCCGTTGGATATTTTCTTCGTAAGTTCGCGCGATCCAAAAATAATTATGTCCGAATATGCCCGACTGACGGGCCATCCGGAGATGCCGCCGCTCTGGAGTTTGGGCTATCAGCAATCGCATCGAACGCTGGCCAGCCGTGAGGAAATCCTGGCAGAAGCAAAAACATTTCGCGAGAAGAAATTGCCGTGCGATGCATTGATTTATCTCAGCACTGGCTTTTGCCCATCGGGATGGAACACGGCAAACGGTTCGTTCACTTGGAATTCGAACGTCTTTCCTGATCCCAAGAAAATGCTGGATGAGTTGCATGAGGATCATTTCAAAGTTGTCCTGCATTCCGTAATTCTTTCTGATGAACTTCGCGGACGAGCGCAAGATCCATGCAGTGTGAACCAGTTCGACGAAGCCGAAGCCGGTTGCTATTGGGACGCGCATCGCAAAGATTTCTCCGAAGGTGTCGATGGATGGTGGCCCGACGAAGGTGATCCGCTCAACATCAAGTCGCGGCTGGTGCGCAATCGAATGTATTGGGAGGGTCCGCAGATCGATCGTCCCAATGAACGTCCGTATGCGTTGCATCGCAATGGCTACGCCGGGATGCAGCGCTATGCGTCCTTCTTATGGTCGGGCGATGTGTTTTCGACGTGGGAAACGCTCAAGACCCAAGTGCCGGTTGCGATCAATACTGGACTGACCGGAATTCCTTATTGGGGCACCGACATCGGTGGATTTGTCCCGACCAAAGAGTTTACCTCTGAGCTATACCTACGCTGGTTTCAGTTTGGAGCGTTCTGTCCATTGTTTCGATGTCATGGCCGCGCATGGAAGTTGCGACTTCCCTGGGGATGGAACACCGGAGATCCCGGGCCCATAGAAATGCGCAATAGAGAAGATGTTCCGGATGCCAGCCAGTTGCACGATGCGCGCGTCGAGCCCATTTGCAAAAAATATCTGGAGCTGCGCTACCGGATGCTTCCTTATTTATACAGCGCGGTGCACGAGTGCGCGGCAACAGGAATGCCGATCATGCGTTCGCTGTGGCTGCATTATCCGGAAGATCCCCACGCGGTTACTCGAGACGATCAATATTTGTGGGGCCGGGACATCCTGATCGCGCCGGTAGTCGAGCCGGGTGCAAGAAAACGGATGGTCTATCTGCCAGAGGGCAGCTGGTACGACTTCTGGAACGGCGAGCGGATCGACGGAGGTCGCGAAATTACCCGAGCGGTCGATCTGGAAACTATTCCAATCTATGTTCGCGCGGGCGCCATACTTCCGCTTGGTCCGGTGAAACAGCATGCCGGCGAAAAAGTTGACGAGCCGCTTTCCGTTTCCGTTTATCCCGGTGCGGATGGTTCGTTCTTGTTATATGAAGACGATGGCAAGTCGTTCAACTATCGGAAAGGCGAGTGGATGGGCATCCAAATGGATTGGAACGATGCAGGCCGTTTGCTGACTCTGCGCCTGGCCGATGGTTCACGCATGCTGGCGCCGGCCCGCCGGAGAATCGAAGTCAAGCTGCAGGGATCTGTCCACACCACGGAATTTGACGGACGCAAAATCGAAGTGGCGTTTTAATTAGCGCGGGCGGCAATCATTCGGCAGCCTAGTGCGACGGATCGTCGTCGACGAGTTTGTAGCGATAGCGTTCTTTGTCCTTCTTTAAAGTCTGTTCACGAAGCTGGGCAAGTCGTTTCAACAATTCTGGGATCTCGCCTTTGTCTCCAGTTTTTCGCAACGCCTGAATCAAGTGATACACCGTGGGTTGGTCCGTGGGATCGCTTGCCAATGCTTTTCGACACTGTACGATCGTCTCCGGATATCGTCCCGCTTGCAGGTAGAGTTTTGCCAGCACTCCATGGGCGACTCCCAACGTTGGTTGCAACGCGACCGCTTTTTGAGCGGAGCGGACGGCCAATTGAAATTCAGGCTGAGTGGGATCGCTGTTCTTAGCCGCGAGAATGTCCGCTTGCAGGTAAAGCATAAAAGGATCATTTGGCTTTTTCGCCAGAGACGCTCGCACCTTTGCCAGAGCGCGATCGAAATCGTGCTGTTGCGCCGCAGCCAATCCCAGGGCCGCCGCACTCAGAGATTGGCTGGGATCCAATTCGTAAGATTTCTCAAAGTCGGCCTCTGCTTTGTCGTAATCAGCCAACTGAACCAAGAGCACGCCGCGTGCAAAATAGAGTTGCGCGGCATTGGGCAGAATTCCCAGGCCATCATTGATGACGTCGATGCCTACCTGGAATGATCCGTGTTCGTAACAGATGTTGGTGAAGTCCAGATAGAGGTTTACATTTTGCGGATCGAGCGAAATCGCCCGCTGAAGCGTGCTGACGGCACGGGAAGTGTCCTTGCCGGCTTCATATGCAGCCGATGCGAGTTCGAGAGTTTCCACTTCCGGTGCATTTCCCTGAAGAAGTGGCGCCAATGTCGCTAGAGCGTCGGGAGAATCGTGCGCCATGAGTTGAACTGCGGCCACCAGGCGGCGTTCCTTGTGGTCGTCGGGATTCAGGGCCAGAGCGCGTTGGAAAATTGCCGCCGCTTTGTCGGGCTGTTTGAGTTTTACCAGACAGGTTGCATAGGCGTGCAGCCCATCGAGCTGAGAGTCAAGAATCGCGCCGGATTTTTCAAAATGCGGGACCGCCGCGGCACAGTTTCCTTGTTTGTACTCGAGCACCGCCAGCATGGCGTGACTTGTTGCATCGTCTGACGACAAGCGAAGCTTCCGTTGCAGGAGTGGGATCGCCGCCGGATTGCCGTCATCGAACTCAATTTGGATCGCGCCCGTCAGGGCTGGGGAATTTTCCGGGGATTTCTGCAAGGCCTGAAGAAACGAAGCGAGGGCCTCTCTCTTATGTCCTTCGCCTGCGAGTGCGAAGCCCCGCATCGCCAACAGTTCAGCGTTTCCCGGAGAAGCTTCCAATGCGGGTTTGAGCAGATCGAGCGCTTGCTGAAATTCGTTATCACCCAGTGCCGAGACAATTCGACGGAATTGGTCATCCCGGTTTTGCGCGAATGCGCAACCAAGGAAAAGAACTGGGATGAGAATGAAGTTAAGATTCCGCATGAGTTTTTCTAATGCTTCTTTTATACGTCATGCTCTAACTTGTGCTTTCCCGAAGGTTATTTCCAAATCCTAATCCAAGTGTGCAGTTTCGAGCAGCCTCAATTGCCCACAAAGAGAACGGCCCGCTTCGGGTGAAGCGGGCCGGTGGTGTTTCGCTTGCGGTCAATTAGAAAGTAATCTTGCCTCCGATTTGCCACCATCTGGGTAAGTGGGACGCGGTCGCTTGACCGAAGTTTCCATCCGTCCAGTTGGTGTCGACGTTCAGCAGATTGCTCCTGTTGAATATATTGAAGAATTCGAACCTGATCTGGAGGCCGACCCTTTCGGTAATGCGGGTGTCTTTGTAGAAGTTGACATCCGTCTCGGCAAAGTTCGGCTCGCGGAATTGGCCGACCTTTTCGTTGCCTTCCAGACCGAAAGTCGGAACGGCAAAATTGCTTACAGGAATCGATCCGTTAAGGAAGGCACTGTGAGAGGTTGATTGTTTATAGCTAAGCGCGTCCGGGAAATCGTAGCTGTTTCCATCGGCGTTATAGTCGCCGCTTCCCGGGGCGTAGCCAACTTCCAGGTTTCCAGCCGACGGGCAAGGAGGAGGCGTCCCGGTGGTGATTGCGCAGACCGGCGCGAAGTTATTCAGGGCTGCCGGAGTGAGAGGTTCGCCGGACTGGAAGATGCTGGTGCCGCTGATGCCCCATCCACTGGTCACGTGGCCGAGGGCGCCTGCGCCGCCGTTCATGCCTTTCAATGAATAGTTCCAGCTCAGCGAGAAGCGGTTGGGAACATCCCACAGGGACGGGCCATAGTAGGCCTGAGGATTGAAGGGTGTGGGATAAGCGCCCGCGTCGTCATTGGAACGTGAGCGGGTGTAAGAGGCGTCCACAAAGCCTCGTGCAAAGCGTCCCTTTAAGTCAAAGTAGACTCCGTTGTAATTGCTGGCCCGATCATTGGCAGTGTAGGTAATCGAACCGAAGCTGGGATTGAGCCGTTGCAGGGTCCCGTTGCTGGTGTTGTTGATGATGTAATCGTCGTTCAACACATTGATGTTGACCCCGTACGAAACTCCACCGGTGTTATTACCGGCGCTCGCAAGATCATAACCGTGCGATCCCGAATAACCGACAGTGGCGGCAAAAGTATTGTTGATCTTCCGCTCGACCGACAAAGAGAAGATGTCGACTTGTGGAGATTTTAAGAGCGGGTTGATGCCGGCGATAGCGGGATTCGCGCCCGGGAGTCCTCCTTGGGCGTTAAGGCCGGGAGCGAAGCTGGGTGCGCCCACGTCGAATCCGAAGGGTGCTTTGTTGCCGCTTCCGAGTACGAAGTTGGCAGGGTCCGCGGTTGCTGTTCCAGCGGCTGTAAAGCCCGGTGCAACCAGTCCAGGAGGATTGCCGCGGAATTCCTCTTGCACGTTTGCATTGGTCAACCAATTGTCATAGATGCCGGCTCCGCCGCGTATTGCCCAATCGCCTTTTGACGTGGGGTCCCAGGCGAAACCGATGCGAGGACTAACTAGACCATTGACAGCGTGCAACAGAGCGTTATGAGTGGGCTTGGCATAACCATTCGCAACCTCTTCCTGTTGGGTGTTCCCCGTACCTAGATAGAAGTTGCCGAAAACCGTAGTCGCACTCTTCGACCATGGGTTGCCTTGGTCGTCATAGCGCAGGCCCAGAGTCAGGGTAAGGTTCCTTCTTGCCTTCCAGGTGTCTTCTACAAACAGTCCGTAGGTTCTGGATGCTGCGTCCCAACTGGCCAATTGTGGTTTGCCGGTGTTGGGGTTGTAAAACACGCCATTCTCGCTGTTGGGAGAATCCTCGGCCAGATCCAAAATATTGCTGAAATTGAATGCCGGAGTGGACCACGGACCCTGGAAGTTTTCTACGTCGTCGCCGAACCAGGCGTCATAACCAAATTTCAGGGTATGGGCGCCGTGGACGTGGGTGAGCAAGTCCTTCCAGTGATAGTTATGCTGAATGAAATCTCCCTGGGCAAAGCCTGCTCCCAGTTGCTGGTTGAAGCCTCCACCGACGGTGATGTTGGGTACGGTGTAGTCCTTGGCCCCGGTCGCCAGATTGCCTTCCACACGGCTTAAACCAGCGCTGGCTTCGTTGATGGTCGATGAGGAGAAGGTGTGCGCCCAGGTTATTTGTCCCGCGACTTGCCAGGTGGGATTGAGGCTGGAGAATTGCGGCGACGCTGTCGGCGCACCGCTGAGCAGCAGGGTTCGGTACAGGCTGGCGTAAACGCGGTCGCTCTTGAAGTCGGTGTCTAAGCGTCCAAAATACTGGGTCCCGTTTCGAACAGCGGTGGCGCCGAAAGAGCCGGTGTCGAGGACTGGCGAAGCGCACGGATAATTGTCGGCGGCCGGAGTGCCGCAGATGCCCGCACCAAAGGCCGCGGTGCCATCCGCATTGAGCTTCACACCACCCAGCCCCGTAGGCAAGTAAGTAGTGAGCACATGCGTTCCCACGGTGGTCGATAAACCGTTGGCAGGATCTGAAATGAAGTTCAGGAATTCAGGTGCGGCGAAGGTGATATTTCCCCCGGCGCCATTCGATCCGCGCCTCGGCTCGGCCGCGAAGTAGAAGAAAACGTGGTGCGGCATGACCGGGCCGCCAACTGCAAACGAAAAGTCGTTGGCATGGAAGGGTGAGTAGGGATGCCCCGGCCCGGCCACGAAACGCTGGTCCGCGTACATTCCCTGATAGTTAAAATAATCGGCTGCGGAACCGTGGAATTGATCCGTACCAGACTTGGTGGTGAAGGCCGTAACCAATCCCGCGCCGCGGCTGTGCTCGACGGAGAAAGTGTTTACCTGGATGCTGGTTTCCTGGATGGAGTCAGGAGTGGGAGTCAGATTCAAAACGCCCTGACGAATTCCACTGGTTACATCCAGGCCATCGACCACGTATTGGTTGTTGTCCGAGCCTTGGCCGTTGGCGCTTGCGTCGACTGCCTCTTCGGTGGAAAAATTGTCCGCCCCTGTTCCCGGAGTAAGGTTGCCAACGTTGGTTCCCAACCCGGAAACCCCTGGGGCCATCGTCACCAACGTCACCAGGTTGCGGCCCGCGATCGGCAACTCCGCGACTGCCTGGTTCTCCAGGGTCAGCTGGGTGCGGCTGTCCGCCGTATCAACGACCGGGGCTTCGGTGGAGACGGTAATCGTGTCTGACGTCGAACCGACCTTTAAGGTGATCGGTATGTTCAGGATCTGCTCTGTCAGCAAGGTCACATCAGCCTGCGACTTGGTGAAATTGGGAGCTTCCGCCGTGATTTGGTAAGTGCTTGGCGCCAGATTGGAGAAATTGTAAATTCCGGAAGCGTCCGAGGTGGTGGTCATCGTGATGTGGGTCGTGGTATTCAGCAGTTCAACTTTGGCGTGGGGAACACCAGCCCCGCTCGGATCCAGTACGGTTCCCTGAATGTTGGCGCTGAACTGCGCAAAGCAGAAGTTCGCGCAAAGGATTGCAAACGCCAGGACTATTCCGGTACGCACCGGAGAGAGACTTAAACGCATATGGGCTCACCTTTCTGTACCACAACTGGCCGCGGTCCCTTGGGGCCGGACTCAAGTTTCTCAACGAATACTCAAATACTTTTGCATCTGAAGACGAATGACTGCGACGACATCGTGCGCGTTGAAAGAAGGTGTACATTTGTCGCCGGCCAGCAGGCGGAACCGGGTTATCCGATTTCCCTCGCCCAATCTTCCTTGGACTTTGCAATCCGCATTCAAGAAATAATGACCTCTGACTGCGGATGTAGTAGAAAAGGATTGCCTCAGCAAACGTTTACCGATGTTGTTTCAAACGCAGCGAGGTTAACGGATTCTTAATTGGCGCGCATGGGACAGATGTACTATAAGCAGCCGCTAAGGGTTTCGCGTATGTTGGCCACGCCGTTTTTTGGCAGCGTCGCTGAATGCCGGCAACTAGCAGCCCCGACCACTACCTTCATGTCATCCTCGCTACGATGCATTTCACGCAGCAAAATACTTCTCGCCACGCTTTCACTTTTAGTTTGTTTGCCTTCGTGCAGTCGTAACTCGAACACTATCGCTGTCATCCCACGCGCATGCGGAACCGCGCTCTGGGAGCCCGAACACGCTGGAGTCGCCCACGTGGCCCGGCGCCAGGGTATGAACGTCTATTGGAATGCGCCGACGCGTGAAGATGACGTGGCAGGGCAAATCAATCTGCTCGAAAAAGTTGTCGCCAAAGGGTATGCAGGAATTATTATCGCTCCCGATCAAACGCTGCCGTTGCGGTCTCCCATCCGGCGAATCGTTTCGCGCGGGCTTCCGATCGTTGTTGTCGGAACCAATCTCGGCATCACTCCCACCTCAAGACTCTCTTACGTTCTGAGTGACGATGCGGCCGGCGGCGAAATGGCGGCGCGCCGCATCGGCAAGATTTTGAGTGGACACGGCGCGATCGCGATTCTTGGAATTAATCCTCAACTGACAGGCATCACCGCCAGAGAGCGGAGCTTCGAGAACACGTTAGAGCGGGAATTTCCTGACATACGTGTAGTTGCGCGCAGGCTCGGATATTACAGCGTGGCCCAGGAACAGCAGGTGGCCGAAGACATACTCAACCGAGGAGAGCCAATAGACGCCATTGTTGCCCTTTCTCACGTTACGACCCGGGGCGCGTTCTACGCATTAGTCGAGTTCGATAAAACGCGGACCATCAAACTCGTCGGCTTCGATCAGGATTTGATGCCGCCGATCCGAACCGGAGCCATGGACTCCGTGGTCATGGAGAGTACGTATGACATGGGACGCACTGCCATGGAAGTTCTGGATGGGCAGCTTCACGGCCGGACCGTCCCCGGCATCAGCGTGGTGCCTCCACTTCTTATGACGCGGGAGAATATTGATTCTCCGGAGATACGCAAACAATTGACGGCCAAGTGGTGGGCGGCGCAATGAGTCTCCGCTGGCGATCGAAAACAGCATTGGCGATAGCCGTGTCAACTTCCGTGGTTCTCATCGCAATCGTGTTCCTGGTGCGATGGCATTCCTCTCGAATTTCTCCGCAGGCGATTTATCACGATTCCTTTCGCGTCGATAAGCAAGATGACTGGGAGTCCTTTGGGGGTGCTTGGGAGATCGTCGATGGCGCGATGCGTAACAATTCCGACGAACGCGGCGCCAAGACAATGAACGGAAGCACGCATTTGAAGGATTATCTGATTGAAGCCGACGTACAACTTCTCGGGGAATATGGCGACGCAGGTCTGATCATTCGTGGAAGCAATGAAGAAGAAGGTGTGGACGCTTACGACGGCTACTATGCCGGCATCCGCGATCTTGATAACACGCTGATCCTGGGACGCGCCGGCTATGGTTGGATCGAATATCAGGCCCGGCACGTGACGCCGCGGGTTTATGCGCAGGAGTGGTATCACATCAAATTCCTGGCCTACGGATGCAACATCGTTGCTACCGCAACTTCGCCTTCGGGACTGACGACCATCGACGCCATGCAGGAACCGGATTGCATCCAGTCTGGCCGTTTTGGTTTGAAGTCATTTCAAAGTGGAGGCCTCTGGCGAAATGTGCAGGTCCGGGCCGCGACTTACCAGGACTTGGCCAGCATGACAGGAGGCGTGAAAATACCGCTCGCCGATCCCGATCCTGTAGTTGGACCGACGGGGAAACCGCGCACGTATCCAGACACCTTGCGTGCTGCCGGTAACGCGGAAGATCAGTATTTGGAGCCTTTGTATCTTGATATGCGCGAGCATCATGTGGATCCCAATGGACAGCCCATTGCCAATCTTCGGGCACTCGCGCCCGGCAAACCAGCGCATGTGACGATTCGCGGCGTGGTGACTCTCACCTATCCCACGCTATTCGTCGAGGATTCCACCGGCGGCGTTGCCATCCAGAATTTCCAGGCGAAAACTCCTCCGCAGATCGGCGACCAAGTAGAGGCGCGAGGTGATGCTGAGTTGCACGACTTCAGTTCGGTATTGAAAGATGCGGAAGTTCATATCCTATGGTCCCACGCACCCATTCACTCGATGGGAGTGACCGCATCGCAGGCTGCCACTGGTTCCTTCGACGCGCAATATATTGAAATCGAAGGTCGTCTGGAAAATAAAGAAGAGGGCCCCAATCACACCACGGTGTTGGAGCTCACCGAAGACAATCAATCGTTCCGTGCGATTGCCAATGGAACCAGTAGCGCGGAATCTTTTCGGCGGCTTAAAAACCGAAGCCGGCTGCGATTGCGAGGAATATGCGTGGTGAATTCTGCCTATACGAAGGACCTCACGCCATTCGCGATTCTGCTGCCTTCGCCGAATGATGTCGACGTACTTCAGGGACCTCCGTGGTGGAGCACTGGAAATATCGTGGCTGCGACGATTGTGCTGCTCCTCCTCATATTGGCGGCGCAGGCGCTTCATAACTACATCGAGAGATGGCGACTCATTGCCGTGCTGGATGAACGGCAACGGCTGGCTCATGAAATGCACGACACACTGGCGCAAAGTTTTGCCGGCATAGGTTTCCAGCTTCAGGCAATTCGAGACGAGACTGATGACAAAGGCGCGATGGACCGTGAGCTTGATCTCGCGTCCAGTATGGTGCGGCGAAGTCATGAAGAAGCCAAGCGCAGCATTGCTGCGCTTCGGCCGGAACTTTTGGAAGCGGTTGGACTGCTGCGGGCGCTTGAGCAGAGTGCAAAGAGCATGGTTGCCGGAGGAACAATTCAGGTCACCGCGTTTACTTCCGGCGAAGCCCACAGCATACCGGTGCGGATCTCTGACACACTTTTCCGCATCGGCCAGGAAGCTTTAGCCAATGCCGTCCGTCATGCCAGCCCGAATGCCTTACTCATCTCTTTGACGTATAGTGAGTCGGCCCTGCAACTGCTGGTCGAAGACAATGGCAAAGGTTTTGCGGCGGGTGCGGATTCCGCGGGTTTCGGAATTCGCGGCATGAGAAAACGTGCCGACACTATTTCGGCAGAGTTGCAGATTCGAAGTGCGCCGGGTCAGGGCACGTCTGTGTTGGCGATTGCGCCGATGCCGGCAAAGCTGACGCGCACGTTGTGGCCGGCCGCGATCTGGCATTTTTTCTGGGAGCGCCGATTTCATGGACAAGCGACAAACAAAGACATCGATCCGGCTGCTTATCGTCGATGACCATCCCGTAGTACGTGCAGGTTTGAGCAGTATGCTTGGCAAACAGCCGGGCATCAAGCTGATTGGCGCCGCAGCCGGCGCGGAAGAGGCATTGGCCTTGATTGCGCAGAGCCCTGCCGATGTCATCTTGCTGGATTTGCGCATGCCCAAGATGAGCGGCATCGAACTCCTGCATGCTTTTCGCAAGCTGGCCTCGCCTCCACGAGTCATTATTCTTTCGAGTTTCGAATTCGAGGAAGAGATTTATCGAGCAGTGCAGGCGGGCGCGCGCGGATATTTATTGAAAGAAACATCGCGTGACGACATTGTGGCAGCGATCGTGGCTGTCCATGCCGGCAAACAATATTTCCCTCCGGCTATCGCCAATCGTCTTTCCGACAGGACTCATCGATCGACTCTGAGTCCGCGAGAGTTGGAAATTCTGGAGCTTCTGTCAAAAGGGCTTACAAATAAAGAGATTGGCCGGGCTTTCGGGATCAGCCGATACACCGTCCGCAATCACATCAATAGCATCAACCAGAAGTTAGAGGTTTGCGATCGCACCGAAGCCGCGTCAGTTGCTATCAGGCAGGGAATCATTTCCTTGTCCGACTAGGCCCACTGCTATGGGACACATGTACCATGTGCATCCGCGAAATTTGAAGTATCCTCCGGTGAACCAAGGTCTTAAGCTCACCCTATGAAGAAGACATCGCGCCGCCAGTTTTTAGAAGTTGCAGGTGCCGCCGCTGGCGCCGCCGTTTTCATGCCCCGCAAATTGTCGGCCTGGTCTGCCGACAAGCCAGTCGCCCTGGCGGTTACTACGCCGCTTTCGGTGTTCAATTATTCGCAAGTGCAACTACTTGATGGGCCGATGCGCGAGCAGTTCGAACATAATCACGATTTGTATTTGCATCTTGATGAGGATGCATTGCTGAAACCATTTCGTCAGCGAGCCGGAATGCCTGCTCCCGGCCCCGACATGGGCGGCTGGTATGACAATTCCACGGATTTCAGTCCCATGGAAAACATGCACGGCTTTATTCCAGGGCACAGTTTCGGACAATATCTTTCCGGCTTGGCGCGCGCCTATGCGGTTACTGGTTCGAAAGCAACGCAAGAAAAAGTGAATCGGCTGGTTCGTGGCTTTGCGCAGACCGTCGATGCGGACGGAAAATTTTACGTCGACTACACGCTTCCGGCTTACACCTACGACAAAACTTCTGTCGGACTGATCGACGCCCACGAGTTTGCCGCCGACCCGGACGCAATGGATGTGCACTGGCGAAGCACGCAGGCGGCGATGCCGCATTTACCGGAAAAAGCCTTGAGTCGCGCGGCGCAACGGGCCCGTCCGCACAAGAATGTTGCTTTTACTTTCGACGAAACCTATACCTTGCCGGAGAACTTATTTCTGGCTTACCAGCGCAGCGGAGATTCGCGATACCGCGATCTCGCCATTCGTTTTATCGAAGCGGATTATTTCGATCCTCTTGCCGAAGGGCAAAACGTTCTTCCCGGCGAACACGCTTACAGTCATGTGAACGCATTCAGTTCCGCGATGCAATCGTACTTAGTGCTGGGCGACAAGAAATATCTGCGCGCGGCCACCAATGGCTTCCGGATGGTGCAAGAGCAGAGTTATGCCACCGGGGGATGGGGCCCGGATGAAGCCTTCGTGGTGCCGGGACAAGGTCTGCTCGACGCCAGCCTGGGAACTTCGCATGCCAGTTTCGAGACCTGCTGCGGCGCCTACGGACACTTCAAGATCACACGCTATCTGTTGCGCGTCACCAAAGATTCACGTTACGGCGACAGCATGGAGCGCGTTCTCTACAACACCATTGCCGGCGCCAATCCTATGATGGCGGACGGAACCACTTTTTATTATTCCGACTACAACGAATCGGGAAAGAAAGTGCATTACAGAGACAAGTGGCCCTGCTGTTCGGGCACGTTCCCCCAACTGACAGCCGATTACGGAATTAGTTCCTACTACAGGGGCGACGATGGTATCTACGTGAACTTGTTCGTTCCGTCCCGCGTGTCGTGGTCGCAGAACAATACTTCTTGCACGCTGACGCAAACGACTCAATATCCATCCGCGAATACCACGCAGCTTGATTTCGCGCTGCCGCATCCTGAGAGTTTCACGGTGTACGTACGCATTCCGGAATGGGCGGGTGCGAAAAGCAGCCTTTCGGTGAATGGCCATCGAACCGACAGTGAACTAGCGCCTGGCAAGTTTTTATCTTTGCAGCGCACATGGAAAGATGGAGACAGAGTCGAGGTGGAGTTCGAAATGCCTATGCGATTGGAAGCGGTTGACCCGGAGACTCCGAATCGGGTTGCGCTTATGCATGGACCGATCGCGCTGTTTGCGGTCGGCAAGAAGCCATCGCGCATCAAGCGGCACCAGTTGCTCGCGGCGACGCGGGTTGCGCCGTCGTCAGAAGATTGGCAGGTATCTACCGACGATGGAATAATGACCATGCGTGCTTTCGCCTCCATCATGAGCGAGGAGTATCGTTTGTACCAAACGGTGGAAGGCTAGATTTCATATCTCAACGATCGGCCTCGCTGCGGTTGCCCCAGACCGCAGTGAATGCGATGATTTGTTTTTCCTATAACCAACGCCCTTCTAATTCATTTAAGAGAATCGCATGATTGATTTCGCCAATCTGGAAATTTGGTTTGTCACCGGAAGCCAGCACCTCTATGGTCCGGAGACATTGCAGAAGGTTGCAGAACACGCGACCGCCATCGCAAAGGCATTGGGCGCGTCTTCGCAAGTGCCGGTAAAAGTCGTTTTCAAGCCGGTGATGACCGGCAGCGATTCCATTCATCAGCTGTGCCTTGAAGCCAACAGTTCCAAAAATTGCATCGGGCTGGTCACTTGGATGCACACTTTCTCTCCGGCTCGAATGTGGATTGCCGGCCTCCGATCGCTGGATAAGCCGTTCGTACACTTGCACACGCAGTTCAATGAGCACCTGCCGTGGTCAACCATCGACATGGACTTCATGAATCTGAATCAGTCGGCGCATGGCGACCGCGAGTTCGGATTCATTACCTCTCGCATGAAACTCCGGCCAAAAATCATCGTTGGATTCTGGGGAGATGCTGACGTTCATGCGGAATTAGGCCGCTGGATTCGGTCAGCCTGTGCGTGGCACGATGCTAAACAACTAAAAGTCGCCCGCTTTGGCGACAACATGCGGAATGTTGCGGTCACCGAAGGCAACAAAGTCAGTGCTGAGATCAACTTGCGCTATGCGGTGAATGGTTACGGCGTCGGAGATTTGGTGCAGCGGGTGCAGCAAGTGTCGGACCCGCAGATCAATGACCTAGTCGCAATCTACGATCAGACTTATACAGTTTCGGAACCGTTGCGCGCCGGCGGATCCAGGCGCGAATCCCTGCGAGACGCAGCCCGAATCGAAATTGGATTAAGAAAGTTTCTCGACGAAACCGGATCGCATGCTTTCACCGACACTTTTGAAGATCTGCATGGCTTGAAGCAACTCCCCGGACTTGCCGTGCAGCGCCTCATGGCCGATGGCTATGGTTTTGGCGCCGAAGGAGATTGGAAAACGTCCGCTCTCGTGCGGGCCGTAAAAGTCATGAGTCACGGCCTCAAAGGCGGCGCGTCCTTCATGGAGGATTACACCTATCACTTTGGAAATGGTGGACAGGTTCTGGGCGCGCACATGCTGGAAGTGTGTCCCTCGATTGCGGCGGACAAACCGTCGGTCGAAATCCATCCGCTGTCGATCGGCGGAAAAGAAGATCCCGTGCGATTGGTTTTTACGGCTGCTCCTGGACGAGCAGTGAATGCGTCGGTAGTGGATATGGGGAATCGCTTTCGGCTGATTGTCAGCCAGGTAAACATCATCAAGCCTGAACACCCTCTACCTAAACTTCCGGTCGCTCGAGCGGTTTGGATACCCGAACCCAACCTCAAGATTGCCGCTACCGCCTGGATCACCGCAGGCGGCGCGCATCACACCGCACTCAGTCCTGCGTTGACTGCGGAACATCTGGAAAATTTTGCCGACATGTCGGGGATGGAATATCTACTCATCGACGCAGACACGAAGCTTGCCGGCTTTAAGAATGAGCTGCGCTGGAATGATGTCTATTACCGCATGGCAAATGGATTTTGACCGACGGGAGATCGTCCTCGTGCACTGATTCCGGGTGTACTTTCGGGTAATAGTTTTTATTCAAAAGCCTCATTTTTTCTGATATTCTCTGCTGGTTTCGGGAACCATCTGATTGGCGGGACGACCCCAAACTTCCTCTGGCAGTGCGACTCCCAGTCGCGATTAGTGCCTCGCCGCTCTGTTCCCCCGAAACTTAAGGAGCAGTCGTGTCTTCCAACCCAAAATTTACCGTCATTTCAGGAAGTGAACGCAAACCTGTCAGCAACGCTAACCCAATTGACAATTCACCAGCCGATCAAACCATTGAAGTTTCAGTAAGGCTTCGCTCAAAGGCAGAAGCAAAGCGCGCCGAGCTGAAAGATGCGCTCGCAAAACCAGGCTTCCAGCAAATGTCGCGGGCCGATTTCGAGAAAACGCATGGCGCTGATCCTGCCGATCTTGAAAAGATCAGGAAGTTCGCACAGGAGTTTGGTCTCAAGGTCCGCGAAACCGGTACCGAACTCGCGCGCCGGACCGTATTGCTGTCAGGAACAGTGACAAATCTCCAAAAAGCTTTCAACGTGGAACTCAAGGAGTACAACCACCCCGATGGTAATTTCCGGGGCCGCGTCGGATCGATCAGTGTCCCGGCCGAATATGCGGACATTATTAAAGGGGTGTTTGGACTCGACAATCGCCCGCAGGCAGAACCGCATTGCAGGCGCTTGCCGCAGACTCCGGGGGTGAAAGCCCACGCAGCGAGCGCCTCATTTAATCCCAATGATTTGGCCAAGATATACGATTTCCCAGCCGGAGATGGAAGCAACCAGTGTATTGGGATCATTGAGTTGGGCGGAGGTTTTCGGCCTGAGGACCTCACCAATTATTTCAAATCGATCAATGTCAGTCAGCCGCAGGTCATTGCCGTGCCCATCGACGGAGGGGCGAACAGTCCCAGTACACCCGACAGTGCCGACGGCGAAGTGATGCTCGATATTGAAGTAGCGGGTGCAATTGCTCCGGCAGCGAAAATCGTCGTCTATTTTGCGCCCAACACCGACCAGGGTTTCCTGGATGCCATCACCACGGCAGTGCACGACTCCACCAATCAGCCTTCGGTCATTTCTATAAGCTGGGGATCGGCCGAGTCGAACTGGACTTCGCAGGCGCTCACCAATTTTGATGAAGCCTTTCAGTCGGCTGCGGCGATGGGCGTGACCGTGTGCGTGGCATCGGGCGACAACGGATCTTCCGACGGAGTCACCGACGGCGGCAACCACGTGGATTTCCCGGCTTCCAGTTCGTTCGTGCTCGCTTGTGGTGGCACTTCGCTGCAAGCCTCGGGCGCAGAAATTAAGGATGAAGTGGTCTGGAATGAACAACCGAGTGGCGGTTCCACGGGAGGCGGAGTCAGCAATGTGTTTCCACTCCCGGCGTGGCAAAGCGGCTTCAACGTTCCGTCACCTTTAGTCTCCAGCGGCGGACGAGGTGTGCCGGACGTCTCCGGCGATGCTGATCCCAACACTGGCTACAACGTTCGCGTCGATGGCGAGAATGCTGTTTACGGAGGCACGAGTGCGGTCGCCCCTTTATGGGCAGCACTGGTGGCGAGAATCAATCAACAACTCGGAAAACCGATTGGTTTTCTGAACCCGTTGATTTACTCGCGATCGGTCGACGACCCAGGATTCCACGACATCACGAAGGGCAGCAATGGTTCTTTCTCAGCAGCCAAGGGATGGGATCCTTGCACGGGACTTGGCAGCCCGGATGGCTCCCAGTTGGTGGCGGCGCTCACTGGATCGGTTTCCAAGGAACCCGCCGCATAAAACCACTCGAGGGCGGGCTCTCGCTCGCCCTCACGTTTTCTCACTCTGCGTCACGAGTAGTCCTCACCGGCGCTTCTTGCATCCTAACTCGGGCCATCCACCTTGGTTGGCTCTCGACTCCCTTATGGCAAGCGCCGCTACCCTGGTTCCCGCAAGAGATGTAACGCCCGCTTCGAAGCTGCTGATGCTCGTCGGCATTGTGGTTGTGATCGCGGGCCTCCACTTCGGACGGCAGGTGTTGATCCCCCTTGCCCTGGCTGTGGTTTTCGCATTTTTGCTGACTCCGGTCGTCGGGCTCGTGGAGAAGTGCCGGCTGGGACGCGTTCCGTCTGTGCTGGTGGTGCTTGTGGTGTCCTTTGCACTGGCGGTTGCGATAGGTTGGGGTGTGACCAACCAACTGATGCAAATCATGGCTCGGGTGCCCGACTATCAGGCAAACATTCACGACAAAGTGGAAGCGCTGCGCTCACCGAGCAATAGCGGCCTAAGCAAGGCAACGGCAACGGTCAACGATCTCAGTAAAGAATTGTCTACTACGTCAGAATCCGCAGCGAGCAAGAAAGCCGGAAAGAATAACGGGAAAGAACCACTCGCGGTGCAAGTCGCCGCGCCTCCTCGTAACGCTACAGAATACCTGCGCGACATTGTTGGGCCTCTCGCGGGCATTCTCGAAACTACTGGCATCGTCGTTGTCTTCACTCTGATTATTCTGGTGAAACGCGAAGACTTGCGAAATCGCGTGCTGCGTCTGGCGGGGAGTAGTCAGTTGAACGTGATGACCCAGGCCATCGACGACGCTTCCAGACGCCTTAGCCGCTATCTGATGCTGCAATTTGCGGTGAATGCAGGCTACGGAATCTTATTCGGGTTGGGTATCGCGTTAATTGGAATACCCCATCCTTTATTGTGGGGTGTTTTCGCGGGCCTGCTGCGTTTCGTTCCTTACGTCGGTACGGCCGCCGCTGCTGTGTTCCCGATGGGAATGGCCATGGCGGTGTTTCCCGGGTGGAGCCAGGTCGGTCTTACTTTCGCGCTCTTCTTATTTCTGGAAATCACTATCGCCAACGTGATCGAACCCTGGTTGTACGGGACACATACCGGGATCTCGTCGCTGGCGATATTAGTTGCCGCGATTTTCTGGGGCATGCTGTGGGGGCCGGTTGGCCTGATCTTATCCACTCCTCTCACCGTCTGCCTGATATTGCTGGGCAAGTATGTTCCGCAATTGAGTTTTCTCGAGATTCTTCTGGGCGATGAACCCGTGCTGTCTCCACAAGCACATTTCTATCAGCGACTCCTGGCACTCGACGATGAAGAGGCCAGAGACATTGCCGAGAAATACCTGAAGGAAAATCCTTTGGGAAATCTTTACGACTCAGTCCTGGTTCCCGCGCTTGGACTGGCGGAACAAGACCGCCATATGAATGCTCTCGACGATGTGCGAACGAAGTTTATTTATCAAAGCACAAGGGAACTGATCGATGATTTGTATGACATTTCCGGAAATGAAGTTTGTTCCCCAGAAGGTGATGCTTCGGAAATTGCAGCGACCGGTCCGGTGTCCGGATCTACGATTGTTTGCGTTCCCGCTAGAGATGAAGCGGATGAGATCATCGGCGTCATGGTGATGCAGTTGCTTCGGCGCGCCGGATTCGATGCCCATGTGCTGCCGATCGGGCCGGTTTCGACCATGTTGGAGCAGGTGAAACAGTTGCGCGCCGATGTGGTATGCGTGTCGGCGCTCCCTCCGTTTGCGGCGGGAAAAGCCAGGGCCTTGTGCAAGCAGTTGCGGCAGCGCAATCCTAAAATGAAAATCGTATTGGGATTGTGGTATTTTCCGGGTGGCGTCGCGAAGGCCCAAGAAAAAGTCGGAGTCAACTGCGCCGACGCGATCGAGATCGCCGTGACGCAGATCGTTTCGTTGATTGAAGGATTGGCGGCGTCATCGACGCCAGAGACTCCGGCCGATCAGAACCTGAACCCGGTTGGGTAGGCGCTCATTAAAAAAAGAGTCGTATCTGGGGCATCGCTTCAGCGCCGCCGTCAAAGTCACAATCGTGAACGGCTAAAAGCCAGTCTGGGTGGCTTTTCTTTCGGCACTGCTGAGTTTTTTTAGCTTTCCTTTGCAAAGGTCGCGAAGAACTTCCCTTGATATGAATCTCGCCTCAAAAATAACTCCAATATCCTTAGACTTCCTTTACGGTCTCCGGTGCTTTATCCGCATTCATGGCTGACTTGAATCCGCGGATTCCGTCGCCAAGTCCTTTGCCGAGTTCCGGCAATTTCTTCGGCCCAAAAATCAACAGCGCCAGTCCAGCGATCACCAGCAAATGCATCGGTTGAAACAATCCTTCGAACATGATGTCCTCCAATATTGCGATTTTAATATTTCACTAACAAGGCCGCAAATATTCCTGCGGCCTCATCAGCGAAGAGAAATTGTTACATCGGTGGCAAAGTACCGCCGACTTTGTACCAAACGGAAGACGCATTCCCGATCGCGTCCGCGTAGGAGAACGCCGGGCCAGTCGATGCCGTGAGGAATGGCGTCAGCGCGGTCACCGCAGAATGAGATCCGTTGAATACAGTGCGGATTCCGTCCACTAATTCGTAGTTGCGATTGTTGGCTGGAGTTGCCGATTCGATGTCTCGTCCCAGAACGCGGTGCTCGCACTCGATCCCCATAATGGCGGCGGAGACTTGTGAGAAATAGGACAACTGCCCGGAAGTGAAATCCGAGCCAGGTCCGGCTACTGCGGCCATTCTGGCAAACTCGCGGATCGCCGCTAAATACGCGCCGATAAAGGCATTCTCGAGGGCTTCCAATGTCCCGATAAATGGAGCGAGAGTATCGAACGTTCCGGCAGGGAAATAGAAAGTCTGCACCGGATCGGCGGCAGGTCCGGAGATTCCCAGCAGCGTGCGAAAGAGATTGGCATGGGTGATTTCTTCAAACAAAGCCGCCCGAATGTAATTCACGTTGTCGTGATCGCCGTTGGGAGAACGGCCCACGGTGCCGCCGGGGCCAGCCAGAGCGGGGTCTTGCAGCACCGCGCCCACCAGGCCGTTGTAATAAAAGGTCGTGGCCAGATCTTCAGCGATCAGCGCGGCGGTGAAAATCTGAGCGGGAGTGTCCTTCGATACGGGGTCCTGGACGGCGTTGGAGCTGGTTTTTGGGGTCAGTCCCTCGGCTGCAAATGCGGTGGCGCTGCCACCGATCAACGTGGTTGCGGCTACGCCCACTCCTGCTACACCAGTTGCTTGCAGGAACCTGCGACGATCCAAATTCTTCTTCACGATTTCCAGTACGTTCTCGATTTCCATGGGAATCCTCCTTCAAGAATTGAAATCCTGGCTAGCCGAAGGCGTTCTGTCGCCAGGCAGGTGTAGCACCAGGGGTAACTCTTGTAGTACGCGGAGGTAACCGAATCGGATTGGTCGGTATGAAAGAAGATTGTTTCTCGATGGCGAGTGCCTCCAAAAGCATCCTCGCTAATGTCTTCCTACTATTGCTCCGCAGACTCTCTGCCTTTAGATTTCTCAGTCGTCGCTGTTCGGTTCTCCTCCGCGGTCGCGGAAATCGAATCGAATTTGTTCGAAATCAAGCCTGGAGCTTTGGATGAAATTGCGAGTTGCGGGATATTTAGCTTTCGTGACACTCTTTTCGAGCCTCGTGTTCGGGCAGCAAGCCCCGGATTCCACGCAGAACGCTTCCGCAGCACAGGCCGCCGCGCCAGCGCAGCCAAAGAAAAAAGATGCCGCGCCGCCAAAACATAAGATTGGACCCTTCGAGATTTCCGTCAACTGGCGTACTCGTGCCGAAGGTTGGAACTGGTTTCAGGGGCCCACTGGAAATAGCGATTACGGCCTGTGGAGCTCCCTATTACGCGTGGGTATCGGCCAGACTACGGAACATGTGGATTGGTTCGCCGAGTTCGAACAACCGTCCATACTTGGCCTTCCCAACGACGCGGTCGTCGCCGCTCCGCAAGGTCAGCTTGGCTTGGGAGGGACTTACTATGCGGCCAACGGCAATCAGGTCAACAACGCCAGCATATTTCTCAAACAAGCGTACGTGGACTTCAAGCATCTCGGTCCCGCGAGATTGAAAGTGGGCCGCTTCGAATATTTCGATGGCACCGAAGTTAAGCCCAAAGACACATCGCTGGCGACGGTCATCCAAACCCGCATCGCGAGCCGCCTGATTTCGAATTTCGCCTTCACTGCCGTCCAGCGCACCTTCGATGGAGGTCAATTTTCTCTAAACAGCGGACAGAACAATGTCACCTTCTTCGGCGCCAAGCCTACGCAGGGAGTTTTTCAAGTCGACGGCATGAATGAGTTGAACGTCGAGGTTTACTACGGCGCTTATACTCACTCCTTCGACACCGCGCATAGTGCCGGGCAGTTACGGGTGTTCGGTCTGGGATATGTCGATGATCGCCACAACGTATTAAAGACTGACAATCGCCCTGCACCGGTCCGTGCCGCCGACCTCGGCAATATCGAAATCGCCACCTATGGCGGCGATTACGCGGAAGTCATCAACACGCCGAATTCCGGGAAATTCGATTTTCTGGTCTGGGGAGTTTTTCAGGGCGGCTCCTGGGGTGCGCTCACGCAGCGCGCCGGCGCATTCGTCGGAGAACTTGGATGGCAGCCCAAAGTGCCGCATCTCAAACCATGGCTGAGTGCCGGATATTCTTACGGCAGCGGTGACGGCGATCCCAACGACTCGCGCCATGGAACGTTTTTTCAGGTGCTCCCGACCCCTCGCCAGTACGCGCGTTTCCCCTTTTACAACATGATGAATAACGAGGACGCCTATCTCACACTGAATGTGAAGCCAGCCTCAAGACTTTCCCTGCGCAGCGAAGCCCACGCGCTCCGTTTGGCCAACGCTTCCGATCTCTGGTACTCCGGTGGAGGAGCGTTCCAACCCAAGACCTTTGGATACACCGGCCGTCCCAGCAACAACTTCCGAGGATTGGGCAACGTTTGGGACATCAGCGCCGACTGCCAGATCACCCGCTCCTTCAGCACCACTCTTTACTATGGCCATGCCTGGGGCAAGAACGTGATCGCGGAAATTTATCCGAAAGAGGCAAACGGGCAGCTCATCTTTCTGGAGACCAATTATCATTTTTAGCCGGATGGTGATTGTGATCGACGAGACTTAACAACCCGATTCGTGGACGCAAACGCAATTGTGCAGCGAAGGATTTTGATGCTGCGTGCATCGCCATGAAAGAGCGGGCCTTTCAGGCCCGTGTTCAGCGCAAGACACGTTTTACGCGGTGCTGAAGGCGCCGCTCTTCCACGGTGGTTTCAACGCCTGAGGTCCCGTCCAGAACTGAACAATGATTTACAAAAACGGACGCTTCGCTGCCTGAACCTAACCTCGCCACCCAAGGCATCACAATCACTTAAGAGATAAAGGTCATGGCCGCCGAATTGCAAGACGGCAAATTGGAGGCTGTCATGGCGCACTTTGAGCGGATTCGCGATGTAGTTTCTGGACCGTTTAGTCCTGAGGTCATCAAACAGCGCACTGCCGCGGGATGGCAGATGCTGTCCATTGAGTGGAGGCGCGAGCTTCCCGAGTCGGAGACTCCCACCAAAGGTGCTTATAACGAAGACATTCCTTACGGATTGCGCATCTCCGACGACTGCCTGCGACTGGAAATCGATCCCATCGAAAATCGGACACTGATGTTGATGATGGAACTGCTGGTGCAGGACTTCTCTTACTCCAGCATAGTCAGCGATTTGAACGAAAAAGGCCTGCGTATGCGGGACGGCCGGCCATGGAACCGGGTGGCAGTCTTCAATATGACGCCGCGTCTGATCGAAGTCGGACCACGCCTTTTCTCCACCGAGGAGTGGCACAGACTGCGCCAGAAATTCGCTTCATCCCGGGAGCCAACCGCATCCTGAGCGGGCCCTTTCCCAGCCTGCTAACGAAGTGCCCTTCAGCCCCGTCAAAGGTACAATGGTAGTACCCATGCGGGCCGTCCTGGACATCTTCGCGCAGATTTTTCGTACCCTTTGGGCGCATAAACTGCGCTCGTTTCTAACCATGTTTGGCATCGCCTGGGGAGTGGGATCGCTGCTTTTATTGGTCGGGTTGGGAGAAGGTTTCCGCTCCGGCAACAAGCGTAATCTGGCCGAGTTTGGCCAGGACATCATGTTCATCTTCCCCGGCCGCGCCCCGGCGGTCGAAGGCAGTGCGATGTCGGCACGCAATTATTTTCTTACCTATCAGGATTATCTGGACATCCGCAAAGACGCTCCGCACGTTCGCAACGCCTCGCCGGTCCTTACTCGCGATGACGTTCGCGCGGTGAGCGACTTTGCCACTGCGAACGGTCAAATCACCGGAGTTGAGCCGCAGTTTGCGGATATCCGCTTTCTTCCCGTGAAGGATGGCCGCTGGCTCAATCATCTGGATGAAGTCCAGAAGCGCAATGTGATCGTGCTGGGAGACGAACTCGCCCATAACTTGTTCTTAGGAAATCCTGCGATCGG
>DATBAX010000322.1:0-30449 GCA_036271275.1 Terriglobales bacterium
TCTATGTACATACAATCGTTGCCGGACTTTGGAAAAAGCCCTGGAGAGTGTCGCTGCCTCCGAGGTACCAAGTTCGATCGGTTGGGAAGTTCTGGTCGTAGACAACAATTCGCGGGATGAAACTCGCGCGATGGCGGAAAAGTTCTGCCTGCGATATCCGGGCCGCTTTCGTTACTTGTTCGAACGCCAGGCGGGAAAGTCTTTTGCGCTGAATGCTGGGATTCAAAAAGCCGAGGGCGATGTTTTAGCGTTCATGGATGACGACGTGATCGTCGAAAAAACATGGCTGCAAAACTTGACTGCACCTTTTCTCAGCGGTCCGTGGGCGGGCACCGGCGGCCGCATTCTCCCGGAGCGGACCTTCGTTCCTCCGCGATGGCTGTCAGTTGAAGGTCGATATGCGCTTGCCCCGTTCGCTCTTTTCAACCTGGGTCCCCAAGCGGAGGAACTGACGGAAGCGCCGTTCGGGACCAACATGGCTTTTCGCAAAGAGATGTTCTTGAAGCACGGAAATTTTCGGACCGATTTAGGTCCACGGCCGGGCAGCGAAATACGCAACGAAGACACAGAATTCGGCGCGCGGCTTCTGGCAGCGGGCGAGCGTTTTTGGTACGAACCTGCGGCCGTCGTCTACCATCCGGTGGCGGACACTCGGGTTACGAAAAGTTATTTATTGACCTGGTGGTTCGATAAAGCGCGAGCCGACGTGCGTGAACTAGGTGCAACACAGGAAACCAATTCGAGCATTGCCGGAATTCCCACTTACATATTTCCAAGGTTTGCGGCATGGATTGCCCGATGGATGGTGAGCGCCAGTCCCGCACGGCGTTTTACCTGCAAAGTAAAAGTGTGGTCGACTGCGGGAACTATGACCGAATATTATCGGAAATCCAAGGCGCGGGAGATCAATCATGCCAAACAATCCTAGCTCCTATCTATTGCAGCCGCGTTCCTATCCGGCACGACTCTCTCTGGTTATTCCGATGTACAACGAAGAATCTGTCGTGCCGTTCCTGCGTTCGGCGCTGGAACAGTTTCTGCCCGAGTTGCAGAGTGAAACCGAAGTTGTGCTGGTGAATGACGGCAGCGTCGACGGGACATTGCAGCTTATCGTCGATTGGGCGCGGCAAGATAGCCGAATTAAGGTAATCAACTTTTCACGCAATTTTGGGCATCAAATCGCCTCGACTGCAGGATTGGATTACGCGTCTGGGGACGCAGTTGTTTTACTTGACGCCGACTTGCAGGATCCCCTCAGCGTGATTCATCGCATGATCGAGCGATACAGCGAAGGGTATGACGTGGTTTACGGTCAGCGCGAATCGCGTCTTGGAGAATCCTGGTTCAAGCGGGCCACGGCGTGGTCGTTTTACAGGCTGATGCGGACATTTGTCCACAAAGATCTGCCGGTAGACGCAGGCGATTTCCGGCTGCTCTCCCGGCCCTGCCTGAATGCCTTGCAACAAATGCGAGAGACGCATCGTTTTCTTCGCGGCATGGTCGCGTGGGTAGGATTTCCGCAGATTGGGGTGCAGTACGAAAGATCGGCCAGGGTCGCAGGCTCCACAAAATACCCGCTGAGGAAAATGCTGACGTTCGCCTGGACGGCCGCCACTTCTTTTTCCATACTTCCGCTCAAGGCGAGCACATTGCTAGGAGTTATAGTCACATTGGCGGGTTTAGAGGAAGCAATCCGCGCCGTATTGGCGAAGGTCTTTCACTGGTATGTAGTTCCCGGATGGTCCTCCCTGACCGTGCTGATTAGTATCATTGGTGGTTCGACGCTCATGAGCATCGGAGTGCTGGGAGAATATGTAGGAAAATTGTACGAACAAACCAAAAATCGCCCACTTTATCTGGTTTCGCAAACGGTAAATGTTAGTCCCGATCAGAAAGCGGATGTAGAAACGCATTTCGAAGCCATCGGAAAACACTGATCCAGACAGGACTTCGCACTGATGCATTACGCTTATCACGTTCTGACGTCCGATTTTCTTCTGGTGTGGACAGCGCTCCTCGCCCTCGTCGTGATTGGTGGATACTGGTGGAGCGGTGAGGCCCTGCCTTCGACTCCCACTGCCGCGGGAGTTTCAGGGCGTACTCCAAGTTTCGTTCAGCGATTCAATCTTGTCGATCTCGTTTCGATAGTCGCGCTGCTATCGTTCGTGGCGTTCTACATCGTCATGATCTTCTACAAGGAAGATTTTGCGTATTACGACGATGATATGCTGACCGATTTCTCGGTGGCAGGGAAGTCGTTGATGCCTCCCATCTGGCCAGGCACCGGCAGGTTCTATCCTCTATCCGACCAGGAATTTAACGTCCTCAAGTTTTTCACTCGATCGCCAGCCGGGTATCACGCTCTGGTGGCAATTGAACTGGTTGTCCTGCTGGTCGTGCTTTTCCTTTTCCTTCGAGAGTTCAAGGTTCGTTATCGGTCTTTGCTATTAATGGCTGTACTGGTCGCTCCCGGGTTCCTGGTCCCTTTTACCGGATTCGTCTATCCGGAGCGGAATGTTCTTTTCTGGCTTGCCGTAATGCTGCTCTGCTTGCAGGGATATGCCAACACCGGCCGCCGTGGCTATTTTGTAGGATGTCTGGTTGCCACGCACTTTGCGCTCTATTACAAGGAAACAGCTGTCCTCTTAATCGTCGGATATGCGGTTTCACAAATTTGCTTAAAGCTATATAACGGACGAGGCGCGCCACGCCATTCGTGGCAGGAACTTGCCAGAGAAAACGCGCTTTCTTTGGGGATACTGGCGGTCTCCACTGTCTATGTGGCCCTATTTTTCGCGGCCATGCTTCCTCACCGGAAATTTTCATACATTGCCGAGCATCATGTGGCTTTGGGATCCGTCCTCTTCGAATATTTGCAGACGGATTGGCTCCCGCTCATCATGCTGTTATTTTTCGCTGTACGGCTGGGTCGATTCCTATTGTCTCGCGGCACGTTAGACCCTCTTTGGGATCCTCTCGCTGTGGGTGCTCTTGCGTATTTTTTTGGAATCATTTCGGTAAGGTTGAACAGTGCGTACTACATGGCGCCCGCCGGACTGATTGCGCTTTTTTATCTCGCGCATTTGTCATTGCCATGGCTGGCGAGGCCGGCCAGGGCGTCGATCGTAGCGGTTGCCTTCCTGTGCATTTTTCTCCACGATGCCGCCTATTCGTCCTTCCGGATCATCGAAAGAAAAAGTCTAATCACTACCAAGACCGAATTGGCTGGGTTTTTACAGGGTTACCTAACGACCCAAAAGAGCGCAAAGGTCGAACTTTTCTTCCCATACGCTACTGGATATAACCTGATGGAACTTTCCGCATACCTGAAATACAAGGGATTCCATTTAGACGGTCAAAGCGCGCCCGGGGGCGAAACCGGGCCGGAACTGGTCATCGAAGGTCGTGGACAGTTCGCAAACAACCACTGCGTCGCATACAACGACTACGATTGCATCCACGCCGAACAGCCGGATCCTGGCGCTTTGATGGTTGTTCTGCCCGATGACGACGCTACGGACGATGAAGTGCGGAGTGTCAGCAAAAATTCGAAAGAACTGCTGGATGAAAAGCCGCCTCAAATAGTAACGAAAGAAGGTTCGTGGCTAAGGGCGCTGCATGTGATCTCGCCCGAGTTCTCAACAAAGGACCTTCCCGACCATTGGCTGGAGTTGCAAGTGTTTCAGGTAAAGGGATAGATGCAGATCTTCCTGGCCGCGGGACGTTAACCCTAATGCACCTTCTGACTCGTGTTGGAATAATACGCATCACGCGCTCGATGCAACTCGCGGTTCTTCTCAGCTCACTTGCATTGACCACGGCATGCGCGCCACATGGTACCGCGATCCAGCAGACTCCGGACGTAGGCCCGGCCCAGGGACCGCTGCGGGCGAGTACCGTAAACCCTCGTTATTTCAGCGATGCCAGCGGAAAGATCGTTTATCTGGCGGGATCGCATACATGGTCAAATTTTCAGGACTGGGGCTTTTCAAATCCGCCGCCGGTATTTGACTATTCAGGTTATCTGGCGTTCTTGCACGGCCACCACTTGAATTTCTTCCGTCTGTGGACGTTCGAACAGACCGAAGACGAGCCCTGGTCGAAAGAATCCATTTATTTCACGCCCGTTCCTTTTCTGAGGACCGGCCCGGGCAATGCCATTGACGGCGGCCTGAAATTTGATCTCACTCGTTACGACGAACGCTACTTCACGCGCCTACGGGAAAGAGTCAAGGCGGCTGGAGACCGGGGCATTTACGTTTCAGTCATGCTGTTCGACGGCGAGATTGGCGACAAATCGCCCTCTCCGAATATTGCGAAAGGCAACCCGTGGAGAAATCATCCTTTCAATCGCGCTAACAATGTGAACAGCGTGGATGGTGATTTGAATGGCGATGGACAAGGCTGGGAAATCGACACCCTCGAGGATCCGAAGGTGCTGGCGCTGCAAAAGGCTTACGTTGCCAAGGTGATCGATACCGTCGGCGATCTCGACAACGTGCTCTACGAAGTCAGCAACGAAACCACCAATCAGGCTGCGGCATGGCAACACGAGATCATCAATTTCGTACATGCATACGAGAAGTCAAAGGCCAAGCAACATCCAGTTGGAATGACTTCCGCTTATCCCGATGGAAACAACGCTGACCTTTGGTCGAGTGCAGCCGATTGGATTTCGCCCAACGATACCCCCGCCGATCCATACGAATCCGATCCTCCAGTCGCGGATGGGCGCAAGGTCATCGTCTCTGACACCGACCATCTATGGGGCATCGGAGGTACGTACGACTGGGTCTGGAAAAGTTTTACCCGCGGACACAATTTGTTATTCATGGATCCCTACAAAGCCATGGTTCCTGCGGGCGTACCACTTATTCGAGATCCCAATACAGACGAAAAAACTCAGGATCCGGCAGCCCGGATCGAATGGGAAGGCGTCCGTAGAAACCTGGGATATGCGCGTAGCTTTGCCGAACGCATAAATCTTGCAGCCATGATTCCACGGCCTGACCTCGCCTCCACTCGGTATTGCCTCGCGAATCCCGGCTCAGAGTATCTGATTTATCTACCTCGTCCGAGGCGGCGATATCGATTCTTGCGAAACGCAGTCACCGTCGATTTGACTTCCGTCCGATCTGCCATGCAGGTGGAATGGTTCAGGCCGGAGTCTGGTGAAATTTTTGCTGGAGACGTTGTCCAGGGCGGAGACAAGAGGGAATTAAAAGCGCCTTTTTGGGGCGCAGCCGTTTTGCATCTGTCGACCAACCTGATTGCCCACTGAGTTGATATCGATACAAATCCCCTATAACCGTGGATTCAAAAGGCAGATATTCTAAGCAAAAGTTTTCCAGATAATTTTCGCCGGTCGTTTGTGGTAAACGGAAGAAAATATATATAATGGTTACAACTCCCCTCGGCCCCGTACATAAAAAAATACCCTCTTGGGAGTTCCTACGGCGTGAACAGCAGTGTCCTCCAGTATTACCGGTGCCCAGAGCATTACCTTCAAATCGCCACCCAAGGCCCTCTCTCCGACGCCGGCGGATTCTTCCGTTTCGGACAAGGCATTGTCTGCTTTGGCAAATCCTCGGGGCAGCCATCCAAATCTCCCGCGGGCGCCCTCTATGACGCCGCTGCCGATGCGACCGTCAAAAATGGAGTTCTGTCTCTCCCGTTCGATCTTGACGATGTCGCGGCCAATCTTCGCTTTGAGCTATACACAGATTTTCCGGACGCCAACCAGTCTTGGTTTGAAGCAATCTCTAACCAGATTTATTACTTTGTCCGTCCAGCGCTTCCGGTCAAGGTCCGCAAATATCTGCAGCGGGTCCGGCTGAGTGACTGGAGCGATCTTCCATTTCCGCACTGGCCGGTGGACCGGACAGTCGATGACTTATTTGAGCAAACACTTCTGCTGTCGCTAAAAGCCCAAGGTGTGGAGAGAATTCCTTTCGTATGGTTTTGGCCGGAAGGCGCTTCCGGCGGCGCGATCATGACCCATGATGTCGAGACCGCAAAGGGAAGAGACTTCAGCGGAACTTTGATGGACATCAACGATTCGTTTGGGATCAAGGCCTCTTTCCAGGTAGTTCCGGAAACAAGGTACGAGGTCACGCCAAAGTATTTGGAGTCGATCGCCAAACGTGGCTTCGAAGTGGCGGTGCAGGACCTTAATCACGATGGGCATTTATATCGAAGCCGCGAGGAATTTGAGAAGCGGGTGGCCAAGATCAACGCGTACGGGCGCAAATGGGGCGCCGAAGGATTCCGGTCCGCGATTTTGTATCGCCGTCAGGAATGGTTTGGAACGCTGGAATTCTCCTACGATATGTCCGTCCCCAACGTTGCCCATTTGGATCCCCAACGCGGCGGCTGCTGCACCGTAATGCCGTATTTTATCGGCAAGCTGCTGGAACTTCCGGTTACGATTACGCAGGATTATTCACTGTTTCACATCCTGCAGGAGCATTCGATTGCGCTTTGGAAACGCCAGATCGAACTCATCCTGGAAAAGCATGGCCTGATCAGTGCAATCGTGCATCCCGACTACATTATGACTGCTCCGGAAAGACAGACCTACGAGGAGTTGTTGAGCCATCTCGTCTCGCTGCGCGGAGAAAAAGGCCTGTGGGTAACGACTCCCCGCGAGGTCAATCAGTGGTGGCGGGAACGGGCGCAAATGAACATTGTCGAAGATGGAGGTACCCTGCGAATCAAAGGGCCCGGTAGCGAGCGGGCTTGCATTGCGTACGCGAGCGCGAAGGATGGCCGTCTGGTTTACACCCTCGCATCAAAGAACGTGAACGAGCGAATCACCAACCCGGCAAACGAAGGCGCCTATTACGCGGGCGGCCAGGGGCAGTGATGGTAGTGCTTTCGTCAAGCTGGCCTGGGCTTGCAGAGCCTGATTCATTCAGACGTTTTGATCTTGACAGTTTCTTTATGCAGGAGCACGATTACTGTCCCGGTATTTACTTGTTTCCCCATTATTCAACCGCCGTTAAAGCCGTCCCGTGGAGGGCGCCATGCGATTAATTTCTTCTGCGTGCCCTTTAGCTATCCTGCTGACAACAATGACGTTGGCGCAGTCGAGCCCACCGTCTCGGTCGGCGAGCCAAATGGCAGCTTCCAGGCGAGCCCAATCGATGGCCTCCCCTAGCCTCTCAGTCGCGCCGCAAGGACCCCGTTTTAGGTCGCGAGGAACTGCGGTATTTCGAGCGATGTCGCTGCTATCCCAGTTTCCTCAACTAACAGGATCATTTTTTGAATCAGCCGGTCTGTATGACTCTGGTGGGCAAGAAGCCAATTCGGTGACCGTCGGGGATGTGAACGGGGATGGGAAGTCCGATTTGCTGGTAGCCAACCTGTGTGCAGCCAGCGATTTTAACTGCTCCGATGGGGGTATCGTAGGCGTTCTGTTGGGCAATGGGGATGGAACCTTCCAGCCGGTAATGACCTATAGCTCGGGCGGGAACAGCGCTGTTTCCGTGGTGATCGGAGACGTGAATGGCGACGCGAAGCCTGACCTTCTGGTAGTCAACGCTTGCGCGGTGAGCACTTGCGCGAGCGGCACAGTGGGTGTCCTGTTAGGCAATGGCGACGGAACATTTCAGGCCGCGGTCACTTACAGCACTGGCGGCTACAATCCTGCTTCATTGGTGATCGGCGACGTGAATGGTGACGGCAAGCCTGATCTCTTCGTGGCAAACCAGTGCGCAACCAATAGCGGGCTTTGCCCCGGCATCGTGAGCGTGCTGCTGGGGAGCGGGAACGGAACGTTCCAGTCCGCGGTCAGCTACAGTTCCGGCGGATTCGACGCGGATTCCGTGGCATTGAGCGACGTAAATGGGGACGGCAAACCGGACCTTCTGGTGGCGAATCAATGCGCGACCAACAGCGACTTTTTTTGTTTCGGCGCGGTCGGTGTGCTGTTGGGCAACGGTGACGGAACTTTCCAGGCTCCTGCAGCCTACGGCTCAGGCGGCCAGACCGGGCGATCCGTGGTTGTGGGAGATGTGAACGGAGATCACAAGCCTGATCTGGTCGTGATCAACGATTGCGCCACTAGTTGCGTAAATGGCGGAGTGGGTGTTCTCCTCGGAAACGGAGATGGATCTTTCCAGTCGGCAATCACCTATAGCTCGGGCGGACAAAGTCCCAGGTCGGTGGCGTTGGGCGATGTAAACCTTGACGGCGCTCCGGACCTGATGGTGGCAAACCTGTGTGCGATTGGCGACGGGGCCTGTTCAGACGGCGGTGTTGCAAGCGTCCTCCTGAATAACGGTAATGGCGCGTTTCTATCGGCAACGTCGTACGCTTCTGGTGGTCCGAACGCTAACTCAGTGGCATTGGGTGATGTAAACGGGGATGGCCAATTCGACCTGCTGGTGGCGAATAACTGCGTCGATAGCGAGAACTGCGATGGAGTGGTTGGAATCCTGCCGGGAAATGGCGACGGGACTTTCAACGCGCCGGTCGTCTACGGCACGGGAGGGTCTGAGGCTGTTGCATTGACGGCCGGAGACCTGAATGGCGACGGCGTTCCTGATTTGTTGATAGCAGCGCAGTGTGCCTCCGCGACTAATTGCGAAAGCGGAGCGGTGGATGTGCTCCTCGGCAACGGGGATGGATCCTTCCAGGCGGCTGTGCCGTACGGTTCGGGCGGAGATAATGCCCGCGCCGCAGTGGTGGCCGATGTGAATAAAGATGGTAAGCCTGATCTGGTGGTAGCCAATCAGTCCGGTTCGGCAGGTGTGTTGCTTGGCAATGGCGATGGGACTTTCCAGCCGGTAGTGACCTACAACTCCGGCGGGAATAACGTGACGTCGCTGTCGGTCACAGATGTGAACGGAGACGGCAAACCTGACCTGGTGCTCGCCAACGAATGCGCAGCCAGCGACTGTTCCAGCGCGTCGGTGAGCGTGCTTTTAGGTAATGGCGACGGAACCTTTCAAGCAGCCGTGAATTACAACTCCGGCGGATATTTCGCCACTTCGGTAGTGGTTGGAGACGTCAACGGAGACGGAAAGCCGGATCTTCTGGTCGACAACGAGTGTGCTACGGGCAGCAACTGTGCGAACAGCGGCAATCTCGCAGTTCTGTTGGGAAACGGCGATGGGACTTTCCTGGCAGCAGCGAACTATGCGCCCGGAGGTCAGTTTCCGTATTCATTGGCAGTCGCGGATGTGAATGGAGACGGTTCGCCCGACCTGCTGGTAATCAATCAATGCGCGGACAGCGTGTGCGCGAATGGCACCCTCGGCGTTCTGTTGGGCAAGGGCGATGGAACGTTTAAGGCACCAATCCCGACAACCATCCTTCCACAAAGTTTCGCCTCACTTGCTGTGGCCGATTTCAACGGGGATGGAAAACTCGATGTCGCGTCAGCGGGCCTGTTGTTGCTGGGGAATGGCGACGGAAGCTTTCAAGTCCCGATTGATTTGGGCACAAGCGGAGGCGGCATTACGGTAGGCGATTTCAATCTTGACGGCAGGCCCGATCTCGCAATGGGCGGGATGGCCGTGCTGCTCAATATGAATACTCAAGGGCTGAAGACGAGTATTTCGCTGACCTCGTCGGCCAACCCATCGAACTTCGGTCAGTCTGTGACATTTACCGCTCTGGCCTTGGCGCGCGGAGGGTTTTCCCCTACCGGTGCGGTTGTTTTCAGAGATGGCGACACCATTTTAGGGACGATGGTTTTGAATAGCCGCCACGCTTCCATCATCACGACGTCGTTGGCCGCAGGTAGCCAATCTATTACCGCGAGCTATAGTGGCGATCTCCATTTTGCAGCGACTACCTCCGTCCCCTTGAGCCAATCGATAAACCAGGCGCCTTCGACGGTGAGTTTGACGTCCACTGCCAGTCCGATCTCGCTCAATCAGCCCGTAACTTACGCCGCAAGCGTTGCCAGCCAATTTGGCGGAAATGCGACTGGCACGGTCACATTCAAAGACCGGTCCAAGACGATTGGAGCGGTCGCGCTGAATAGTGAACAAGCATCGTTCAGCATTTCCTATAGCGCTGCCGGCACCCACCTGATCACTGCGATCTACTCCGGCGATGTAAGCAATTCCGGCAGCACGTCCGCAGTCCTGAACGCTTATGTCGAAGCCGGGCCGGTCGCCTCGAAAACCGTAATCACCACCTCAGGATCGCCGACGCTGGTAAGCCAATCAGTAACTTTCACCGCCGCAATTTCGTCGTCGTATGGTGCGATTCCAGACGGCGAAACTGTCACCTTTTACGACGGCACGGTAGTGATTGGAACTGGTTCGACCGCGAACGGTATGGCGACCTTAAGTACTTCCGTATTGACGGCAAAAACTCACGCCATCAAAGCCAGCTATCAGGGTGACGCCAGTTTCAAACCAAGTTTGGGACTCGTGCAGCAGGTGGTCCTGGACTTCATCACTTCTCTACTGGTCGGCGCGAACCCCAGTCCCTCCGCATATGGAGAACCAGTCACACTGACCGCCGCAGTAACCTCGAACGCTCCCGGTGGCGCCACCGGCACGGTCACGTTCAAGAATGGAACGGCCGTACTGGGAACGGCGTCATTGAACTCAGGCTCAGCCTCTTTAATAACCACAAAGCTGGCAGCGGGGACGGCAGCGATTACGGCTAGCTACAATGGCGACCCTCATTCTGGCAAAAGCGCGGAAGCATTTACCGAGAGCGTTCATCCCGCCACAACGGTTGCCACCATTACTTCGTCGTTGAATCCCTCGCTGCACGGCAAAATCTTAAGGTTCACAGCCGTTGTGACTTCTCCCACCACCCTCGTCACAGGTTCTGTGACCTTTAAGGACGGCGCGAATACTCTCGCAACCGTAAATCTGGTTCAGGGCAAGGCCAGCTTCAGCACCGCCGCCCTGAGCACCGGATCTCACAACGTGACTGCCATATACAACGGGACCGCTAACATCCTCGAATCCAATTCGTCTCCCATGGTCCAGACGGTAAATTGATCGCGAGAACTCTCTCGCGCTTTTAGGTAGCACTCCTCTCGCGACCTCTCACCGGTCAGCCCGGTCCCCGCCCTGAGTTAGACTAAATAACAATTATTTTTAACGACTCGCTTGGGAGCGATACGGAGGAACTGTGCACGTCTTGCACGTGGTAGGCGCTCGACCAAACTTCATGAAGACGGCGCCGGTCATGCGTGCCCTGGCCAAAAGCACTGACATCAAGCAGACGCTGGTGCATACCGGTCAGCACTACGACGTCAATATGTCCGGCGTTTTCTTCAAGCAGCTTGGGATCCCGCCGCCTGACGTGAATCTTGCTGTCGGTTCCGGCTCCCACGCCCGGCAAACTGCCGAAACGATGAGCCGATTCGAGCCTGTGTTACTCGATCGCAAGCCGGACATTGTCCTGGTTTACGGAGATGTGAATGCTACGGTGGCCGCGGCATTGGTCGCTTCCAAATTGCAGGTTCGTGTAGGACACGTCGAAGCCGGATTGCGTGCCTTTGACCGCGGCATGCCCGAAGAAATCAACCGTGTCGTCACCGATCAGCTCTCTGACTTGTTGTTCACGCCATCTGAAGA
Source organism: Terriglobales bacterium (assembly GCA_036271275.1). Taxonomy (GTDB): domain Bacteria; phylum Acidobacteriota; class Terriglobia; order Terriglobales; family Acidobacteriaceae; genus DATBAX01. The sequence continues at coordinate 11,556 of DATBAX010000322.1, forward strand.
CGCGGACGCGAATCTGCAGCGAGAGGGAATTTCGCAGGAGAAAATCCATCGCGTCGGCAACGTGATGATCGACTCCCTGGTTCATCTTCTTCCCGCTGCAAAAAACTGCTCCGGCAGTGGATTCCCCGAGCGCTTTGCTCTGGTCACCCTGCACCGTCCTTCCAATGTCGATGACCCCGCGGGTTTGCGGAATATTCTGGACGCACTCCTCGATCTAAGTACGCAGCTGAGTATCATTTTCCCGGTACATCCCCGGACCCGCGCGCGCATCTCTGAGTTTGGAATCAACATCGAAAAGTTGCAGTTGCTGGAACCGATGCCGTATCTTGAATTTCTATCATTGCAAAGCCGCGCCACGGTTGTGATTACCGATTCCGGCGGCATCCAGGAGGAAACAACTTACCTTGGAATCCCTTGTCTGACGATGCGGACAAATACAGAACGTCCCGTCACGACGACGCTTGGAACCAATGTGCTAGTTGGCAACGATAAGCAGAAGCTTCGTGCGGAATTCGAAAAAATACTGGAAGGAAAGGGAAAAAAGGGCGCCATCCCACCTTTGTGGGATGGTCATGCCAGCGAGCGCATCGCGAAAGTTCTGATTTCAGAATCTTGAAACCTGAGGGCTTGAATGTGAAAAATCTGTCGACCCCACTAAAAATATCGTTATCGATCATGGGAGTACTGGCGATCTTAGCCGTTCGTCATATCGCGCCGGGTACCTTCACCGCGAGTGCGGGAACTGCCAAGGCAAAGCCGCAGAACTCCATCCCTTCATGCAAAGGTGACTCCGCGCCATCTTCCCCCGGACACACGGCTCCGTCGGGCAGTTCGAAACCGCATTCCGTGGCCCTTTCGTGGAACGCGAGTCTCCCCATTTCCAATTCTCCAGCAGACGCTATTAAAGGGTATTACGTATATAGAAGCCTGACCTCCCAGCAGTACGCCGATACCGACAGGATGAGCCTGTTACCTTTGATTGGTACGCAGTGTGTGGATACTACCGTTGCCCCCCGGACAACCTACTATTATGTAGTGAAGGCTGTCACCGAAAGCGGCAAACAGAGCCTGGTTTCCAGTGAGATCAAAGCTGTGGTTCCGTTTCCGTAAAGTCGCAGAGGGGTGAAGTGAAAAAGCTGTCTCCATCCATACAGTTTGTTTTGCTGCTGATAGTCTCCGGCATCTTATGGGGTCGCCCTCTCGTTTCCACATTCGCGCTCGCGCTGAATAACGGCGAATACACTCACATTCTTTTGATCGCCCCGGTCAGCATTGCTTTGATATTTCTGGAGTGGAAATCCTCGCGATCGTCTCCGTCGCCGGGTGTGCAAGTGGGATCGGGATTGCTTGCGCTATCCATTTTGTTGGCTTGCCTCACACGTTGGGGCGTGCCCGATCTGCCGCCCGACGTTCACCTCGCGATGAGTATGTTGGCCCTGGTGATTTGGTGGCTGGGATCTTTCGTGTTTGCCTTCGGCACTCGCATCTCTCTAAGGTTTTTGTTTCCTCTTTGTTTTCTGTTTCTGATGGTGCCGCTTCCGGAGTTTGCGCTTGACCATACAGTCGTATTTTTGCAGCAACAGTCGGCGTATGCGACCCAGTTTCTTTTTTCAGCCGTTGGGATACCCGTGATCCGGAACGGCATGTTCATCTCGATCCCCGGGGTGACTGTCGAAGTGGCTCGCGAATGCAGCAGCATCCGGTCGAGCCTGATGCTGCTGGTGACCAGCATGGTGCTGGCGCATTTGTTTTTGCATTCGTTCTGGCGGAAAACGACGGTCGTCCTGGCGGCGATCCCTCTGTCGATCGCCAAGAATGGAGTTCGTATATTTACTCTGTCCATGCTGGGAGTCCATGTGGATCCCGGATATTTGCACGGCAGCCTGCATAAAAAGGGCGGAGTCGTATTTTTTATCTTGGCGCTATTATTCGTAGTGCTGCTATTGTGGGTGCTCGGACGGGGCGAGAAGAAAGCGGTTCAAAATCCTGTCCTGATTCCCGATCAAAGATCAGCTTAGGACCTCTCGAGTGCAAGCAAAATCAATCCTCGTGACCGGCGGAGCAGGGTTCATTGGCTCCAACTTCATTCTGCAATGGTTGGCGGCGGAAAATGCGCCGGTCGTCAATCTGGATAAGCTTACGTACGCCGGCAATCTCGCCAATTTGGAGAGCGCCTCGACCAGTCCGCGGTATAGCTTTGTGCATGGTGATATCGGCGATCGTGCCCTGGTCGGAGAGTTGTTGACGCGGCATCAGCCTCAAGCGATCGTGCATTTTGCCGCCGAGAGCCATGTCGATCGCTCCATCCGTGGTCCTGACGATTTTGTCCGCACCAATGTAAACGGCACGTTTAATCTGCTGGAAGAAACTCGCGCCTACTGGTCCGCTTTACCGGAAGATGACAAGCTAGCCTTTCGCTTTTTGCATGTCTCGACGGACGAAGTGTACGGATCGCTTGCACCCGATGATCCTCCATTCTCCGAAACTACCGCGTATGCTCCCAACAGTCCGTATTCCGCATCCAAAGCGGCTTCTGACCATTTGGTGCGCGCTTATCATCACACCTACGGATTGCCTGTCCTAACCACGAATTGTTCGAATAACTACGGGCCTTATCAATTTCCCGAAAAATTAATTCCGCTGGTCATTCTGAATGCGCTGAACGGCAAGCCATTGCCGGTTTACGGCGATGGCCAGAATGTTCGTGACTGGTTGTATGTTGCCGATCACTGTGACGCCATTCGTACTGTTCTACGAAAGGGAAGAGTCGGAGGGACCTACAACATCGGCGGTAAAAATGAGAAACCGAACCTTGAAATTGTGAACACAATTTGTACCCTTCTTGATGAGCTGCGGCCGAAAGATTCAACCATGCCTCACAACAAGCTCATCACGTTCGTGCAGGACCGTCCTGGCCATGATCGGCGGTATGCCATCGATGCTCGCAAGATTGAAGCCGAATTAGGTTGGAAGCCGCGCGAGACTTTCGAAACCGGAATCCGCAAGACCGTCGAATGGTACCTGGCGAACCACGCATGGATCGAAGGAGTTACCAGCGGAACCTACCGCCAATGGATCGCAAAGCAATACACTGTTTAGTGCTGCTGCGGTCATGGACTCTAAGTAATGCTTAGTCAAACCAAAACCTCTCCATATAAGGGCATCATTCTGGCCGGAGGTTCGGGCACGCGGCTCTATCCCGCGACTTATGCCGTTTGCAAGAGCCTGCTACCCATCTTTGACAAGCCGATGATCTACTATCCGCTGTCCACGCTCATGCTCGCGGGGATTCGCGATATTTTGATCATCTCCACGCCGGATGATATTCCCAGGTTTCAGCAGTTGCTCGGGGACGGTTCGCGCTTTGGAGTGAATTTTCAGTACGTAGTTCAACCTCGACCGGAAGGAATCGCTCAAGCTTTTATCGTCGGAAAAAACTTTATCGGGTCATCGCCCTGCGGGCTCGTGCTCGGGGACAACATCTTCTACGGTCACGATTTTGCCAAGAGCGTCCAACACGCCGGAGAAAGTACTACCGGTGCGCGGGTATTCGCGTATCCGGTACAGGACCCAGAACGCTATGGTGTCGTGGAGTTTGATCCAGCAGGCAAAGCTTTGAGCCTCGAGGAGAAACCGAAGTCCCCTAAATCGCGCTATGCGGTCACAGGTTTGTACTTCTACGACGACCAGGTGGTGGAGGTCGCCAAATCACTCAAACCTTCCGCTCGCGGCGAACTGGAAATCACCGACGTCAACAAGGAATACCTGAAGCGCGGCCAACTCGAAGTCGAAGTCATGGGACGCGGCATGGCGTGGCTGGATACTGGCACCCACGAAGCCATGCTGGAAGCTTCACTTTTTATCCAGACGATCCAAACCCGCCAGGGATTGATGGTCTCCTGTCCCGAGGAAATTGCATTCCGCTATGGATATATCACCGCCGGGGAACTCGAAACCATCGCAGCATCCATGAAAAACAATCGCTACGGATCTTACCTTCTGCAGTTGCTGACGGAAAAGGTGTTTTAAGGTGTTCAACCCCACTCAGATCATGGCAGAGGTTCGATGAAGTCCACTCCAACTTCTTTGCCGGGCGTTCTTGTCCTGGAGCCGAAAGTTTTCAGCGATGAACGCGGTTTCTTTCTGGAAAGCTATAACGAAAAGGTTTTTGCGGACCTGGGCATTCGCGAACGCTTTGTCCAGGATAACCAGTCATTTTCAAAGCAAGGTGTGGTGCGAGGCTTGCATTACCAGGCTGTTCATCCCCAGGGAAAGCTAATGCGGGCGGTGTCGGGTGAAATCTTTGACGTCGCCGTGGATTTGCGCAAGAGCTCTCCAACTTTTGGCCAATGGCACGGCGAGATTCTCTCCGCAGAGAACAAACGCATGCTGTGGATACCGGTTGGATTCGCCCACGGCTTTAGCGTTCTTTCGCCGGGTGCACAAGTGCTTTATAAAACCACCGATTTTTACCATCCCGAGTCCGAGCGCACCATCCTTTGGAATGACGCTCAGTTGAGGATCGATTGGCGACTCAAAGGCGAACCGACGGTTTCCGCCAAGGACCTAATCGGCGTAGCTCTACGCGACGCCGAAATTTTTGAGTAGTGTTGGAAATTACGGAATCACCGCTTCCGCCTGGTCCGAGAACGAACTTTCCATCGAATCTGAATCCACCGCAGTGGCCACATAGAAGTAAGTTGCAGAAGACTGAACGGTCGTATCGGTGAAGCTGGTATCGGCCAGAGGACTTGAAGTCAGCTTTTTCGAATAAGGCCCGCCCGAGACCGTACCACGATAGATGTTGTAGCCGACGACCGAAGAGGGACCCGCCGACCAGGACAAGCTCACTGTGTGGGAGCTCGTCGCGGCTGTACCCGTGCCGGTCAGCTTGGCAGTCGCGCTATCGGATGAGTCACTGACGAACGAAAGAGTGCCTGGTGAACTTCCGGCCGATTGCGGGGCGAAGATCACGGTAAAAGGAACGCTCTGACCAGCCGGTACCGTGACCGGGAAAGTGATGCCGCTTAGAGAATACCCTTCACCCGACGAATCGACCGTCGAAACCGTGATGGCGGCATCGGTGGCGGTTAGGGACCCCTTCTTTGAAACGCTCTTTCCGACGGCCACGCTGCCAAATGCCACAGTAGCCGGCGTCACCGAGAGCTGTCCGCTCGGACTGCTTGCAGCCGCTTTGGGGGCAGGCGCAAGGCTGCATCCTGCCAATATGGCAGTTGTCGCGATCACCAACCCGAATAAATAACGTCTCCTCATCAGGCGATACCTCTCCAGACGATTATTCCGGCTCGCTGGGCTGGCAGCTAGAGTCCCGAAATACATGTTCCCGTGAAAGAAATGACCCAGTACTTAGGTAACTTAGGCGAACGACAGATTGGCAGCAGAACTCAGACTATCGCCCCAAAGCCAGCCGAGATCCAGCAGTACGCACACTTGCAGATAACCAACTCAAGATTCCTGGGATTGTAAACTGTATTCAGGCTTAATTTTCCACAGCGCCCCATACGTGCTAATGCAAAAGAATAAAGGAGCGGAAAATCCCGCTCCTTTATCTATTGCCCGAAAATCTCCGCGAACTTGAACGCTACGGAATAGACGCTCTCACCTGGTTGGAATAAGAACTCTCCGCTCCGTCGTTGCCGACCGCGGTAGTCACGTAAAAGTATGTGTTGCCCGACTGCACTGTGCTGTCGGTATAGGACGTGTTGCCATCGAGAGATGACGTCAATTTTGAAAATGGTCCCGAGGTCGAGCCACTGCGATAGACGTTGTAGCCTTCCACGCTCGAAGAATCCGCTTGCCAGGAAAGTGCCACGCTGTGAGTTGCCGCAGCCATGCCTGTTCCCGACAGCGCCTCTGAGGCAGTGGAAGTATTGCCGGTGAAAGTAAAGTTTGCCGAAGCCGACCCGGTCGCTTTCGGCTTAAAGATTGCCGTGAACGATACGCTCTTGCCAGCCCCGATCGTTAGTGGAAACGAAAGACCAGTCAAAGAAAACTCAGTGCTGTTCACGCTGGCGGCGGACACCACGACACTGGCGCCGGAAGCGGTCAAGGTGCCTGTGAGGTTCGTGCTTGATCCAACCGTCACGTTGCCGAAACTCAGGGCGCCCGGCGTAACTTTCAGAGATCCTGTTGCGGCGGTCGTCCCGGAGATTGGTATTGTCAAGCTGGGGACGCTGGATGCTACGGAAATGCTTCCACTCGCACTAGCGCTTCCCGTTGGTGTGTAAGTCACGTTGAGCGTCATGCTATGTCCCGCCGCTAAAGTGAGGGGCAGGCCTGGGCCGGTCAAAGTGAACTGATTGTTGCCTTGCACCTTGGTCGCCGATACGGTGACGCTGGCGTTTCCGGAATTCATTAACGTTTCCGGTAAAGTCATGCTGCTGCCCGCTTGGACGCCACTGAAGTTCAGGCTCGCTGGACTCGGCGCGAGTGCTCCCGCCGTCGCTGTCCCTTTAATGCCGCCTCCGTGTACGTTAAGAACCAGGCGTCCATCCGTCGCATTGCTGGTGAAGATGAAAGCCGCGTTAATGTGTCCAACAAAAGTTGGACTGAACTTAACTACCGCTTGGGCGCTTTGGCCGGCTGCCAATGTCATTGGCATGCTCAAATTGGTGCTGAAGTTTGCATCGGTTTGCGTCAATCGCGAGATCGTCAAGCTCGCCGAGCCGGTGTTCGTCAATGCGATTGTGTGAGTCGCTGACTGGCCCACGACGACTCCGCCATACCAAATGTTGGGATAGGAAACCTTCAGGACTCTGGTTTGTGTCGAAGAAGCGATGTTCGCTGTAGAAATTAGAAAGACCGCGATGGTGATGCTCATCGAGACGAGTCTTGCTAGGGCACTGGGGGAGAGTGGACTCATGACTAGAACTTACCGATTTGCTTCGCAGCCGAGTAGGTCTCGGGAGTACATTTCTAGGTCGTATTACTTACTAAAGTGCAAAGTGTTGCACTCGGGAGCTCTTTACTTTCTGGATGAAGTTTGCTTGTTTGCCAGAAATGGTCCACGGGCGCATCCTCATCACCTCGCGGACTAACCCATCGCGGCTAGATTTATTTATCCTCGACTCGATACCCCCTTGGGTCTGGCTTTCCGGTAAAATTAACGCCGCGGTTAAATGGTCAAAGACCCTGCTCGACGGCGTGTCCGGCGAATTTCCTTGAATCAGACCGCACGGAATACAACCTCCATCAGGCCGAAATGCTCTAAATCGAGACTCTCAGAACCTGCGCGAAGTTCGTGAGCGGCGACGGTTCAGTGAGTCGATTAGAAAAATCTTGTTCCAGGTAGCGACATGACAACTATGCGACCAAATACCCAATCCTCCACGCGTACTCCGGCGATATTAAGAATTGCATTGCAGTTTGGTTTGTTTTGGTTGGCCGTAAGTCCCTTGGCCAAGTCGCAGGACGTCCTCACTTACCATAATGATGTGGCCCGAACTGGACAGAACCTCAAGGAAACCATTCTGACTCCAGCCAACGTGAACTCTGGCGGTTTCGGCAAACTTTTTACGGTGACCGTCGATGGGAACGTCGATGCGCAGCCTTTATATGCGTCTGCCGTCGCAGTCGCCGGAGGCAGCCACAATGTTCTGATTGTGGTGAGTGAACACGACACTGTGTACTCTTTCGATGCCGACACTGGCGCGGCGCTCTGGCATGTCTCAGCCCTCAAATCGGGTGAAACCCCTTCCGACAACCGCGGCTGCGGCCAGGTGAGTCCTCAAATCGGTATTACTTCCGCCCCCGTGATCGACCGGACCAGCGGGCCCAATGGAGCGATTTATCTGGTTGCCATGTCGAAGGACAACGCCGGCAACTACCATCAGCGTCTGCATGCGATCGATCTCAGCAAAGGTACGGAACTTTTCAGTGGTCCCAAGGACATCCAGGCGACCTATCCCGGGACCGGTGACAATAGTGCGAATGGCACCGTGACATTCGATCCCGCTCAGTACAAGGAACGCACGGGATTGCTTTTAGTAAGAGGGATCGTCTACACAGCATGGGCATCGCATTGCGACGCTCGTCCCTACACCGGTTGGATCATGGGATACAACGAAAACACGCTGGCACAGACCACCGTCTTGAATGTCACTCCTAATGGAAATGAAGGCGCGATCTGGATGGCTCAGGCAGGACTGGCCGCGGATAGTTCAGGAAATATTTATTTGCTCGACGCCAACGGTACCTTCGATACCACACTGAACGCGAGTGGCTTTCCCAGCAAAGGCGATTACGGCAATGCATTCCTCAAATTGTCTACCACCAAAGGTCTGGCCGTCGCCGATTATTTCGAGATGCAAAATGAAAATCAGGAAAACGGGACCGACACCGATTTGGGATCGGGCGGCGCTCTGGTTTTGCCAGCAATGAAAAACGCCGCCGGCGCAACCGTGAACCTGGCCGTGGGCGCGGGAAAAGACGGCAATATTTATCTAGTGAACCGCAGTTCGATGGGAAAGTTCAGTGCCGCAGCCAACAAGAACTATCAGGAAGTCCCCAACGCACTGTCGGGCGGGGTTTGGTCGGCGCCAGCGTATTTTAACAACGTGCTCTATTACGGTGCCGTCGGATCACCTATCTTTGGCTTCCAGTTCTCCAAAGCCAAACTTCAGGCAGGACCCGTAGCACAGACTTCTACAGTTTTTGGTTATCCGGGAGTCACGCCCAGCATCTCGGCAAATGGCGCCAGCAATGGGATCGTATGGGCAAGTGAATCAACCAGTCCCGCTGTGTTGCACGCTTATGACGCTGCCAGCCTGGAGGAACTCTACAACTCGCAGCAAGCCACGGCCGGGCGCGATTCTTTCGGAGCGGGCAGCAAATTCATGACTCCGACAATCGCTAACGGTAAGGTTTATGTGGGCACGACAACGGGCGTCGCCGCATTTGGTCTGCTTGCGGCGAAGGCTGCAACTCAACCGCCAACTTTCCGTCCTTTTCCCGGCATTTACAACCTGACCCGAACGATCAAGATATTGGACGCCACGCCAGGTTCCACTATCTACTACACCATCGATAACACCATGCCCACAACGTCTTCGCAGGTATTCACCACGCCAATTCCGTTCAACAGCAACATGACGGTGAAGACGTTCGCCGTTGCCCCAGGATTCCAACCAAGTGCCGTAGTCACCGGCGTATTTAAAATCCGCGGTACGGCTGCTGTCGCGGACGACCCGCGCTAGCGAACGACCGCTCTTGGAAGTCAGAAGGCAGAACGCAGAAGTCAGAATTAAAACCTCGCTTCACAAGGCTTTCCTTCTAAATTCTGACTTCTGATTTCTGACTTAATCGTCATTCCCCGTCGTCCGTCAGCCGGCGCATCAATCTAGCCGCCCGGCGCATCATATAATGCAAATGGCCATGGCTCGCATACTGGATCGCATTGATTCGCCCGCGGATGTAAAACGATTGTCGATTCCCGAGCTTGAGCAACTTGCCGGGGAAATCCGCGAAGAGCTCATCACCGTGCTCTCTAAAAATGGCGGCCATCTCGGCCCCAATCTTGGCGTGGTGGAACTGACCATTGCCATGCACTACGTCTTCAACACGCCGGAAGACCATTTTATTTTCGATGTCAGCCATCAAGCCTACGTCCACAAGTTGCTCACTGGACGCCGCCAGCAATTCCACACCATCCGCACTGCTGAAGGCTTGAACGGATTTATGCTCCGGACCGAAAGTCCCCATGATTGTTACGGGGCTGGTCATGCTGGTACGGCGCTTTCCGCGGCTTTGGGAATGGCGGTCGCTCGCGATCGGGATGGTGGCAGGGAACACGTCGTTGCACTTGCGGGTGACGCAGCTTTCACCTGCGGTGTTACCTATGAGGCTCTCAACAATATTGCGCACCACACCCGCCGCCTGTTGGTTGTCTTAAACGATAACGAGTGGTCAATCGACAAAAACGTCGGCGCGATCGCCAGCTATCTGCACAAAATCGTCACTAATCCTAAGTACGATTATCTGCACGACCAGGCTGCCAGGTTTGTCGAAAAGCTGGGTGGAAAAATCGCTCTACGCATGGCCCGTAAGGCGGAAGAAGCTGCCAAAAGCATGCTCTGGCCCAGCGTGATCTTCGAGGAACTGGGAATGAAATATTACGGACCTATTGATGGTCACGATATTTCAACGCTGATCAAAACTTTCGAATTCCTCAAGACGCAGGATCGTCCGGTGCTGTTGCATGTGCTCACTCAGAAAGGCAAAGGCTTCGAGCCGGCGTTGCAGAAGCAGAAAAAATTCCATGGCCTGGGTCCTTACGATCCGGAGACGGGAGAAACCAAGCCCGTCGTTCAACGCACGTATTCCGAGACTTTTGCCGATACGCTGGTCAAGCTGGCGCACATGAATAACAAAGTCGTGGCCATCACGGCCGCGATGCCGAACGGCACCGGACTCGACCGCTTCCGTCCGCATCATCCCGACAGATATTTTGATGTAGGCATTGCCGAAGAACATGCCGTGCTGTTTGCGGCCGGCTTGGCGACCAAAGGCTTCAAACCGTTTTGCGCGATCTATTCAACGTTCCTGCAACGCGCTTTCGATCCCATTGTCCATGACGTCTGCCTGCAGAATTTGCCGGTGGTGTTTTGCATGGATCGCGGCAGTCTTTCAGGAGACGACGGGCCCACCCATCATGGTCTATTCGACATCAGTTATTTGCGGGGAATTCCGAACATCGTACACATGGCACCGAAGGACGAAGACGAACTCGCCGACATGCTCTTCACCGCCATGCAACATAACGGTCCCATCGCCATACGATTTCCGCGCGGCGTCGGGCCCGGCACTCCGGTAAAAGATGTGCCCAAAGCCATTCCCATCGGCAAGTCCGAACTCTTGCAACATGGAGAGAACGATCAGGTGGCGATCTTCGCGCTCGGTGCGATGGTTCCGATGGCGCAGGAAATTGCCCGCAAACTCGAAGGAGAAGGCTACTCGGCGGCGGTGATCAACGCCCGCTTCGCCAAACCGATTGATGTTGAGATGCTGGAGTTTTATGCGCGCAGCGTGCAGGCGATTCTGACTCTCGAAGATCACGTCCTGAAGGGCGGGTTTGGCAGCGCGGTGCTGGAAGAATTGAATAATCTGGGTTTGAACACGCCGGTCGTGCGCATCGGATGGCCTGACCAGTTCATCGAACATGGCAAGCCGGAAGCGTTGCGAATCAAATACGGGATCAGCGTGGAGGCCGCGCTGGAAAAACTTCGCGCGCAGTTGGAGAAGGCCACGCCGCAACCAGATCCAATTCGCAAGGTCTGATCAATCTTTAAAATCTTGTCATTCCGAACCGTAGCGAACGCTCCGCTTCGAAATGACAAGGGGGTAGGGTGTGCCGATCTACCCTTAATCCCTATTCGTAATCGACACTCGAAACGCCGGTTTCACTTTCTCTGCCGGATCCATCTCGAACGTCTGTCCGGTTTTCGCCGCATCGTAATCTCTCCAGAGCCAAATCATTGCTTCCGGAAATTCCGCTGCACCCTGGCCTGAATTGTGCGTTCCTTTGCCGAAGCTGAAGTGAAAGTCATACTCCTTCAGCTTCAATGCATTAGACATGCGGATATTAGCGAGCGGCCAACTTCCGTAGCGATCATTCTCCATATCCTCCGACCCGTCCTGCAGCCAGACCCGTAGATTGCGCTTCGACTCACGCAGAACCTTTTCGGGATAATCCTGGCCACCATCCGATAGATTCGGATCTTCCTTCCACTGGATGCTGGTGAAACTTCCAATCCACGAGATGACGCGCGCAAATTGATCGGGTAATTGCCATGCTGCATTGAACGAGCAAATCCCGCCCGAAGACAGGCCGGTAATCGCCCGGCTGTAAGCGTCTTTGCGTATGTTGTATTTGGCTGCGACGTCGGCGATCACTTCATCGCGCAGAAATCGTCCGTATCGGTCACTGACGGAGTCATACAGCGTGCTGCGCATGGAGTCTTTTAAGGTGCGATGCCACTTATCCGAATAAGCTTTCACGAAGCTATAGGTCGGCGTGCCCGGCGAATCGGTAATGTCGCCGGGATTGATGAATACAGCAATCATCACCGGAATTGCCTTCTGTGCAATCAGATTATCGATAACGTTAAGCGTCGGATTATTTCCATTCCGGTCGATGTAGCCCCCGCCATCCTGAAAAACCATCAGGGCGGCAGAAACCTTGGAGTCATATTCCGCAGGTACGTAAATCCAATATTCACTCTTCATTCCGTCATAGATCTTGCTGGTGTGAACGATCTTTTCCGACAGCGTTCCCGAGGGAACTCCCGGCTGAAGATATGAAAGCGGTCCGAATGCGGGAAGATCAAGCCGGCCTCCGAACTTCGCTCCATTAACCTGGTAGTGATAGGAATGCAGCTTGCCGACCGCATCAATCCGCGCAATCGCATAGTAAGTGTCGGAGCCATCCAGACGTTTCATCGGCTGAGCGGAACCATCGTCAATTACAAGAAGCGGCGGCACAGTCGCTTCGGTGACAAAAAAGAAGTCGGGCCCATGGCCCGTCCAAGCCGTACCTTCCTTCAGGTCTTTCGCGTCGAAGGTGGTATTGATCGCGCTCAGAAGCCCATTGGGATTCGATTTCGCGAGATCAATCAATTGCGTGGCCGACATCTTTTCGGCCGCGAATGCGGGCGCGATCAGCCAAAGCGAGAGCAGAACCAGTTTCCACATAGAGGGAATAGTACACCGTTCAATCTTTGAGTCCGGCGACTTTGCCTCGCAGCACGGTGACGGACGCCTTCGGAAGGGTGAAGGTAGTGTTCGGGCCGGACGCGATGGTCGAGGCTGCCGGCGGCCCGTCGGGATCGGGATGGCTATTCGGTCCATCGTTGATCCAGACATATTGCTCGCTGCCGAAGGTCACGAGCGTCACCGGGCCCGCAAAAGGCATACTCTGTTTGCTCCTGGCGTCGTCGAACTGAACTTTCACCGTGTGCGAATTCGTCTCATCACGATTGACCAGCATCAAAGACCAGTTGCCATCGGGACGATGCACTGCATAAGAAGTGACCAGCACATTTCCATCGGCATCTTTGATATCTGTCGAAGAAGGGAACATGTGATGCACGCCTGCTCGATGTTGCACCCATTCCAGATTAATCATGTGTGCCGCAAAGTAAGGCGAGGTGTATCCCTTGATGTTATAAGCCTCATCGCTTACAAAGTTTGACCAGGACGCCCAACCTAAACAACTGTTATGGACTCCTTGCGGCTGGATGGGCGAGTGATAGAACGCCGCGCCGCCGCCTTCAAAAAACGAACCAACGTTGTCGGCCAGCCATAACGCGGCGAAAATCGTGGTCATGGGGCCGGTTAAATTTGCCGCAAGGTGGTTTTCCGTCACCATGAGCGGCACGTCTTTCGGCACGCCGTCGTCCCGCCAGACTTGCAGAATATGCTTCATCAGTTTTGGTTCGCTGTAGAGCGTCTTCCAGGTTATGTCGCAGGGTTCGAAGGGATAGTGTTCAAACGACACAAACGCCAAGTCCGAAAGACGGCCATGCGCGGTGAGATAGGCGATAAACCGTCCCATCCATGAGGTGTGGCCTTGAGCGTCCGGCCATACATGAATGTCCTCAGTGACGCCCTCAAACACCGGTCCACCAAGCTTCAAGCCAGGATCGACTTTGTGGATAGCGGTGGCCCACTGGAGATAAAGAGCGCCGTAATCCTCCGGCATCGCGTGTTTGCCGTCGGGCTCCTCGCCCATTTCCACGTACCCAATGCGATATCCACGGCGTTCGATGTAAGCGATCTGTGCAGCCGCGTCGTCCGGTGTGCCATAAAGCATGGTGACCGGAATCATTGCGGGCAGATTGTTGGTCAATCCGCTGGTAAAGAAAATATCGAAGCCGCTGTGCTGATAACTTCCGCCATCATTTACGTCTTCGGCTGAGTGCCAGGGATCGATCGATGAAACACAAATCGTGGTGCGCCGTTCATCGTCATCCTTCGCTAACTCGACGAAGTTTCCAGCGCTATCGATTGTGCCTGCTGCGATTTGTTGAATGGCATAGCCTACACAATTGCGGATGTCGCCGGCCCCGTGTTCATCGCATGTATTCGAGGATTGGGTCATCAACACTCGCACAAATCGAGTGGACACTGGCGCGTCGGAAAGTTTCAGGGTCGCCGTGTCTCCGTGGGCGTTGCTGACGGCTCCGCCGGGAAAGGCCTTCCATTCGCCTTTGGGGCCGCCATCGAAATCGAGCGCGTCCGCGCCGGTCCAATATTCGACCTGGTAAGCGGTCGCGTAAGGACTCGCCCACAAAATGCGGACGGCGCTGACTTGTTTTTCGACTTTCAAATCCACAACCGCCCATTGCGGATGCAGTTCGTCACTCTCGCCGGTGAACTTGCTGGTGAGATACGGATTGCTCTTCCAATAGGAAAGATTTGGACCCTGCAGCGGACGATCGCCGCTGGTTGCAAAGCCGCGGTGAGGAAGTGCGTAGGAGAAAATGGCGCGAATAGGCTCTCTCAGTTCGGCGCTGCCGGTGAAATATCCGCTGCGATGCGCGGCATCGCTCCAGGTCCCGTGCTCTGTCCAATGCCAGGCCGCCATGCGAAGCTCAGAGTTGTTGCGATAGGTAATCGGCCCCCAACCCGCCGAGAGCGATTCCTGAACGATGTGAGGCGAGTAAGTCTTTTCTATGTCTAAGCGAGACAAAACATCAATTGAACTGCCGAGAGCGCTGTCCGGATCAAACGAATTGATAACATGTCCAGGCGTCGTATCCACATGGACCGTCTCGGGTTCAGATTGTGCCCACGCTATGCTGCGGGATAAAAGATAAGCGAGAAGAACTATTCTGCGCGAGAACTTCCACTGCCACATAGATTTGGGCCTTGCAATCGAGTTTATTTGCTCAGGCTGCCTACCGTACGAAGCGGGCCGCAATGCGTCAGAAGGCAGCTTTAAATCGTTTTAATGCGTGGAACGATCTCGAGGAGTTTTTATCAGCGATGGCACGGCGCTGTCAAGAAAGCGGTCAGGATGCTGCTCAAGATTGTCACGCCGTCAATTCCTGCGCAGCCTCCCGGAACAAGTTTCGCAGCGCTCGTAGAACTCTACGAGCCAGCAAGACAATCACGGTGACCAGCACGGCCACGATTGCCGCGGCTGAGAATGGATGTCGCGTGGCAAATGTGGTCAGCAGCACGGCCAGCGCGTCTTCTCCAAGACTCAAGACTGCGTTCGAAAAAGGTTCGGGGGAGGCAGTGACTGCAGCCCGGACCGCAGTCTTGCCTCCATGGGCTGCGAGAGCAATCGCGCCTCCGACTAAAACAGCGAGCAGTTGCTTTCCAGGTGAAAGTTGGGAAGTAGCACCGTAGGCGATCAAAGCCGCGACAGGGATGCGCACAAATGTCTGAAGGGCATTCCACAGAAGGTCGAACAGCGGCACTTTGTCGGCAAAGAATTCCACTAGAAACAGAGCCCCACTTGCCCCAATGACCCACCAATTCGTGAGCACGTGCAGCGGCACGGGAAGCTCCAGGAATCCGGTGTGGGCCAGCAAGCCAAGCGTCGCAACCGTGGCATACACGTTCAGGCCAGCAGCAAAGCTGGTAGCGACCAATAGCCCTACAAGTTCATTGCTGGTGAGTCCCACGCCCATGAGTATAGGAGCAAAGGGCGTACGCTGATGCGAATATTTCGCGCACGGCTGCCAACGTCAACGGAATGAAGTCAGGATGTTGGGGTTTGGAAAGCTAGAGTTGGACTAACAACGGGGCGGGCACGAACAGAAATCAGTTCGCGGAATTTGAAGGGAATTGTTCTTGCTAAATATATTGCTCTAAGCGGGAATCGCTAGTCGAGACCCGCAGAGGCTGCGAAAGCTCTCGGAACCTCAATTGCGCTGGGTGCGGCTACCAGGGTTCCATGATTCATTGGTGATTGCGAAGCTTTTGGTTCGTGTGCGAATTCTGAAATGATTTCCTGAACTTTGGCGCGAATGGATATCTCGCTTCCATGATTCGCCAGAGCCAGCAGATCCCAAAGCTGGCTCGAGAGAAATGGCCAGGCGATGATGGCGGAACGCGTGCGCTTAACCTTTCGATTCTCCGTGTCTAGTTGTTTTTCGTGGGGATAGAACAGGTCTTCGTAGAGCTTCTCGCCCTGTCGCAGACCGATAAATTCAATCCTGATGTCACGAGGCGACTTTCCCGAAAGGCGGATCAGGGAGTATGCCAGATCAAGAATCTTGACCGGTTTCCCCATGTCGAGGACCAGAATGTCGCCGTGTTGTCCGATGGTAAATGCTTGCAAGACCAGTGAGACGGCCTCCGGAATCGTCATGAAATAACGCGTGACCGCCGGGTGTGTGATCGTGATCCGTCCCTCTTTTTCGATCTGCTCCTTAAAGATAGGAATTACGCTGCCCTGTGACCCCAACACATTCCCGAACCTAACAGATACACAGCGCATCTTCGTTTCCTGCCGAGCTGCCAGAATCAATTCGCCTATTCGCTTGGTGCTCCCCATGAAGCTCGTGGGCTGCACAGCTTTGTCGGACGAAATGAGCAGGAACCTTTCACAGCCGCAGTCCTCGGCGATATCCAATAACGACGTCAAGGCGAAAACGTTGTTTCGCAGCGCCTCGCGGATATTGTTCTCCACCATATTCACATGTTTGTAGGCGGCAGCGTGGAAGATGAGGTTCACGTCACTTTCCAAAATAATCTGCCGCATACGCCGGGCATCCGCGACGTCGGCAACGTGATAGACAACGTTCTCGCCGCCTGCCTGCTTCGTGAGTTGGAGCTGCAAATAAAAGAGTGGGGTTTCGGCCTGGTCCAGCGCGATTAACTTTGCCGGTGAATGGCGAAGAATCTGCCGGCATAGCTCGGATCCGATGGATCCTGCCGCGCCTGTGACCAAAACCACCTTGCCAACAATTTGCTCGCGGACTATTTCGTTGTCGAGTTGGACCGAATCCCGGCCGAGGAGATCTTCGATGTTTACTTCCCGCAGTTGAGAGACGGAGGCGCGACCCAACAACAAGTCTTCGAGTTTAGGGACAGTCCTATAACTCAGCCCGGTCTGCTCACATAAGGCACTCACGCGCTGCATCTGACTGCCGGTTGCGGAGGGGATGGCTATGAATAATTCTTCCGCGCTATAACTGGTTGCCACCGCCGAAAGCTGATCAATGGCGTCAACGACCGGTACACCGTTAATCTTCGCGCCGTGTTTGAAAAGATCGTCATCGACGCAAGCCACGGCGACAAACTCCGAATGTTGAAGTTGCCTGATCAAGGAACTCGCGGCTTCTCCAGCCCCTACGACAATCACGCGATGAAGTGTTTTGGGATGGGGCTGTACCCGTGATTTGTTTTTGAGCGCGCGTGCAAACAGACGGACTCCGGCCAACGCCGCTGCCGTCGTCATCGCCTCTATCGCGAAAAGGGAAACGGGAAACGCATGTGCCCCGATGACGAGGCGAACCAAAATGAAAAACGCAACGCTTCCCAGAGAAACAGCTTTGAGGATATCTAAAATGTCCGTGACGCCGCTATGGTTCCAATATCCGTGCATCAGCCTGAAAATCGTCAGGGTGGAGAGCCGCGACAAAATCAGCAAAGGCAGGCAGGCAAGCATCAACCGGGGGAAAGAGAAAATGAAGTCGAATCTCAGCAGCCACGCCAATAAAAACGAAGCGGCCACCAATACGACGTGAAACAGCGCGATAATCCAGGACCGTTGTCTAAGCAACATTCTCGATAACCCCTGCGTACTGAGAAATCCGAATGAGTAAAAGTTGAACTACGGTTATTGCCGATGGGCGCCGGCGGCCGTCGCCAGCGAAGTTAGGTTCATGCGTGAGACTTCACTTTTCGTGGCCATGCCCATCACCTTCTCGATTGCATGGCAACTCAGCGCCATGTGCTCGTCGGACAGAGTTGGATGGACAAGGAACATCAGGCTGTTTTCGCCAAGCTCTTTCGCTACAGGTAAACGTTCTTGCTCGCCCAGTGCGGCAAAGGCTTTTTCCAGATAGATCTCACTGCAACTCCCGGCGAAGCAGGGCACGCCTTCGGCTTCGATGGCTTGCATGATCCGATTGCGGTCCCATTCCGGCTGCAGCATTTCTGGACGCAGAAAAGCGTAATACTTGTAATATGCGTGTTTATAATTCCCGGGTGTAACTGGAATGCGAAGTCCCGGCAAATGCGAAAGCCGCGTCGTGAGGCTATGGGCATGCCGCCGGCGGGTTTCAATCCACGCAGGGAGTTTCTTTAACAACACTCTGCCAATCGCGGACTGCATTTCCGTCATTCGCCAATTGGTTCCGAAAGAATCATGGAGCCAGCGAAAACCGGGCTCATGCTTCTCGTGGAAGACGGCGTTGTAATTCTTTCCGTGGTCCTTATAACTCCAGGCCCGTTCCCAGATGCCGGAATCATTCGTTGTGATCATGCCGCCTTCACCGCCGGTGGTCATGATCTTGTCCTGGCAAAAAGAGAATGCCGCGGCGTCTCCCATTGAACCAATGGGCTGCCCTTTGTAGAGCGCGCCCTGCGCTTGTGCGCAGTCTTCAATGACTTTTAACCCATGTTTGGACGCCAACTTCAGAATAGGATCCATATCACAAGGCCATCCCGCCAGATGGACGGCAATGATCGCCCGCGTCCGTGGCGTGATTGCGCGCTCGATGGTTTCCGGCGTGATGTTCTGACTATCGCGATCGACATCCACGCAAACCGGCCGCGCTCCCCGCATCACCACACAACTCGCCGACGCAATGAAAGTTCGAGAGGTCGTGATTACCTCGTCCCCCTGCCCAATTCCCAACGCGTGCAGCGCCAATTCAAGCGCCAGCGTCCCGTTAGCCACGCAGATGGCATGCTTCG
>DATBAX010000323.1:0-3621 GCA_036271275.1 Terriglobales bacterium
GCCGTGAGATAGGGAATCAAATGAAATTGTTGGAA
Source organism: Terriglobales bacterium (assembly GCA_036271275.1). Taxonomy (GTDB): domain Bacteria; phylum Acidobacteriota; class Terriglobia; order Terriglobales; family Acidobacteriaceae; genus DATBAX01. The sequence continues at coordinate 36 of DATBAX010000323.1, forward strand.
GATGAAACCGATTTTCTCGGCACGGACCCGATTCAATTCCGCGTTGGAAATACTGGCGATGTTCTCTCCATCAAGCCAGATTTCACCAGAGGTGGGACGATCGAGACAGCCAATTAAATTGACCAGCGTGGACTTTCCCGAGCCGGATGGACCCATGATCGCAATCCATTCGCCGGGAGCAAGGCTGAGCGAGAAGTCGTCGAGTGCGCGGATGCTGCCGCCACTGGCTTCCGCTCGCGCGGGGTAGACCCGGGTCACGTTTTTCAGCTCGATCACGTTATTCGCCCTTCAAGATCATAGCTGGCTGGACGCGCCGCAGCAAAGAAATTGGCACCACGGCGGCGATCAACGCAACAGTAACGCTACCTGCCAAAACCACCGGAAATACGCCCAGTCGCGGCATCACCGGAGCATTGAAGTTTGCCCGGCCAATCCACGCGGCCACGCCGATACCAATTAGAAATCCAGCCACCGCCCCGGCAGCTCCCAGCGCGGCCGCTTCGCCGGCAAAGAAACCACTGATTAGACGTTCAGACGCACCTAAAGCTTTCATGATCGCAAAATCGCGTCGGCGATCAAAGACCCATCCCATGAGCGTGGCGAGAACACAAACCGAAGCCGTGAGGATGATGAGAATTGCGGCCGCCAGCAGCGTCGCGCGAGTCTTGCCGAGCACACGAGCTTCGCTCTCCATGATTTGGCGGAACGGGCGAACATCCGCGGCAGGCATCGCTAGAACAAGCTGATTGACGATTGTGCTTACTTCTTGCGGCGAGCCGAAGGCGCCCACCTCGATGGTGGTTGGAGCCACGCCTGTCCAGGCTTCAAAATCGGGCAGCGAAAGATAAACGCGTCCCTCCTCGGCTGCCCCCGTCTGAAGAATTCCTGCCTGAGTCAGATGGAGAGTGCGACCCTGAAAGCTCAAATCGAAAGACTTTCCCTGAGGACTCACGACCGCTGCGGCTTGCCTACCGAGCAACGCCTGATTTGCGGCATCGGGCCAATGATCCACCGACCACCAGGCATTTAATCGGCGCACCGCTTCGAGGTCGGTGCCGGAGACGACTACTGACCTTCCATCGGAAGTGCGTGCCACGATGTAGGCGAATGGCACCGCGATCCCTCGGCCCGATAGAATAGCGTCGACTGTCTTTAACGCATCGGTAGAAAGCGCCTGCCCGTTCTTGCCGACGATCACGACATTCGCGCCGTAATTGCGGAATTCCTTGCGCAGCTTTACTTGCACTTCGACGTACAGGTTAAGCATCGCAGTTGCCACCGCCGCAGCGACTGTCATCGCAAGCAAGGCAGAAGCCGCACGCCCCCGGCGAAGGACGGCGGCGCGCAACAGCATTCTCACGAACATTGAAGTATGCGGCGCTGCCGAACGTCGCTTGGCCACTTGCGTTGCCGAATCGTGGGTGGGCTGGAAACTCATCCTTCGCCTCGCAGCGCATACACAGGATCGAACATCACCGCCCGCCGGATCGCGACCGCGCTGCCCGCGAAGGTCACCAGAATCGCGATCGCCAGAATCACCGGCAAGAGAACGGGCTGGACGGTAATTTGTGAATCGAAAATCGAGCGCCCGATTTGCCGGGCCAGCAACGAACCGCCTAGAAAGCCCAACACTCCGCCAATCAAGGCCAGCAGTGCGGCTTCCGCAAAGAAGATTGAAGCCACCGCAGCTTTCCCCGCGCCCAGAGCTTTCATTAAGCCAACTTCATGACGTCGTTCGAAAATTGCCGTTGCCATCGCGGCCGAAACCGCCAGGCCCGAAGCAAATAACGCGGCTACCGTAATCAGCAACATGAGACCTTTAATCCGGGAAAGCACTGTGCCCTCGGTCTGCTCGACCTGGCGGATTTGCTCGGCATGCGAAAAGGGAATTACTTCTTGTAGTTGATAGGCAATCGATTGTGCGTACGGCGAGCAGTACCAGCGGTCATACATGGGGCCGCTTAAAGTTTTCGGATCGCGTCGGGCGAAGGCGTCTTCCGGCTTGGTCAGCGCGCTGACGTATACGCGGCGCACCGCGCCCGGTTTGCCGAGGATCTGCTGGGCTATCGTGATAGGCGCGACGATCTGATCGTCCTCCGCGCCACCCGTGGACAGAATTCCCGAGACGAGGTGCGGCTTTCCTGCGATCCCCACCGTGTCGCCGGGATGTTTTGCGATTTTCGCTGCCAGATGTTCGCCAATCAAAACATTCTGGGAATCATCCGCGGGCCAATCTCCCGCCACTCGCCAGGAACCGTTCGTCGTGCGGACTCCGGTTACAAAATTATCTTTGCCGAAACTGTACGGCTTGGAAAAATAAGTGCCAAGCAAAGTGACTTCCTGCGAATCGTCCAGCTTCACATTCACCGGCAACATAGGGGCAAAGCCCAGGATCGCATTGCGCCAAAATGTGCTTTTGATTTTCGGCAAATCCGCTTCGTTCAAGAAAGCGCCGTCGGATGGAGGCTTCAAATTCACACCCCCGATTTCCAAATCCAGCGTGTCTTCCTGCGGAGTGACTACGATATTCGCGTGGTTCCTGCGCAACTCAAGGCTGATCTTGTCACCGACATCAGTCGCTACTCCGATCATCGCGGTGGCCACGCCTACACCCAAAGCGATCGCCACTCCTGCGAGGAGTTTGCGTTGCTTTTGCCGCCGGAAGGATTCGTAGACGAGCCGAACGAACATGAGTTATTGCTGGAACATGCGGGCCCCGGCCGCGATGTCCGCCTCCTTGATGATGACTTCATTGGAGACGATTTCCGCGTTGAGCGGCACGGGGTTGCATCCGCCCTTCATCCCAACGGATTGGGCGTTCACAGGCGCGGCACAGTTTTTGCAAACCACTCCGTTGGTCCCTTTGTAGAAACCGATGCCGCCACAAATTTCACAGGCGTCAAAGACAGTGGCAACTTTGCCATCTGGTTTTTGGTAAAGCCAGAAACGGACCGTCGTCCCATTTTCATTGGCGGCGAAGCGATGGAGGTCGCCATCGGAAACCTGGGTAAGAGGGATGCTGACCTGTCCATTCTGGAATGTAACTTCGGTCGCCGGCGATAAAGCGCTCACACTCTTGGTATAGATAAATTCCGCAGTGACCAGAAAAATGAAAACAAACGAGCTGACGTAAACCGATGCCATCCATAGGCGTTCACGGCGGGCGGTCCATAACGCTTTGCGCCGGTCAGCGGGCGATTCTGGAAGTGAATTGGGCTCACGACGCTTTACTTCCAGCAAAACCATCAATGCGGCCAGAGCAACGATGGTCACGAAGAAGAACAAGTCGTTGCGGACGATCGGCCCAATGATCGCCATTTCACGCTTGGATGACCAGAGCACGCCGCTCTCAGAAAGTTCGTGCAGGCCTGACACCAAGAGCTGAGCCGCCACGAAAAACAGAATACCCGTCGTTACACGGAAGAATTTTTGCAAATTAATCCGTACGCTGCCTTTGACGAACATCACGCCGAAAAGAACGGCAACGACTACGCCGGACAATGTCCCAATGAAGCTGAGCAGTTCGCTGGAATTCAGGGACACGGCGGACAGGATCAATACGGTCTCCGCACCCTCGCGCAACACC
>DATBAX010000324.1:0-7405 GCA_036271275.1 Terriglobales bacterium
ATCGTCCCTACGTTTACGTGCGGCTTATTGCGATCAAATTTTTCTTTCGCCATTTCCTAGCTCCGTGCTTTTGTCTGCTGAATCTTTGGGTTGCTAACTCAAGCTCCGCTTACTTCGCGGTGCCCTGCACTCTGGCAATAATTTCTTCCGACACCGACCGCGGCGCTTCTTCGTAACGGCCGAAGTGCATCGAGTATTCGGCGCGGCCCTGAGTGCTGGAACGCATGTGGGTCGCGTATCCGAACATTTCCGCAAGAGGAACCGTCGCCTTGATCACCTGCGAACCTGCGCGATGCTCCATGCCCTCAATGCGTCCGCGACGCGAACTCAAATCGCCCATGATCACGCCCGCGTAATCTTCCGGGGTCACAACTTCGACTGCCATCACTGGCTCGAGTAATACCGGAGACGCTTTGCGGGCGGCTTCCTTGAACGCCATCGAACCGGCGATCTTGAATGCCATTTCGTTCGAATCGACGTCGTGATAGCTGCCGTCGTACAGGATCGCCTTCACATCGACCATTTCGTAGCCGGCCAGAATGCCGCCTTCCATGGCCTCGCGAATTCCCTGATCGATCGGCTTGATGAATTCCTTGGGCACCGAACCGCCGGTGGTGTCGTTGACAAACTCGTAGCCCGTGCCCGGTGGTTGCGGCTCGAGGCGAATCTTGGCGTGTCCGTATTGACCCTTGCCACCGGTCTGGCGAATGTACTTGCCTTCGGCTTCCGACTTTTTGCGGATGGTCTCGCGATAAGCGACCTGCGGCTTGCCGACATTGGCCTCGACTTTGTACTCGCGCATCATGCGGTCGACGATGATTTCCAGATGCAACTCGCCCATGCCGCTGATAATGGTTTGTCCGCTGTCGGGATCGGTGTGAACTTTAAAGGTGGGATCTTCCTGGGCCAGCTTCGCGAGCGCCATGCCCATTTTTTCCTGGTCAGCTTTGGTCTTCGGCTCCACCGCAACCGAAATTACCGGCACCGCAAAAACAATGTTTTCGAGAGCGATCGGCTTGTCGTCATCGCAGATCGTGTCGCCGGTGCTGACATTCTTGAGTCCAACGGCCGCGCAAATGTCGCCGGCCAGAATTTCATTGATGTCTTCGCGCTTGTTGGCGTGCATCTTCAGCAGACGCCCAATGCGCTCCGTCTTCGTGGTGCGTGGATTCAACACCGAATCACCAGACTTGAGCGAGCCCGAATAAACCCGGATAAAAATTAGCTGGCCGACAAACGGGTCCGCCATGATCTTGAACGCCAACGCCGAGAACGGCTCTTTGTCGTCAGCTTTGCGGGTCAGAACCTCTTCCGGCTTGTCAGGATTAATTCCGTGAATTTCAGCGGTATCAAGAGGCGAAGGCAGATAATCGACAACCGCATCGAGCAGCGGCTGAACACCTTTGTTCTTAAAAGAAGTTCCAACGACTACCGGAAATACTTTCAGAGAAATCGTCGCGCGGCGCAGGGCGGCGCGCAGTTCGTCAGGAGAAATGGTCTCGCCTTCGAGAAATTTGTGCAGGATTGCGTCATCGGTTTCGGCGACAGCTTCGACCAGTTGCGCATGAAACGCTTCAGCTTTTTTCTGGAGCTCAGCGGGAATTTCGCCAGTCACGTACTCGGCGCCAATGGTCTCATCTTTCCAGGTAATCGACTTCATGTTGATGAGATCTACAACGCCCTTAAACTTATCTTCCTGTCCGATGGGAATCTGGATCGCGACGGGCTTGGCATTGAGGCGCTTGCGGAGAGTGTCAACGGCATGCTCGAAATCCGCGCCCATCTTGTCGATCTTATTGATAAAGCAAATTCTTGGAACACCGTACTTATCAGCCTGACGCCAGACTTTTTCCGACTGCGGCTGAACGCCGTGGACTGCGTCAAATACAGCAACCGCGCCATCGAGTACACGCAAGGAACGTTCGACTTCAGCCGTGAAATCGACGTGGCCGGGGGTATCGATAATGTTGATACGAATGTCGCGCCAGGTGCAGGTAGTCGCCGCGGACGTGATGGTGATGCCACGCTCCTGCTCCTGCTCCATCCAATCCATGGTGGCAGTGCCTTCGTGCACCTCTCCGATGCGATGCGTCTTTCCCGTATAGAACAGGATGCGCTCCGTCGTAGTGGTCTTACCGGCATCAATGTGGGCCATGATGCCGATGTTCCTACACCGTTCTAATGGGACTGTTCTAGCCACTGTCTTTATCTACTCTTTCTGAATTTAGCTATCAGCTTTTAGCCGTTGGCCCCTAGCTAGGAGCTAGCAGCTGTTCTTCTACCATCGATAATGCGCGAAAGCTTTATTGGCTTCAGCCATACGATGAACGTCTTCCTTCTTCTTGATCGCCGCGCCTTTGCCGTTGGCGGCATCGAGCAATTCGTTGCTCAATTTGTCGACCATGCCTTTTTCGCCACGGCCGCGGGCGTAAAGAATCAACCAGCGAATCGCGAGCGATGTACGGCGATCGGCATTCACTTCGACCGGCACCTGATAGTTCGCGCCACCCACGCGGCGGCTCTTGACTTCAAGCAGCGGCTTGGCGTTTTCGATGGCCTTCTTGAAGAGCTTCAAAGCTTCGTCGCCGCCCTTGGCTTCCATCTTGGTCAAGGCTTCATAAAAGATGCCTTCGGCGGTGCTTTTCTTGCCCTGCCACATCATCGAGTTAACGAACTTCGTGACCAGGTCGGATCCGTAAACCGGATCGGCTTCCACAGTCCGCTTGGCGATATGTCCTTTTCTAGGCATTACTTCTTAGCTCCTAGCTGCTAGCTTCTAGCTATTCAGCTTTTAGCGTTGGCTCTCAGGCCAACGACCAATAACGAACGACCAACGACGGTTCTTACGCTTTCGGGCGTTTCGCGCCGTATTTCGAACGGCTCTGTTTGCGGCCGGCGACGCCTACTGCGTCCAGCGTGCCGCGCACTACGTGATATCGAACTCCCGGCAGATCCTTTACACGGCCGCCGCGGATCAGCACAATCGAGTGCTCCTGCAGGTTGTGACCGACGCCGGGGATGTAAGTCGTGACTTCGATCCCGTTGGTCAGGCGCACACGAGCCACCTTGCGCAAAGCCGAGTTCGGCTTCTTCGGCGTTTGTGTGTACACGCGAGTGCAGACTCCGCGTTTTTGCGGACATCCCTGCAAGGCAGGGCTGGCCGTCTTATATCGAGGCCGCTTGCGGCCGTCACGCACCAATTGATTAAAGGTAGGCACTCTTTGCCGCTCCTTAGCCGCGCTGTTCCGTTGCACGCCAAACACAGGCGCACAAATGCGGATTCACGCCGCTTCTGCTTTTCCCTTATGAAGGGGCTGACTGGCGATTCGTCCAGCCATACTTCTCACCCCTAAACGCAAGGCAAGAACTTTTTCGGTTTCCCGTTAGACTGACACCAACGACGGTGACGTCAAGCCTGAAGAAAATCTCAGGAGATGCTCCGTTTCGTTAGCAGCGTCCTACATAGCCTCTCATTGACGAAAGGTGCGCGCAGGACGTTTCAGCGAGGGCGTCTCAAGAATTACAGCTACTCAAGAACGTGTATCCTACTTCTCAGCCGCAGTCATTGTAACTCCCAACGACTGCCGCGTACAGACAAGCCAGACTTAACTCGCGGAACCCTATAAATATAACAATCCTCTTCACACATCGTCAACCACCAATTCCCGCATCTCACTTTTGGGGAAACTTGGGTAGGGTTCGCGGTTAAGGAACGCGGCCGAGGAATGCAGAAGTAAGAAGTTAGAATGCAGAATTTTAACAGGTAGCCATAAGTCGTATCGCGTTACTTCTGAATTCTGCCTTCTTCCTTCCCAGGCTCAAGCGTCGCAGCTTGCTCTAAAGATTGGCAGCCTCTACACTGGAAAACTTCCGAAAGTTAATATTTTTTAGAACACTACTTCGAATAGGCGTGCGCTCGCTCCCTGGACGACCACGGAGCGTGGAGGATGAATGGGTAGGTTGGGCTCGGTCAGGTTCGCGATCTTGGGTTTCATGCTTTCTCTGCTAGCGATCAGCATCGCGGCTTGCGGTGGCGGAGGCGCCACGACCACCATACCCGACGAAGTGCCGGCGAGCATCACCCTTTCGCCCGCCGTTAATTCCTCCATGGATGTCGGAGCACTCGAGGCTTTTACCGCCACTGCCTTCAACCGAAACAATACCGCGATCAGCGAGACATTTTCCTATCAGTCCAGCAATCCGGCCGTCGTCACCGTGGCCAACACCGGTACGGTATGCGCGGGAACCTGGGATTCATTGTCTACTCCTACGACCTGCACACCTGGCCCGGTCGGCGTGGCGCAGGTTACGGCCACGGCCAAAGGGATTAGCAGCCCTCCCACTATTGTGTACGTCCATGAGCACATCACCAGCATTCAGATCAGCGTGATACCGTCGACCACGAATCCTCCACCCGGCCAGCCGTGCTACTCCAAAGGACAGACGCTCGGATTCCAGGCTAAGGCCTACAACGGCGTGGGAAATAATCTTACGGATATCACCTCGTCGGTGGGCAAGTTCTCGTTTGAGTTGGGGAATTCCACTGTAGCGGGATTGACGCCCATCACATTAACTCCCACTGGCCAAATCATACTGAATCAAACCCAGGCCTCAGCGAGCGTTCCCGGCACAACAAATCTTTACGCCACCGCCAGTGGCGTCAACAGCGCGCCCTACAGTTTTGTGACCTGTGCGGTCAAGTCGATTTCGCTATACGTTTCGAATACCAGCGAGACTTCGCTTCTGGTCCCTACGGGAACTTCCACCACCATTTATGCCACTGTGCTGGACAGCCTGGACAAAGCAATTACTGGAGTTCCTTTGACCTGGAACTCTTCGAATCGCAGCGCGGTCACGGTGTCGGCTGGAAGCAGTACGCTTTATGGCGGGGTTGGCCAGGCGAACGCGCCTGCGATTGGAGCCTCGGCAGTCACAGCGTCTTGTACTCCGCCAACATGTAACATTGGATTCACTCCAACTCTGCCCATTTACCCAGCCGGCGTGATTAGCTTTGTGGTGGCGGGAAATCCAACTACCACCGCAAGTTATTCGGTCTATGTCACCAGTACGGGAACTGGAGTTGATCCGTCAACAAACGAGCCGTGGAGTTGCGCCGACATTCCGGGCTGCCAGACGAGAATTATCCCGATCACTGGAGCGAGTACTGGCGTCAATACTCTGGGTAGCGCGGGCATTCTGAATAGCCCGCCAAATTCCTTTGTTTTCGAGCCGGGAGGCACAGCTGCGTATCTCGGAGTGAATTCAGGACAACTGGGAACCAGAGGTCTGATGGTGGTGACCGGGACCAACACTTTAACCCAGCACACCAGCGCGCCCGGCAAAGTGCTGGCCGTGTCACCCGCCGGCCAAACAGTCATTATTTCCGATACCGTCGATACCCCGAACCAGGTCTACGTGTACAGTGCCGGCACCAGCACCGTTACCGCGACATTGAATATTACCGGCGCCACCGCCGCCGCATTTTCACCAGACAATCTGAAGGCGTTCATCGTGGCGGGAAGTACGCTGTACATTTATTCAGCGCTGGATCCATTGCAGACGGTCCCGCTCAATCCTCCAGGTACGGTGGCAAATGATGTGGCATTTCTACCGGTTGGAGCTTTCGCATTGATCGCCGGCAGTTCGCCGGATTCGGTGACGCCCTACACAACCTGCACCGGCGCACCCGCCCCTCAGGTCGTCACCACTCCGGGAACGCCGTCGATGCTTCGGCCGCTTCCGGATGGAATGCAAGTGCTGGCGATGGATCCTCCCGGAATTGATTACCTCGACGTGAACACCACATCCACCGGGTGCCCGCCTACCATCAGCAATACCTATACCGGCTCGGTAAACCTTGGACAGGGCACCTTTGTTCCCAAGCAATTCATTCTTTCTCCGGATGGCCGAACGGCTTACATTGTGACGGAAAATTCCGGGACTATTCTGGTATTTAGTGTGGCGAACAAGACCACGTCCGCGATCACGCTGACAGGGAACGCGATCGCACTACAAGCTTCGCTGACCCCGGACGGAAGATTTTTATACGTAGGCGCTGAGGACGTGCCACCGCCGCTTGATTCGACCTTCCCAGCCGCGCTAGGAACAGTTCATTTGGTGGACACGCTCTCGGGAGTCGATGTCCAGCAGATTGTATTTCCGCAAAATGAGCAGGTCCCTCAGCCATTTTGCCTCGGGCCCGGCAATCCACCGCTGCCACCACCGTCGCCGGTAACCTATTGCTATCCGGATATAGTTGCGGTGAAACCCTAGGAAGCGGGTTTTGGGTTTCTGGTCTTTGGTCCCAAGTCAGAATGCAGGATGCAGAAGTCGAGGTCGAGTACTTCTGACTTCTGCATTCTTACTTGCGCGTTCCTCTAGGCTTTGGCTTTGCCAAGATCGCGGCCTACGCTGTCCAACACGCCATTGATGAATTGAACCGACTCCGGAGCGGAGAATTTGCGGGCAATTTCCAGGGCTTCATTGATAATCACGGCCCGAGGCGTGGCCGGATAACCGAGAAATTCCGCGACCGCGCCGCGCAGGATATTGCGATCGACAGCCGCCATCCGCTCCATGCGCCAGTGCTCGGCATGGCTCTCGATCAGTCCATCGATTTCGGCGGTGCGATCCGTAGCGACGCGAAAAATATCCTCGGCAAAACCCTGCACGTCGGGTCCAATATCCTTGCGTTCGTTCCAGAAAACACGGCGCACATCAGCCGCCTCTTGTTTGCCCATATCGGCCTGGAAGAGCATCTGGAGCACAAGTTCGCGAGATTTTCGGCGGGTTCCCATAGGGGCAGTCGTTGGCCGTTCGTCGTTGGTCGTTGGCTTAGTGCCTACAGCCTTCGGAGATTAGTTTACAAGGTTTGCACTTGCAGCGAATATTCAGCGCTTCCATTTGGACTTTGAAGCACTCCGAGGCTTGGAGCGAGCGGTTTTGACTTTGCCAACGGCCAACGACGAACGGCCAACGACGGTTTCCCTCAGATTTGCCATCTCCACCGCAGCCATCGCCGCCTCGAAGCCTTTGTTGCCCATTTTCAATCCGGCGCGATCGATGGCCTGCTCCAGATTTTCGCAGGTGAGGACACCGAAGGCGTGCGGGACGCCGGTCTCCTGCGCGGATTGCCCAATGCCGCGTGCGCACTCGTTCACGATCACATCGTAATGCGCGGTGTCGCCACGCAGCAGACAGCCGATGCAGATGATTGCATCGTATTTTTTCGTTTCGGCCAAAGTCCGTGCGGCAGACGGAATTTCGAAAGCGCCGGGAACACGAACGATGTCAATCTCGTCTTCGTTCGCTCCGGATCGCACCAGCCCGTCAAACGCACTCTGCAGCAATCGCTCGGTGATGAAAGCGTTAAAGCGCGCAACGACAATAGCAAATCGCTTCCCCA
>DATBAX010000325.1:0-9165 GCA_036271275.1 Terriglobales bacterium
TTGAAGAAATCTATGAGCCGTTTCTGATTCAGATTGGATTCTTAAATCGGACTCCTCGCGGACGGGTGGCGACTCAGCTCGCATATGAGCATTTTGGGATTACGCCGAATCGGAAGCAGAGTTCGTTGTTTTAGAAGAGCTTTCAGCTCTCAGCTGTCAGCTTTCAGCTAAACCCTTCGAAATCTCGGGCGGACTTACGTCCGCGGGGTGGGCTACCGCCCTCGTGATTCATCTCCGGCTACAATGTTCTTCACATGATTGCTCATCTGCGCGGGAAATTGCTGGCGAAGCATCCGAACCAGGCGATAGTGGAAACTTCGGGCGTCGGTTATGACGTGGTCATTACCGTTCCGACGTTCTCCGATCTCCCCGGCCTTGGGAGCGAGGTTGCGCTTCATATCCATACGCATGTACGCGAAGATCAGATTGCGCTGTATGGATTTCTGCGGCCAACGGAAAAAACTCTCTTCGAGAAATTAATCACGGTGAGCGGGATTGGACCGAAGCTTGCGATTACGATTCTTAGCGGCATGGCTGCCGACGAGATGGTGGGTTCGATTCGCGGCAATGATATTGCTCGGCTCACGCGCATTCCTGGAATTGGCAAGAAGACTGCCGAGCGCATGGTTCTGGAGTTGCGAGATAAGCTGCCGGCGCAGGGTACGGAGGTGGTCACGCCGGTCTCGTCTCTCAGTGCAATGGAGGAAGATGTGCTCTCGGCACTGATGAATTTGGGATACCAGCGACCGGCCGCGGAAAAAGCGTTGGCGACGCTGGGGAAAATTAAACCGGGGGCCTCTTTCGAAGCCATGTTTCGCGAGGCTTTGGGGGCGATGTCGAAATAGGTTGGTTAGATTACCGCCGAAGGACTGCTTCCGGTGGCGGCGAAAACTTCCGCAACTTCCTGGCCGGCGATTTCCACGAAGGCCTGCACCACAACAGGATCAAATTGCGTACCGGCGGACTCATTCAGGCGGTTGACTGCTTCTTCGTGCGAAGATCCTTTGCGATAGCAACGATTGGAAACCATTGCATCGTAGGCGTCGATGACGGCCACGATGCGCGATCCGATGGGAATTTCCTGACCTTTCAAATTACCTGGATATCCGCGGCCATCGAAACTCTCGTGATGATGAAGAGCATACAGGCTGGCTTTATCCAAGCCGGGAAATAGCCGCAGAATTGACCAGCTATATTCCGGGTGTTTGTTCATCAAAGCTTTTTCTTCGTCGGTGAGCTTGCCTTCTTTTTTCAAGATGGCGTCGGGGATCCCAATTTTGCCGATGTCATGCAGAAGAGCAGCGGCTTCGAGCTGATAAAAATCTGACTCTGCAAGTCCCAGCTTTCTAGCGACCCTTACCGCCCATTCCGCCAAGCGCGTGCTGTGAATGCCGGTACCAAGGTCGCGCAGGTCGAGCAATTGATTGAAGGCACAGATGACGGACTTGAGGAGCGCCTGCTGTTGCTCCTCAAGTTCCTTCACCCGCAGCAGGGTCCCCCCGTTTGCTGACCCTGCCAACCATTCGCTCACGAACGTTTCCATAAAGGCCTCGATAGTCCCGCGCCGAAGGTCTAGCGCAGACCCAGATTGTTATGCCAGGCCTGCATTGCCTGATACGTGTCCAGCCGACCCTTGCCCATCTGCGGGTCCGGGATCTGCTGAGTATGCGCCAATGCACTTGCCGCCTGAGGCTCCGTGGTAGAAGCAGTCAGCAGTTGCAAGATGAGTCCGAGTAAGCCTTTGGCGACAGGCGGGTTGCTCTTGTACTGGGACAGCATCAGAGCGGCCGTACCTGAAACCATCGGGGTGCTGAAGGATGTTCCCCATCCCGCGGCGTAAGTTCCGAAGGGATAAGTGGTCATCACACCTTCTCCCGGGGCGGACAACCATACCGGAGGCGCACCGTAGTTGGAGAAAGACGAAGGAGTGTCATTGTTGCTGGTCGAAGCAACATCGATCACGCCTTTCAGCGCAGCGGGATAAACCGTAGCCTGCACTCCGCTGTTGCCCGCGGCGGCCACGCAAATCACACCGTTCGCATTGGCATAGTTCACAGCGTTCGCCAACTCTTGCGAATAAGTGGTGTAGTTGAAGCTCATGTTGATTACTTTTGCGCCGTGATTCACGGCATAGTAAATGGCGCGGAGAATGTCAGAGTCGTAGCCGCTGCCGTCTGCCTTGAAGGCTTTCAACGGCATGATTTGCGCCTGCGGCGCAACCAGGTGAATGATGCCGGCGGTCATGGTGCCGTGACCGAAGGCTTCATATCCCGGGCCATCCAACACAGCGACTGCCGATTGATCCAGAACGGCAACCGCAGATTGGCTGACTCGCGCGGGCCGGGGATTTTTATCCAGGACTGCAACCGAAGACTGAGTCACGTCGCCCATCTCGGAGCCGCCAGCGGAATTGCGGGTGAAGTCGTAGCCAGAGATCAAAACATTTTTCAGCACGGGATGAGTTGCATCCACGCCGGTATCGATGTCCGCAACAATGACTCCGTTGCCGGCATTGAACGCTGCATGAGTAGCGTCCGTCCGGATGAGCTGGTTGCCGGGTTGCGACACATAACCGTGCCAGACGGAAGTTCCGTAATACGAAAACGGCGCTTCGTCGTTTAGATAATTAGGAGTAACGCCAGCTGAGGCTTCCTGGGTCTGCACGTTCTGGTCGGTTTCGATGGAAACCAGACCCAAAACGGAAATGTTCAGCAGCGAAGTGATCCCATTGAGGGATGCCGGAGTTTGAATCATGAACAACTGGCCTTGGGGATCTCCCAATGCCTCAGCGTTCGAGCAGCCCAGAATCTTACAGAGATTCAGAACTCCGCCCAATCCGAGACTGGTGCGCACGATGATGCGAGTCATCGGCGGCGTCTGGGCTTTGAAAGTTTGCGCGCTCAGAGACTGGATTCCGAAACACAGCGTTAAGAACAGCGCGAAAAATGCACGTGAGGCCGGGGGTGCCTGTCGCTTCGATTTGCTGACTACCGATTCACTCTGCGTTCTCATTTATTCCCCTTTTGGCTCGAGCCTTTTTAGGTAGGTCGAGTCTACGAAACATTCGAACTTTGGAAAACTTACAGTCGTAATTCCCGGATGGTTACCCTTCCGGTTACTTTGCAACCTAGTCCAAGTTGTTTGTTTTCAATGATTTTCCATGAACTCCATGGAGGGGGAGAACGATCTCATTGGCTCCATCGTTGCCAATGGAGATGTGCAAGCCAATGGCACCGTCAAATTCGAGTTGAAATTCGCCAAAACGATTGGCAGTGGTCTCCGCAACCTGCCGCTTCCCTTTTTGAATGCGGACGGAAACGCCTGCGGCCACCCGGTCCATGCCTTTGCGGGTGAGGATTTGCCCTACCAGACAGGCGCGATCGGCTTCCCGGCGCGGTTCCAGGCGAAGGTCGATGTAGTAGTCATCCGTCTCATACAGAAATTGTCGGGCCGAAACCGAACCTCGAATTCCCGAAGTTATGGGCTGTAAAGCCGAATCAAACAACACCCGAACGCCACGGCCTGCTTTGACGGCGACCGCTGCCATCTGACTTTTGACGACCCGCACGATGTCGGAAGGAGGGGTGATCCCGCTTTCCTTCTCGGCAATCGCAAGCACGCTTTGCCATATTTGCATCGTCTCTTCGCATTTCTGGCACCCGCCTTGAACGTGTTGTTGCATGTCAACCTTCTCCTTCCCTGCGATTAAGTTCCTTGCAAAATCGGCCCATTGGGCCTCGCTAAAGTGCTTCACCACAAAACCTCCGCTAGGGACACGGAACCAGGATTTGGTACTCAGGAGAAAAGGGACATTACTAGGGCAGGAAATATAGGGGAAGGAAAATAAATAGTAGGGGACGGCTATGTAGTTGATATATAAAGCTCGTAAGTTATTGTTTCGGGCGTCAAGGGCCGAGTCCTGCTGTGGCTTGACATTACATCAAGTCTGGAGCTAATATGGTCCAAGAGCGAGGGGTTACTCCTAAGCCTCTAACGGAAGCAGAACTTAGGAAGCTAGTGCTCGAGGCGATAAATGCTGTTACTTACGCCGAGACGCTGGAAAGTTATCATGCCTTGTACGGTCACATGGATCGAGGCATTGATACCACAGACGTCATCTACGGGCTTGAAACCTCTTGGCAATTTGAACGGCCTCCCCAATTTAATTCAGACCAATGGCAGTGGAAGTACTACATAGCTGCCGAGACCGTAGATGGCAAGCCCATTACGATCATTATCGGTGTGGATAGTTGGCGACGGGAATTTAAAGTGGTGACGAGATGGCTGGAGACTTAATGCACGAATGCGATCACGCAGCCCGATGCGAATTCCTTGCAATGGACGACAAACCATATCAGTTTTCTGAATCTGGCTTGCCTAACGTGTTTTTGGTGGGAGTCAAATATTTCATATGTGACTGCGGGGAAAAGTTCGTAGAAATTCCCGCGATCAAGCAATTGTTCTCGCTTATGGCTCGGCACACGGTGATGAAGCGAGAAGCCCTGACAGGCGCCGAAATCCGATTTCTACGCAAACGACTTGGCAATAAAGCGACCGAGTTTGCTGAGAAAGTTAAGCTGACTCCCGAGACCCTATCGCGGGTCGAGAATGACAAGCAAAAGATTGGCAAGAGATCAGATAACTACATCAGGATCTACTACGCACTAGCATCCAAGGATTCTGTCTTGCTGGACACTATGAAGGAGACTCTAGACACGGTTCTTGGAGAGCACAAAGCTCCCACAAAAAAACCGCCCAGGACCGTTGCGAAGATTGAGCATGATGAATGGGCTCTGGCGGCATCGGCTGGTACATGAAACTTTGCTTGTCTTAGGCGCTAAACCGCGTACTCAAGACAAAAGCTTTAACGCAGTGCCGAAGTGACTGCTCCATCCAAATTTCGCACAGTTCATCTTCTCAGGACTAGGCTTTGCCGACCAAAATGAACGGCGCCCATTGATAGCAATGGGGGTACGTCGCTTTCAGCTTTAGCATGGACGCCTGTAATGCCTCGGCTTTGCTTTTCCCCTCACGGAGAAACCCGTAGAAAGCAGTCATGAACTCGGCGGTGCTTTTGTCGTGGACATCCCACAGGCTCAGGACCAGGGACTGGGCCCCGGCATGGAGCAGACCTCGGGCCAGCCCGATTAACTCGTCTCCGGCGACCACGACGTTGAGTCCGGTTGAGCAACCGCTTAGCGTGATCAGCTCTACGGGAAGCCTTAGCTGATAAAGATCGAACAAACTTAGCGAGGAATCGCCCAGACGGATGGCGGAGAACATGGGGTTGTCCTGGCGGAAGCGGCCGTGGGTAGCGATGTGAATGTTGCGGCTTGCGGGGCCTTTGGTGCGCAGAATGTTTTCAGTTGCCGCCGCGCCGACGAATAGTTCTGCTTGATCGAGTACGCCGGCCAGAGCCTGGACTTCATCGAGGATCGCCGGTGCTTGCTGGTCTGGGATACCAAGAATCAGCGACGAGCCCGAAGCATTTGCAGTTCTGCTCTGGCAAAGCGCAAAAATACTGGCGCTGGGCGAGTAGGAAACTGTGTATCGATCAATCAAATGCTGGGAACCATCGAAGAGCGCGTGAAAAGGAACGTAGTGCAACGAGCCGTGCGGCACAAAAATCAAATGACGGGCTTTGAGCCGGGGCGCGATAGGTGCAATCAACTCGTTGTAGAGATCCTTCAAGTGGGCCTGCGTCGCCTGCACCAGCGAATCGTGAAAGGCTTCCAGATATTGCGGATTCAGCCGAAATTTAGAAAGCTGGAATTGTAGAAGTCGCAGCAGGCTGGCGACCCGGCCTTCCACCGTGACCGGAAGGATCTCGAGAGTATCTCGCCCAAGCAAACAGACAAGGATGCGGTCGCGAACCAGAAAATATTCAACCAACAAAGTATCCGCGGGAATTGCCGCGCGGATGGTGCTGATCGGCACATGGCTGGGCATTTGCAAACCAGCCTCGGTGGCGTCGGTGTCCGTTGCATCCTGCAAGACGTGCATTAATTTCTTTTCGCGATCACGGGCCTCTTGCTGGAGCAGCGCAATTCGTTCAGCCGACTGCTGTTCGGGTTGCAGTTGCTCGCGCTCGATGCGGTTGTAATACCAGTTGAGTTCTTCGCGTAGATCTTTGATCGAACGCACCAGCTCGCTTTGACCGGTAGCATTCTCGCTTACGGCTGGCGCGGGCCGAGCGAACAAATCCATCAAGCTTCGTGACTTGGCTTGCTCTATGTAAGTAAACGCCTCTTCGGCAGCGGCCGGATCACCCTCGCGGCTCAAACAAATTTCCACCAGGTTCTCGTAAACTTCCAGGCGATTTTTTATGAACGAGATTTTTAGTTCTTCACCACGCAGGCTGCTGCGCAGTGTTTCCAGGGCTTCGCGGGCCGACTTGAAAGCTGAATAAGCTTTCTCTCGATCCCGCCGAATGGATTGAATATTCCCCAGAAGCAAATACGCCTGGTAAGTAAGAAAGGGCGATTCCAGAAACGAAACTTTCTCGAGCGCGCTGCTGGCATGTTGAAAAGCCTGATCGGGTTCGTCCGTCTTCAAAGCGATTCTGGCCAGCAAGAGTTGCGCGAGTGCGGATTTGTTAGGTAAATTCAGCGACCGGAACGCGTCCAGGGCTTCCGTGCAATGCCGCTTGGCTTCAAAAAAGCGGCCTTCTTCAAAAAACACCAGCGCCCGGTACAGGTCGATCAGCGAAGGCCATACCTGGTTCTTTTCCTTGACGAACATTTCGCGCGCTTGGGCAAAGAGCTTGAGTCCTTCAAAGGCATGCCCCTGCTGGCTTGCGGCGATGGCTGAGAATGCCAGACACTTGGCGCCCTCGTATCCCATATGCAGTTTGGTGAATCCCTCGTATCCCTGTTGCGCGAGTTCGCTGGCTTCCGAACTGAGATTTAATTCCAGATAAAGTTCGGCGAGATCCAGATTGCATAGAGCCTGGTGATAGGCGTCGCCGATTTTTTTGGAATTCACGCTGGCGGCGCGGAGCATCTGGATGGCTTTGCTGTATTCACCACGCAGATAGTAGAGATAGGCGATGTTGTAGTCCGCCTGCGAGACCAGCAACGGCATTCCGTGTTCTTCGCAAAACTGGCGGGCTTGTTTGTGGGCCTCGAGCGCTTTTGGAAAATCGTTCAAGCTGATGTAGTAGGTAGCCATGTTGCTCAAAGCAGCGGCGATACCCTCTGCGTCGTCGTGCTTAAGCAGGCCTTGATACGCGCGTTGATAGCAATCGATGGCTTCTACGAAGCGGTCTTGCCGTGAGTAGATATTGCCTATGTTGATTTCGAGGCGGGCCAGCCGCCAGGTGTTTCCCGCGTCGGCGAAGATTTTTCGAGCACGTTCCCCGGCGGCGAAGGCGCGGCTGTATTCTCCGAGAAGAAGTAGCGGCTGAAGAGATCCGCTTAGAGTGCGTGCCACTTCGTTCGTTTCGCCAATGACGTCGAATAGAGCAACCGCTTGTTCATGCAGATCGACCGCCGCTGCGTATTCGCCTTTGACGTAAAGAGTGTTTGCTTTGGCACGCTTGGCCTGGGCCAGAGCCTGGCTATCACCAAGTTGGGCCGCAATACTAAGGGCTGCATCCGCCATGCGCAGCGCTTGCTGCACGTCCACCCGGACTTGCTCTCGCACCTGCTCGGTAAGCTCAGCCACTATTTCGGGCTGGAGCAACTGCGCGTGCCGGGAGAGGAAATCGGCCCGGCCGGCCTCGTCCTCGAGGGTCGCGAGTTTTTCCAGCAGTTGCTCTTTTGTTGGGTCCTCGCTCGGCGCGGTCAATTGAATCCCTTCTCTTCCAGTAGTTGGCGCAGTTTCTTGAGACATCGTCCGCGAGTGAACCCGATGGAGCCAGTGGCAAGTTGAAGTTCTTTGGCGACCTCATCGTAGGGCCGCGGTGGATCTTCAAAAAACAGCATTGCCACCATTTGATTGCAACGCTTGGGGAGCTCGGACATCGCCTCGCGCACACTCTGCTCGCGTTGCACCTGGTACAGAATCTGCTCCGGCAATTCTTCCAAGCTGGGCTGCTGTTCGCCGTCGTCACGATCCTCCGAAATATCGGGACGAAGCTTTTTCCACCGTAAGCATTGGTGATAGCTGGTTTGCATCAACCATTTGGGGAGGGCCTTCGGCTCCCGCAGTTTTGGCAGGCCGGAGAGCAATTCAACGCACACTGCCTGAAAAATATCGCCGGCATCTTCTCGCGACAAACCAAATTTGATGGGAATGGAAAAAATCAGGTTCTTGTATTTATCGATCAGCGCAGCCCAGGCATCCTGATTGCCCTTCCGGCATTCGCGAACCAGCCGCTCATCCGGCCAGGAGAGTTCGCGCACCGCTGGCGCGGCATTCACGGCTTCCCGCCAGCGCCCGCCGGACTCTTCGAGTAGTAGAGTTGTTCAACATTCCACAGCGTATTGGGATCCAGAATGGCCGGCGTGAAGTTCGACAGATTCTTTTTGGCGCCGACCACGATGTTGGGCGTGGCGAGAAAAATGTAGGGAAGATTCGCGGCGACGATTTCCTGCACCTGATCGTAAAGATGTTTTCGATCTTTGTACTTAAGCGTCACCATTTGCTTCTGCATGAGCTGGTCGATCTGCGCTTCCCAGTCGGATGCGGGCTTGGCCTCTCCAAGATGCCAGAGGTGCGTCCCTCCATTCGACAGCCAGACATTCATCTCGGGATTGGGGTCAGCATCGCCACCGCCCAGGCCCATGATAGCGACTTCGTAATCGTAAGTCTGGAAAACGCGGTTGACGACATCACGAAATTCCAGTGGCACCACATGAACGTTCATGCCGAGCTTGCTCAAGTCGTCCTGGATGATGGTCGCCATTTTCGTGCGCTGCGTATTGGATGAACTGGCGACGATGGAAAACTCCACGGGCTGTCCCTTGGGATCGACAAGCGTGTCGCCATGCCAGGAAAATCCGGCGGATTTTAGAAGCTCTCGCGCCTTATCCAGCGACCTTGGCGGATGAGGAAGTGTTTGATCGACCCAAAACTTATTGGACGGACTCACATTTCCCCACAGCGCAGCGCCGCGTCCGGCGTAAACCAGTTTTACGATGGCGTCGCGATCAACCGCGGCGGAGATCGCCTGCCGGAATTTCAGGTCCTGAAACCATGCCTGTTTGGCCGCGACGGTCGGTA
>DATBAX010000326.1:0-13036 GCA_036271275.1 Terriglobales bacterium
GCCCAGGCCTTCGTTGACGATGGTGGTGCTCTGCTCCATGTTGTCGACGGCTTTGCGGGCTTCTTTCTGGATGCTTTGAATGAGTTCCGAAATTTCCTTGGTCGACTGCGCTGATTTTTCGGCAAGCTTTCGGACTTCGTCGGCGACGACGGCGAAGCCAAGTCCGTGTTCTCCGGCGCGGGCGGCTTCGATGGCTGCGTTCAATGCCAGCAAGTTGGTTTGTTCGGCGAGGTCGTCGATGACTTCAATGATCTTGCCGATGTCGTCGGCGCGCTGTCCGAGCACGTCGATGATTTGGCCCGAAGAACGGATGGTGACGTTGATCTTGTTCAGGCCGTCCGTGGCTTTGTCCATGGTGGTGATGCCGCTGTGGACTTCTTCCCGCGAACGGTTGGAAATATCGAGCAAGACTTTCGCGGTATCCGCGACGCGTTGAATTGACGCCACCATCTGATCGATGGAAGCCGATGTTTCGCTTACGCTAGAAGCCTGCACCTGCGTGCTCTTCACCATGTTTTGCACGTTGACGCTCATCTCGTGCATGGTGCTGGTGACTTCGTCGATGGCGGAGGAAGTTTGCAGACTGATTTTTGCGGATTCATCAGACGCGCCGGCCACTTGGCTGGACGCGCTCGCGACCTGTGTGGAAGCGTCGCGGACGTTGCGAACCAGGCTGCGCAGTCCTTCGACCATGCGGCTGAAGGCGTTGCCCAGAGTGTCATTCTTCGATCGCGGTTGGACCTCGACGCTCAGGTTGCCACCGGCGATGGCTTCAGAAACCGCAGCCATTTCCTTGAGGTAATTCACCATGCTGGTGAAGGTTCGTGCGAGCTGGCCGATTTCGTCGTCACCTTTAATGTCGATAGCGTGGTCGAGATCGCCGGCAGTGCCGATCTGTTGGGCCACATTCATCAGCTTGTTCAAGGGTTCGGTGATGGATTTCGCGCTGCTATAGGCGATGATTACGCCCAGGCAGAGCGCGCAAAGTGTGCTGAACGAGGCTATGAGGATGGTTAGTTTTCCAGCGCTCTCGTCCGATTTGCGCCGTTCGTCGCGAATTTTCTTGGCCTCAAGGTCGGCCACATCCAGATAGTCGGTGGAGTTCTTCACCCACGAAGAAGCGTCTTTTTGCAGATAGAAAATTTGCAGGTCGGCAACGGTTGCATTCCCGGCATCCACTTCTTTACGCTTTTCCAGCAGCGGTGATGCAAATTCAGCGGTCCACGCCTGTTCGTTTTTCTGGACATTTTCCAGCGCCGTTTTTTGCTGGTCAGAACTGGTTTGCTTCTGGCCGTCGACCAGATCGGCGTTGAGAACGCGAACTCCGTCGTTCATGTGATCGATTTCGCGGCTGTCTCCGCTTAACAGATAGTTGCTCAAGAACAGGCGGTTCTGCATCATCTGAAACTGGATTTTGTTTGTGATGGCGGCCATTTGCAGGGCCTGGGCATCGGACTCTTTGGCGGCGTGCTCGTGTTCCACCGCAATCAGGTTGATCAGGAACAACACGATGACCATCGCAAGGACGGCTCCGAAGTTCATGTAGAGTTTCTTGCTAATCGTCATGTTGCGTATTCCTCCGAGGAACATTTTTCAGCCACGCCCACGCGGGGCGATGGTCCAGAACTGATACAAATTTCTTTACGGCTCGTGTTCGAAAGTGAACTCGACCGTTCCGCTGGTTTCACCAGGAGTTGGTTCATATTTCCACTTCTTTACCGCTTCCATGGCTGCATTCACGAGAATGGGATGGCCGCCGATCACTTTGGCTTCTCTTACCGTTCCATTGGCCGAAATCACCACAGACAATTTGACCTTGCCGGTAATCGCCATCCGCCGCGCGATTTCAGGGTAAGTAGGAGCTACTTTGGTTTTGATCTTGCGAGTGACTGCTTCCTCTTGAGCCAGGGCTTGCGAGGGACAAAATGCAACCGTTGTCACTAGCACCGCTAGCAGGGCGCCGCCCAGCCACATCCTTAAGGTCCGTAGGGACACAGCTCCTCCTTGGGACAAATCTTCGTGATTTACAACTGCAATGCCAATGCCAGCCTTAAGCCTTTCTCAGGCGAGTGTTTGAATTGAAGCTAAGTCTTTTGTTTTAATAATTGTAGGCGAGTTTTTCCAGCGTAGGCCGGATCAAAAAAAGACACAAAATAGTCTCACTCGCGTCTTGTTGTCTCAGGGTGACACATCATGATCCGAGGTTCACCGACGTTTTACCGAGTTCTGCAGTCTGTTTACTATGTTGACTCAAATTGAGATTGGGGCCAATTTTCCTGTATATTCAATTACTTGAACGTCTGAAGCGTCTGCCTGGAGGCGGTTTCTGACCAAGCAAACCGGAGATGCGACGGCGCTGGACGGCGGAGTTGTCCACGCAGACGACGCTTTTCAAAGATTACTTCTGCAATTTTCCGCGGTGGCCGCGCAAGGGACTGCGCCGGCCGCGCTAATCCACGTTTTCTGCCGGGCCACGCGCGAGTTTTTTGAAGTGGACGGCGTGTATCTCTGGGACTTTACTCCCGAGGGAGAATTGGTCGGCGCGGAAGCCGATGGCTACATAGCGGACCGATTTCGCGGAACGCGAATAAAAACCAGCGATAGCGCGATTGCGGTCGAGGCCATCCAGAAACGCAAAACGGTCTATGTGAACCGGTTGGATTCCGCCGACTACACCATGGCTGCCGAGTTTCATGCCCGGGCCGTCATGGCGGCGCCGTTGGTGGTTGCGAAAGTGGTAATCGGAGCGGCAGTGTTTTTGCATCAGTCGGACCCGGATTTCTTCAATGACGATTTGGCGGCGAAAGCAACAATTCTTGCCGGCCAGCTTGGCAGCCTGCTCGAGGCCAGCCGCCTCACGCAGAAAACCCGTGAGGAATATCGACGCGCCGAAATCCTGGCAGAAGTGGCCCAGGTCCTGCATTCCGTACCTGATGGTTCATCGGTTGTGGAAGCCGTTGCCGACCGGCTGCGCCTTCTGCTGAGAACTCCGCTGGTATGTGTGCTGCTCCGCAAGGGAGCGACTTTTGAGCTGAACGGCGTGGCTGCGGAGTCGCCGGAATTTGAACTTTCGGTGCGGTCTCGTCACGACCGGAAAGGCCTTCACTTTGCTGCTGATCTCGCGGCGCGGGCACTGGCTGCGGGAGAAGCGATTACGGTTGCGATGGATCCGGCCACTCATACACTCAGTGGCCTGGTGCCGTCCGGAGTGCTGATTGCTTCTCCATTTCGCACTTCGCAAACAGAAGGCGCGGTGCTGGTCTACCCCAGGCGGGAAGGGCCTTTCACCGCTGAGGAGAAGTCGCTGGTTTCCGCGATCACCAGCTTCGGCGCGGTCGCAATGGCCAACGCCGAGTTGTATGCCACCGCCCGAGCCCAAGCCCACGAACTTCACCAGATACTTTGTATTTCTTCAGAGCTCGGATCGATTGGCCAGCTTGACCAGTTCATGCAGCAGTTTGTGTTGCGTGGCAGCGATTTCCTGGGCTTCGGACGCGCGTTCGTCGGTCTGTTGGAAGACGGCGCCTTTCATATCCGTTGGAAATATAGCCAGGGCGAAAGTGCCAGTACGGATTCGATCTTTCCAGAAAGCGTGGCGAGCCGGGCGCTGCTGAATAAAGAGGCGTTTTGGACGGACCATCCATCGGAGGTCCCTGGCGTAACTCCTGAAATGATCGCGAAGTATAAGGTCAAACAGTTTCTGGCTGTGCCCTTGCTGGGCACGGATGGAAAAGTGTTGGGAATGTTCGGGGTCATTGACCGGCTCGATCAAGTGTCCATTTCGCAGGAAGACGTGCGCCGCGCCAAAGCCCTGGCGACGCAAGTGGCGATCGCGCTGGAAGTCACCCATAACCTGGATATCTCCGAACAGCACCGCCGCCGCGCCGAATCTTTGATGGGGATGGCCCTTGAACTTAATGCGTTACTTCGAGTGCCGGAATTTGCCAAGAGTTTTGCCACCCGCGCGGCCGAGATGATGGGCGCGTCCGCTGCTGCCCTGGTCGTACGACGCGAAGTTTCTTTGGAGACGGTCGTGCTGCAAGGCCCCAGCGGAACGATCCACGATCCAGCACTCTTGTATGGTTTTGAACGAGCGGTGAATCAGGCATTAGCGCAGCACACCGAACCGATCGTCTCCTCGACGGCTGCGGAATTATTTGACCAGGAGATGGTCGAGACACTGGGCTGGGCCGACTGCACTTTGGCCAGACTGTTGGGCGTGTCCGGAGAACTGGTCGGCGTACTCTGCCTGGCCAATCGTGGAAAGCCTTTGACTCGCGAGGACCGGCAACTCCTGCAAGCAATCGCCGGACATGCTTCGGTGGCGCTGGAGAATTCCCATTTCTTCTCACGCATGGAGCAAGCCAACCGGCATTGGATCGAAATCTTCGATGCAATTACCGATTTCATCGTGGCCCACGATGAAGCAGGGAATGTTTTGCGGGTGAATCGTTCGCTGGCAGATTTCATTGGAGTGAAGCCGAACGAATTGATTGGCCTCAACATGTCCACACTGCTGGCTTTGGGGAGTCAGACGGTGATAGGCCCGTGTCCTTTTTGCCGCAGCGCTGGCGAGGGCTCCGACGAGTTTGTGCATCCCACGCTGGAACGGACTTTTTGGGTCGCTACTTCGCGGGTCCATAGCGCCAGCAGTGAAGTTCTACAAACCGTCCATGTATTGAAAGACATCACCGACCGGCGCGAAGCGGAGCGCCGCTACCGCGAACTCTTCGACAACGTACAGGAAGGTCTTTTCTTCTCTACGCCGGACGGCCGTTTTATCGAGGTCAACGACGCGCTCGTGCGCATGTTGGGTTACAGCAGCAGGGAAGAACTCTTGACCGCGGACCTTCGCACTCAACTTTATTTTTCCGAAGACCGCCGCCGGGAAATCGTCGCGGAGATCGAAAAGCACGGGGTCCTCAGGAACCACGAAGAAGCTCTTCGCCGTAAGGATGGATCGGTTGTCCATGTATTGATCAATAGCTTTGCGGTGCGCGATCCGCAAGGCCGGATTACCCAATACCGCGGGCTGATGCTGGACATCAGCGGCCTGAAAGCCTACCAGACCGAGTTGCAGCGTGAGCGTGATTTTTCCGGAAAGATCCTGAACAACACTCAGAGCCTAATTCTGGTTTCGGATACAGCGGGACTGGTGAGCTATGCCAACCGCCGCTGGTATGACATGGGCTACGAGCAGAAGCAAATCCTCGGGCAACCTCTGGAGGCATTGGTCGCGCCGGCGAAACGAGAAGTTTTGAGCGAAGCGTTCGCAGCCATTTTGGCGGGCAACCAGGTGGACAATCTCGAGCTCCAAGTTCTCCGTGCGGACAAACGGATCGGGCACTTCTCGGTAAATCTCAGTCCCATGCGCGATGAGCAGGGTAATGTGACAAGCATTGTGGTGGTCATGAGTGACGTCACCGAAGCCGCAACCCTGCAAGCCAAACTGATGCACGCCGAACGGATGGCCGCTGTTGGTCAACTGGTTTCTGGAGTCGCTCACGAAGTAAATAATCCACTGACCGCGATCCTCGGCTTTGCGGACCTGCTGATGGACAATCCCGAAGTTCCGGAAAGCGCTCGCAAAGATTTGCGAGTGATCTTGCAGGAAGCGCAACGTACCAAACAAATCGTGCAGAATTTATTGAGCTTTGCGCGCCAGATGCCGCCGCAACGCAAGCCGGTGCAGGTCAATACGATTTTGCGGCGGACCCTGGAATTGCGCGCTTATGACTTCCACAGCCGCGGCGTCGAAATTAGCGAACATCTCGCGCAGGAATTGCCCTACGTAGTGGGTGATTCCCATCAGTTGCAGCAAGTCTTTCTGAATATTGTGAACAATGCGTATGACGCGGTGCGCGAGGCAGGACGACCGGGGCGCATTGACATCACCACCGTCAAACAAGGCGGGTTTGTGGAAGTTTCGTTTCGCGACAACGGCCACGGAGTCACGTCTCCTGACCGCATCTTTGACCCGTTCTTCACCACCAAAGAAGTGGGAAAAGGCACGGGCCTGGGTCTCAGCATCTGCTACGGCATTGTGCACGAGCATGGTGGCGAGATCTTTTGCCTCAATAACGAAGGCGCTGAGGGCGCGACGTTTGTCGTGCGTTTCCCCGCCTCCCCGGAATTGGTCTCAGTCGGGACCGCAGCTGGAGCACAACCATGACCACGTTGGCCCTCAAGCCCTCCCCTTTGCCGGTATTGCTGATCGAAGACGAACCGGCAGTCATGAGCTACGTTCGCGCAGCACTGGAACGCAGCGGTTATACGGTCGTATGCAGCGAGTCCGGAGTCGACGGGCTGCAGCGGCTGGAGTCGGGTGACTTTCAGGGAATTGTTTCTGACATGCGCACCCCGGGCGGCGTTGCCGGGACCGATGTCCACGCCTGGGTCACGCAACATCGCCCTGAACTTGCTTCGCGCATCGTGTTCATTACTGGCGACATTGCCAATGAAGAAACGGTCGCGACCCTGCGCCGCACCGGTGCTCCTTGCGTGGAAAAACCCTTTCGGGTCGCGCAATTTATTTCGGTTGTGGAACAAACCATAGGAAAACCCCAGTGACGGAAGATCTACGCATAAGGCTGTTAGTGGTCGACGATGAGCAAAGTATTCGCAGACTTTGCATGACAGTGGGCGAGGCGCTGGGATTTGTCTGCATGGAAGCGGAAAGCGGAGAAGCTGCACTGGCCCTGCTCGAAGAGCAACCCGCACACGTGATTCTGACGGACATGGTGATGCCGAGCATGTCCGGACTTGAGTTTCTCGAGAAGGTGAAAAAGTTGCTTCCGCGCACCGAGGTTGCGGTGATGACCGGGCACGGCTCGGTGGAAACCGCGGTTCAGGCAATGAAGTTGGGTGCTTACGACTACATCAGCAAACCGTTTTCGCCATTGGAAGAATTGCGGCTTTTTCTGCGCCGGATGGCGGACAAGATCCGGCTGGTGGAAGAGAATCAATTCCTGCGAGAGCGAGTGGATTCGGAAACCGAGCTCCACGGAATCGTTGGGACTTCGGCGAAAATTCAGGACGTGTTGCGGATGATTTCCCGGCTCAAAGACACGCGGACGCCGGTGTTGATTACCGGCGAAAGCGGTACCGGAAAAGAGCTGGTGGCGCGGGCAATTCACTTTCGCGGATCGTTTGCGAATCGTCCGTTTGTGGCCGTCGATTGTGGATCGCTGGTTCCGACTTTGATCGAAAGCGAATTGTTTGGATATGAAAAAGGAGCTTTCACGGGAGCATTGCGATCAAAGCCGGGGTTATTTTATTCAGCTAATGGCGGGACGATTTTCCTCGATGAAATCGGCGAGTTGCCGTTGGAGTTGCAAGCCAAGCTGCTGCGCGTCTTACAGGAAAAGGAAGTCAGGCCCGTCGGCAGCAATCAGAAAGTGAAAGTGGATGTTCGCGTGATCGCCGCCACAAACCGAGATCTGGAAGCCGAATATCGCAATGGGACGTTCCGTAAAGACCTTTATTTCCGCCTCAACGTGGTTACTGTGCATTTGCCGTCGCTGCGCGAACGGCGTTCTGACGTACCGATGCTCGCGCATTGGTTTCTTGAGCGGCATGCGGCAGGAGCGTCCATGTCGGTGACTAATGCGGCCATGAAGTGTCTGCTGCAATACGACTGGCCGGGTAATGTGCGCGAACTCGAGAACTGCATCGAACGCGCCGTGGCATTGGGTGACCGGAGAATTGTCGATCTCAGCGACTTGCCTCCCAGCATCGCTTCCGCTTCGCCGATGATGGAGTCAGGCATGGCTTCGCCGGGGCTTTCCACGAATGATCTCGAAGACATCGAACGTGCCACCATCGAACGCGTCTTCGAACAGGTGAAAGGTGACAAAGTGCTGGCCGGCAAGATGCTCGGCATCAGCCGCGCGACACTGTATCGCAAGCTGAAGCGCTACAACATAGGGCCGAGGGAATCGATGACGTCGCCGACACAGGCATTGCAGTAGTCTCCCCGTTGCTGCTCTATAATTCCAGTCATCTGAGCGAGTCCATGAGGTACGAGTGGACTCACGAAGTCGAAGGACCCCTACGCCCGGCACAAGCGATGGGGGTAGGGGTTCTTCGACTACAAAGACTTCGCTGTCGCGAACTCTTCTGCGCTCAGAATGACAGAATCTTCAAAGTCGTAGCGTTTCCCCCCATTGCCTCTCTCCAAAGCGTGCCGCTGTCTCCTGAGACGCTGTTTCATTGTGAGACAGCAAGACTGCATTTTCAGACAAATCGTCCTATCACCAAGCGATCGCTCCCATATAAATCAGCAACATAGACGCCATCGCGACGCCTCCGACTTTGGCCGCGCTCGTGCAATATTCCTAAGCGATGCGGTCGGGTACCTCAAGCCATGTTAACCGACAGACTTGGGGACCCCGCCGCGTTGACCCCCGGGAATTGAGGAGTTCAGTGCCTAAAGCGGCTACAGCCCGCGTTCGCTCGTCGAGCGACAACTCGACCAGTAAACTTGCCAAATTTTTTCCCGACGCCACGCCGGTGCGTATCCCGGTTCGTTTGACACGAATCGCGAACGAAGGGAATTCCTTCACGGAAAGCACGGTGATCGAATACGGTACGTCGCGCGAAGTCTTATTTGCGTCCACATTGCCTTTGGAGTTTGCGGACATGTTGCGGCTGCAAAATTCGGACGGCACCCTGGACACGGAAGCGTGCGTTGTCGCGGTGCAATATAACGGCGAACGCAAAGCGGTGGCGGCACGCTTCACGCAAGCGGTCACCAATTGGATTGTGAAGCTATGAGCGCTACACCGGATTTGAACGAACTCAGCACGCAATGGCGGACGGCGCGCTTGCTTTATCCGATCTATGCTGCGCTCGCGCGTGAGTGTGTGGTTGATTTGCCGCCATGCGCCGATCTTGAGGCCCGTGTAGATGCGCCTCCCGCGGAATCGGTGGAACAGGCCCGGCAATGGTTCGAAGACATGGACCAGCGTATTCAAGTCCATCAGTTGCGCCAGTTTTTGCAGACGACGACCATCACCAACGACGAGTCCCTGCGCACTTTGTTGCAGCACCATCTTCGCAAACCGAAACTTAGCGATTCCGATCGCGACAAGATTGATTTCCTGCTGGTCCAGTTTTTCTCCCATTGTGCACCGTCACGATTGGAAGATGTCGATGTGGATGTAGATTACGTCGCACTGATGCTTGAGCCGGTGCTCGGAACATTCGACGTCAGCGTTCCTGAATCTCTGAATTCGCTGGACGGCCTGATTCAAAAGGCTAATGCTTGCAAGAATCTGAAAGAGCTATTCACCAGCCGGATTCTTGAAGAGGGCCGGAAGCTGAAAATTTCTGCGGGTTCGAACTACTTCGAGCCGGCGGCGATGGTGGCTTTCACCCGGTTCAGCTTTCTGATGCGGCGAGTTTTCTTTCGCCTGATGCATCAGGATCTAAACGTTATTTTGGATGGACTGCGGGCGTTGGAAGAATTGGGAATCTATTCGCTCGACTGTCGAAAAGCACAATTTTCCGCGGACGAGCCCGTCGCGCGCTTACGCATGATTTGCCAATCCTGGAAAGTAATGTTCCACGCCGAATATTCTTCGGGACAACCGTTGTGCATCCTGGTTGACTTGCGCACGGCGGTGGACGCGGCATTGGCGCAGGCCACGAAGAAAACTTCTGCTCCCAAGGCACATGCGGCTTCGGCCGGCAGCGGATTTGCCGTTAGCAGTTCCGATACACCCGAGTTTGAAGTGTCTAGCGTCCCAGCATGGGATGCAGATGCCGCAGACGATTCCGGCGATTCCACGAAATAACTGCCCACGATTTTCATTGGAGAGTATTGAACTTGAATCAGCCCACCGTATTGATCGTCTCCGATGACGCGGAATTCTCGCGAGCCATCACCAGCCGCTGGCAAGCGGAACGCAACCTTCCGGCATTTACTTCCATGAGCGGCGATCTGTGCCAGGGACTCGATGCCGATGAATTCGATTTAGCGATTGTCGGCACGGCGCCCGCGGCCGCTTTGGTCCAAGTGCTGACAGCTTTGGAAGCGGCAGGGAAGCCGGTGGTATTCGTTTGCGCTGCACAACACTCGGCGCAGTCAATCCGCGAGGCGCAATCGCATGCGATGGTTTTGCATCAGCGCGAAGGTTGGCTGGATGCGCTGGTGCTGGTTGCTTCTGAAACCTTGCGCCGCTGTGATGCTCAGACCCACTCCCACGATCTGGAAGCGCAGAATGCATTATTGCAGCGGCAAGCGATGCTCGGCGTCTACATGTTGGAAATGCGTCACAACCTGAATAATGCGCTTACGTCAGTACTGGGAAATTCAGAATTGATGCTGCTGGAGCCAGGAACATTTTCCGCATCGATTCGCTCGCAGATTGAAACTATCCGCAACATGGGACTGCGTATGCATGAAGTTCTGCAACGCTTTTCGTCTTTAGAGAATGAGTTGAAGGTCACCGAAATCCAGGAACATATCGAGGCCGGGACGAAAACTCGATCGGCAGCGGCCGCCCGGTAATCCAAAATTGATCTAAGTCTTGTCATTCCGGTTGAGCTTCAGCTCATGAGGAATCTCGCGTTCGGGAGTAGGCTGGTAGTTTGAGATGTCGGTTCGTGTCAGGGCAGTGGCTTCAGCCTGCCATTTTGGATCGAATCGATTAACGCGCCCGTAGACGCAACGACCTATGGCCTAGCTTTTTGGCGGTTGCGCCTCCCGGCGCGACAACGCTTCCTTTAGATTG
This sequence comes from Terriglobales bacterium, assembly GCA_036271275.1. Taxonomy (GTDB): domain Bacteria; phylum Acidobacteriota; class Terriglobia; order Terriglobales; family Acidobacteriaceae; genus DATBAX01. The sequence goes on from DATBAX010000326.1 coordinate 10,737, forward strand.
GTGGGGCACGGCCGAAGGCCATGCCCTGACACGAACCTTGTTCCGTGCGAACTGCACCATTACCCGGTAGGCACCCTTCCTTGACTCCCCCAAGCCCATCCTCATACTATTAAACGGTTTCAATAAAGGGATTTAGCGATTTCGAAGCTGACTCCCTGCGAGGTCATCCCCATGCGTCGAATCCCCGCAATCTTCTCTGCAATGCTGGGCATGTTTTGTACCGCCCTCCCTGCTCGCAGCGCAGACGCCGCTCCAGCTTCCACGAAGGCAATCATCGCCTACTACGAATCGAGCGGATCTTACGCGGCGCTGGTGCACTACGGTGCGTCGCTAAATGAAATCGCAACGGATACTTTTGGCGTCGATGACCAGGGAAATATTTCCGGAAACGCTCCCAAGGCCGCGCTCAAGCTGGCGCATTCGAAAGGCATGCTCACGTTTGCCACGGTGTCGAATTTCGGAGTTTCGGATTTCAGTCCGCATATTGCTCATCTTGTTTTGACCGATCAAAAGGCCCGAACCCATGCGATCTCAGGCATGGTGAGGCTGGTCAAAGAGTACGGATACTCAGGAGTGAACATCGATTTTGAGGCCGTCCCCCGCAAAGACCGGGCGGCATTCAGTTCGTTTGTTCGAACAGTGTCGCAAAGAATGCACGTGGCGGGCTATCTCAATATGGTTTCCATTCCGGCCGCGCTCAGTGACAATCGCTACGATTCCTGGACAGGCGCATTCGATTACAAGGCGTTGGGAAAGAGCATCGATATTTTTCAGTTGATGACCTACGACGAAAACGGCCCCTGGGGTCCAACCGGCCCGGTTGCAGGACTCGATTGGGTGGAAGCGTGCGTCAAGTACGCCGTTTCAGTGGTGCCATCCAACAAGATAAGTTTGGGAATTCCAGCATATGGCTACGACTGGAACCTGACCGCAGGAACGGGAGTGCAGGTGCATTGGGCAAATATTCCTGCATTGATTGCCCGCACCGGCGCGACGCCGCAATGGGACTCTGCCACTTCGTCTCCATTTTTTTTTTATCAGACTGAAGGCGGCGCGAGTCATGTTGTCTGGTATGAAGATGCAACCAGTATTCCGCTGAAGTCGGCGCTTGTAGTCACTTACAATTTGGGTGGCGTATCAGTTTTCGCGCTGGGCTTCGAAGACCAAAGTTTCTGGGACGCGATCCACGCCGGCGGCTTTTGAAAGTCACGCGGATTTTTCAATTTTTGACTATTCCAACATTTGCTTTATTGCAAGCGCGAAGCAAGTCCTCGTCCAAAGTCGCAAGCGGTATGCCGCTATCCAACGCTAAGTCGAGATAAGCCGCATCGTAAGCAGTCAATCCGTGTTCTCGACTGAGGGATTGAATCCTGTGAAAGACGATTTTGGCCGGGAGTTCCTGCAAAAAAATCGGGAGCACTGCGAGATCTTCAAGAAAGCTTCCCGCCATCTCCCGGGAGATACGCTTGCGCTTTTCTCCCGCCAGCAATGCATTCAGGACCTCGTGCGGCCAGAACGAGGGCGCAAGGGCGCTGTCGCCTTGCTTGAACATGTCGGCGACATGTTGAGCAAGCGCCGCATTCTCATCGGGGAAACACCAGCTCAGGACGATTGAAGCGTCAATGACAAACCGGCTCACCGGCGTCCTTCATTAACTAAGTCTTTAATTTTAAGCCCACGCAACGAGAGTCCGTGTCTTTTACCGAAACTGGCCAGCCGCGCCGCCGCCTCTTCCGCAGAACCGTTCCGCGTTGACATGCGCTCTTTCAACAGTTCTCCCAATAGACGAGACACGCTAGTGTCGCGGCGCGCCGCCTCGATGCGGGCCCACTGGGCAACGTCTTCCTCGAGGGTGACCGTTACATTCCGTAGGCGATTCATAGCTGACACGAAAACAGTGTAACACGAAAACAGTGTAAATATAAATTGTCTATTTTATCTATTTTGTCTAATATAGACATTATGCGAGTTGTTTCAGCTACTGACGCCAAGCAGCGGCTTGCTGCACTTCTGGATGCGGCCCAACGCGAGCCTGTGCTTATTCGCCGCCAAAACCGGGATGTGGCCGTGATCATGTCGGCGGAGGAGTACGAGCGCATTCGCAAGGCAAACATCACCGAACTGCAACGCACCATGGATCGCATCAGCTCCGAAGCTAAAGCGAGGGGACTTACCGAGGAAATTCTTGCTGACATTCTGAAAGACTGATGCGCTGTGTGATCGACACAAACGTCCTTGTGAGCGCCGCTGCATTTTCGCCTTCAATTCCGCGACAGGCCGTGATGCAGGTGTTGAAACAC
>DATBAX010000327.1:0-2682 GCA_036271275.1 Terriglobales bacterium
GTTCATCGCGATTTTCGTATCCGTGAACCTCTCCACATACAATTCCGCGCGGAACTGTTTAACGTCCTCAATCACCCTAATTTCGGTCCTCCGTCGGGCCTATTCGGTGAGACTGGATTCGGATTGTCGAATCAGATGCTCGGCGGAAGCCTGAACAATGGAAATCTCGGGGGCGGTGGTTTGAGCTCTCTCTACCAGGTCGGCGGGCCGAGAAGCATACAACTGGCCTTGAAGCTGATGTTCTAGTCGCGTTTTCCTTTCAAAAATAATCTGAGGTGACTTGTGCATTCAGACGCTCCGCTACGCGTGTGGATAAATTGGATTGCCACTCAAGGGAGAACCATCGAGTTTCCAGCTTTGTGCCGCTGCTCCATCGCCATGGTCGCAATCTTCATCTGGATCTTAGGAAAGGCCGGCGTATCCGGACTCGCGAACGAACTACCTTCAGCTGGCACGAGCGAAGCAGCAAACCGACGCGCACGAATAGCCGAGAAACGTCCGGTCACTATGGAAGAAGTCATTGAAATGACGCGTCTGGCCGATCCGTATTATGTGGGTGGCGGCAGTTCCAGTGGCCGCGTCGCACAGTTCTCGCCCGACAAGACCAGGTTTGTGGTGGTCGTCAGAAAAGGGGACGTCCATAAGAACAGTAACGAATTCTCTCTCCTCCTGTGGCACACAAAGGATATCTACAGCTCTCCCAAACCCGAAACCTTGCTTACGCTGAATTCATCCTCTAACCGTCCGGCCATCCAAGCCGTACGCTGGCAAACAGATGGCGAAACACTTTTATTTTTAGGCGAACATCCCGGCGAGACGCAACAGCTTTACAGTTTCAACTGCCGGTCCCGCGAACTGAGAAGGGTAACGCGCTCGCCCACCAATGTTCTTTCGTATGGTGTCGGCGGGGCAGATTTGATCGCTTACACAGCTGAACCACTTCCGAACGCGGATGCTTCGTCGTGGCAGCGCCTGGGCCGGCCGATCTCAACACAACTCATCACGGATGTAATGCTTGGGCGTCCGGATGAAGAGTGGTCCGACCACGTTCGGGTCGTCCTGCAGCACGAAGGTCACCCCGAGGGAAGTTCAACTCTAGCCGAAAAATTTCTGATGCCATTTCCCGGGCCGGATGACCAACCCGTTGTTTCTCCGGATGGCCGGTATGTGCTGCTCCTCACATTGGGTGAAGACATACCCGCGAGTTGGCGCGACTATCTCGACTCGAGGATGCAGAAGTGGACGCATTGGAAGATTGCTCCAGGGCAGTATTCCATGCTACTGCGTTACACACTTTTCGATACGAAGGAGCACACGCAGAGCCATCTAATCAATGCTCCGATCAGTATTGGAGGTCGCGGCTCTGAAGCGATTTGGCGCGCGGACAGCCGATCTGTCGTAATTACCAACAGCTATCTTCCACTCGAAAATGTTTCCCACGAAGAGCGCGAAGCGCGTCTGAAGAGTCCCTTTGTCGCGGAAATCAAAGTACCCTCGGGCGATGTCACGAAGATCTCCTCGAAAGAACTAAAACTGATGGGTCAGGATCAGAGCACCAACGACCTGATTTTCGAGGAAGGAAGAATCAATCCAAAATCGGCCGGGGCGGGGGAGATACATTTCCGCAAACATGGCGACCGATGGGAAGACGTGTCAGCCGTTCGAAACACGGAGAGCACTCCGGTCATTAGCCTTGAGGAGGGATTGAACCTGGCGCCGCGAATCGTTGCGACGCAGGTAGGGCAGCAAAGTCGTATCCTGCTCGACCTCAATCCGCAATTTGGCAAGCTTGCATTCGGTCGAGAAGAACGTATCCGGTGGAAGGCCAGGGATGGTCACGAGGTTGAGGGAGGCCTCTACTACCCGGTGGACTTCGTTCCCGGCCGGCGTTATCCGCTGGTCATCCAAACGCACGGTTTTCATCCAGACCGGTTTGAGATTGATGGTCCTTACACCAGCGCATTTGCTGCCCAGCCTTTGGCGGGAAAGGGAATCATGGTGCTTCAAGCCGAAGCGCCAGACCGGGCCGCAGTGATCGATCACCTGGCGACACCGAAGGAAGTCGAATGGAGGGTCTCTGCGTATGAGGGAGGGATCGACGATCTCGATGCCAGAGGTCTGATCGATCGTGCGCGTGTTGGGATCATGGGTTTCAGCCGGACGTGTTGGTATGTGAAATATGCCCTTACCCATTCCCATTTCCACTATGCGACGGCGTCTGTCTCGGACGGAATTGACATGGGTTATTTCACTTACGCCGCGATGGCGAACCGCGGCTACCCCGACGACGAAATCGATCAGATTGCGGGGGCAATTCCCAACGGCACGGGCATGGAGCCCTGGATCAGGGATGCACCTGACTTTAGTATCGACAAACTGCCAAGCGATGTTCCAGTTCGTGTAGTCGCTGGCTGCCCTCTCGATGTTCTGGTGGAGTGGGAATGGTTTGCGATGATGAAGCGCCTCCAGAAGCCCGTGGATATGGTGGTCTTTCTGGATGGTATTCATGTTCTGGAGAAACCTCTGAACCGGCTTATTTCGCAGGATGGAAATGTCGATTGGTTTGATTTTTGGTTAAACGGGCACGAAGATCCGGATCCAATAAAGGCGGGGCAATACGAACGATGGAGGAAACTGCGCGAAGTGACCAAAGACACGCGACACCCAGCAGAGTAAGCGTGC
>DATBAX010000328.1:0-19911 GCA_036271275.1 Terriglobales bacterium
TGCGGACTATCAGAAGTTCCTCGGCAGTCCGTCCCCATCCGCACGTGTGAAATGAATGCGGGATTTATTTTCGTCAAAGGGCTCGAGCAGTGCACCCAGTTTCTTCGAGGCCGCAAAAATAAAGTTCGACGGTGCGCTCAAAAATCCAGAATGTTCCAGTGCGCGGCCCCAGAGCGCATGACTCTGGTTAGAGACAATCAGATCCACTCCGAGCTGCTTGAGAGCTGACGCTGCGGCTCGCACCACGGGCAATGCATTTTCCGGCGAAGCCCAGCAATCCACGATGGACCCAACTTTCATCGATCCATACTTGGCATCCTGACGTCGTTCTGCAACTACCGCCCAACCAATATCTTTTCCGTTACGGCCGATTCGCAACCGCGTGAAATGCTTGTCGCTTGCAGGGTAAAGTCTTTGCAGCGTTTTGCAATCTCGCACCGCGGTCAGCGCGTAGTCACCTTTTGACTGCTCCCACAGCGGATCCGCCCATTCTGAAAATCCCTCGACCTCTTCCACCTTATACGGCGCGATGCGAGGCGCAGCGAATCGCTTGAAACTCTGAAACGCCTTCATCGCAACCCATCCCGTCCCGGTCATCGCCGCCAAATCCATCAACAGCCGACGGGCCGGGGAACTGCGTAGCGTCTGCATCTCGCGCAAAAAGCGGTACGGATTCACGATGTTGAAATAAAACGGTACAAGGCAATGACTCCATCCCAGCCGGACCAGCATTTTCGGCAACGGACGATCATAACCGGCCATGCCGAGGCAGTAGAGCAGAGGCGCGCGATTCATCGCATCTTTGAGCAGCAGACTGCCGACGGCAGCGAACGATTTATTGACGATGCCTTCCGAAAGGGGATGGTGATAGTAACCGAGCGGCCGGATGTTGCCGTCGCGAAAATAGAAGTTCTGATGCTTAAGCGCGTATCCGCCTAGCGCAGTTTCGTTGTCCGTTGCAACAAAATATTCCTGATAGAGATTGCTGCCGTCGGTTCTCGGCAACCATCGCGGCTCGGCATAGCGGAAGAAAACGAATTCGTCGTCCGCCCCGGCTGCTTTTAAGCGGGAATTAAATTGGTTGACCGCCGGCTGGTGCTCTTCGCGGTAAGGTTGAATCACAATGGGCATGGCAGGGTGCGATAGAGCGGGAATCGGCTAGCTGGAAGTAGTTTGCAACTTGCTATCGACCACCTTCACGACATCGCCGACGTTGTGCATCTGCTCCATTTCTTCCGGCGACAGTTGGAACCCGAATTTCTCTTCCAACGCGAGAACGAAATTCAAATGTTGAGTGGAATCCCAGCTCTCAATAGTCTCCGGAGAGGACGCGCCGGTGATTTGGTCCTGCGGAACCGCAAAAAGATCAGATGCAATACCGCGGACCTGCTCGAACGTTGTCGATGTCACTTGATTCCTCCGTCAATTTTGTTCAACTTGATCCACTCCGGCCAGGCAATGGGATGTTGCTTCAAATCCAGTTGCCATAAAGAGCCATCACTGTTTTGCGTCTGTAACTCAAATCCATGTTGCGCATAAAACTCTTTAGCCGGCGCATTCTTTTTTGTCGGAAGAAACTTTCCTGACAATCGTGATCGGCCTCGCGCAACGGCGGCTTGCCCCAGGAAAGACAAAAGCGCCGTTTCAACGGTTCTGCCAATCACGCGGCAGCTTAATAATAGGGTATCAATCTCGCAGGCCTCATTTTCGTCGCGCGTAATTGCGACGCCCACAAGTCCGTGGTCCCCAAAGCGGTCGCGCACACGAATTGAAAGTACTTGCCACTCGGGCTTGGCCGCCATTTCTTCAATTTGTGGCTCGGAATATCGCCGCGTGGTCAGATTAAACTGATTTGTCTTTTGCGTGAGCTGCGAAATGCGGGCCAGACTTGACGGTGATACGGGGGCGATCTCGGCTTCCTGTTCCAGATACCGGTAGAAATCTTCCTTGGTCTGAAAGGTCTGCTCCGCTTGCGAGCGTTCGCGCTCCGCCACGTAGAACGAAGTACGCTGCTGGTCTTCCGCCGACAACGTCAGGCGCTCGAAGGCCGGACACTCGCGCAGGGCCGCAGCGTATTCCACCGGATCCTCCGGCATGTCGATGACCGTGACTTCCGGAAGCGCGGCGCGGACCTGCTCGCGCTCCACGGGATTGTCATCCATGAATGCCAGCGAGTCGATGCCGATATTAAGTTCGGCGGCGATCTCACGCAGGTTCTGCGACTTGTCATTCCAGTTGATGCGCATCGCGGCAAAATTCTTTGGCCGCAACAGCATTCCAGGGTGACTCTCTAAAGCCTCCATCGCATCGTCAGGATTATTCTTGCTGCTGACCGCCAGCAAAATTCCTCGACGCGTGAGGTCCAACATCACCCGTTGCAAAGCCTGAAACGCGGCGCCAGGATATTCCGCGCTGAGCTTGATGCCCTGCATCCCGTCTTCGCCGATCACGCCGCCCCACAACGTATTGTCGAGATCGACGACGAGCGCCTTGCAGATTTTTCCGGTGAGCGGCGCTAAAAATCGCATCCACTCGCGCGACAACTGAATCAGCTGGTCGGCCGCGATCGGCATGCGAGCCGTGAGCCACTTGCGTTCATCCCGCCATCGAAGCCGTCCCTGCCGGGCTATGAGGCCATCGTAGTCGAGGACATACACTCCGCGATGTTCGCCGGCAATGCGTCGAAGGTCCGAATTGATCTGCTGGATGGCCGTGCATTGCCCGGACTCTAACTGTGCGTCCAGCGTCCCTGCGCTCGGTCTTGCCGGCTGCTCAAGATTGTGAACAATTAAAGCGGCCTGGCTGCGTTCTCGAAACGCACGAATCCATTGCTGGAAATTATTCGTAACTCGTTGTACCGAACCACGAACTCCATCCGGATCCAGGTCCGCGTATTCCTGCCACAAATCTGGCGCGAGATCGGCAGTGCGGACAGCGAGGATCACCCCATCGGGCGCAAATTTGTAGAGAGAACTGTCCTGATCAACGATCGCCTGCACGTAGGCATTGAAGTCGCCAAGATGCACGGTGAGATCGATTCCGTTTACAAAAGCCGCTGCCCGCAACAACGGGAGCACGGGCTCCAGAGTGAATGAACGCAGAATTGCAAGACGGTATTTGGATAATTGGGTCTTGTCACGAATCTTTTCGTGTCGGGAAACCACGAACGCCGCCGTGCCGGTACCGCTTTCCTTCCGCCAAAGTTCAGCCATGCGAAGTGCGGCGAGATTCGCTGATCCGGTAGCGATGAAATCGTCAATTTCCTTGCGCAGGTCTGAAGATTTATTGTCGGAGGTCATGCTTTGGCACGCTCCAGATATTCAATCAATAATTTGCTCCTGGTATAAACCCAGGCAATTCGCCGTCCGCCAAAAGCTTCCGCGGGCATCGGAGGCCGCGTAATCAGGCTGCCTTTGGAACGGACCCCCTCCAACTGCTTGTCCAAATCTGGAACTTCGTAGCACAAATGATGCAATCCTCCGCCCTTTTTCAAGAAAGGGATAACCGGCGATTTTTCTCCAGCCGGCTCAATCAATTCAAACAAAGGATCGGCGGCCGATTTGCTGCGTAGAAATGCGACACGCACCACTTGATTGGGATCATGGGTGATCACTCCGTCCCATTCGGCCTCGAGGGATTCCGCAAATCCCTTCGCCGAATTCTGAATGGAAGCCACCACAAATCCCACGTGATGGAACGTTCCTTGCGGCACCCAGGACAGGGCGATGGATGCAAAAGAGGCGCTCATGCCGGGCTCGTCCATATGTTGAATTCTGTCATATTTGCCCGTTAAGCCAGCCTTTCCTGGGCTCGTTCCCACCATCAGTTCAGCTACACGAAAGCTGCCATACTTAGGTACTTAAATTGCTTGTAAATCATAGATGGACAAAGAGATGGGGGTGAAATGTTGCAAATTTTTACACATGTTGACCTAAGAAAAGGAACACTCTGGGATGCCCCTGAACGATTATACTGACCATCTGCACGCGGACAAGCTCATGTTGGCGCCAATCGACGAAAAACTGGACAGTAGGGCACCTATGGCGCGCAGCCGGCGTCCGGTCTTCGTAATGGGCTGCCATCGCTCAGGAACGAACCTTCTGTACGACAATTTACTCTCTGCCGGGGGCTTTGCCGTCTACCGAGGGTATTTGCCGGTTTACAAGATTCTGATCCCTCGATTTGGCAAGTTCGACAAACTGGAAAATCGAAAGAAAATGATGGAAACCTGGCTGCGGAGCAAAGGTTTCCGCAGATCGAATCTCGACTCCCAGGAACTGACGGAGAAAGTGCTCACCCAATGCAAAACCGGCGGAGACTTCATGCGCATCATGATGGATGAAGTTGCCCACCGGCAGAACGTTCAACGCTGGGCTGTCTACGATCCCGACAATGTTCTGCATGTGGCTCGAATTAAAAAGGACATTCCGGAAGCTCTGTTCATTCACATCATTCGTGATGGCCGGGACATCGCCCTGTCACTGAACAAAATGGACGGATTCAAGCCGTTTCCCTGGGATAGAAAATCTAGAAGCATTCGCGAAACCGCCGTCTACTGGGAGTGGATGGTGCGGACCGGACGGAATTACGGACAGCAGATACCTGCCGACTACATTGAAATTCGCTACGAAGAACTCGTGTCTGATCCGCGCCGGACACTTTCGACATTAGGCCAGTTTCTCGATCACGATCTCGATTACGACCGCATTCGGAATGCCGGCTTAGGCCGCCTGAGTGAATCGAACTCCTCATTTCGAGAAGAGGAAACTGCCGAAAAAGCCGCCCCAGTGAATCGCTGGAAAGAACGATTGCCGAAGGAAGACGTCGCTGCGCTGGAAGGCCTTGTAGGCCCGTGTTTGCAGGAATTGGGATACGCCCTAACGATTCCAGAACCGGAACGAAGATTGGGCGCCCGGGAAAAATTCTTGCGGGCAGTGTATCCGAAACTGCTTAGCGCCAAGCTATGGCTGAAAATCAAAACTCCGATCGGAAAATTCTCGAACCTATCGGCTTTGGAACTCGATGAGTCCGAAATTTCCGAAGAAATACTTTAGATCTTCACTTCAGCTCTACAACGAAAACGTCGGTCCGAAACCTCTTTTGATTTGCGTTCTCGCCTAGTTGGTCTTGCCAGTCAGAAGTGAACATAAAGAAGCGTCCGTCTTGTGAAACGTTGCCCCGGGGCGTTGACCAAAATCCGTTCTTCGCGGTGCTGTAGTTGTGAGCGAATCGCCAGATGTTGAAAGCTTTGCCGTCCGTCTCAGCGCAATCAATTTCATTTTCCCAGGGCCCATCGACGGCCAATGGCGTGCCCGGCGTGTTGGGATTGGCTGGACGATACGTCGAGAAGCAGATTGGAGTTGTGTCATCGGCGTTTACGTTGTTCCAGGAAAAGTGCATGTCGAACCAGTAGCCGCCAATGCGGCCCAGACCGGGAACCAGCGGCGAAATCTTTTCCAAATGATCCAGGGGGCGAATCTGCAATTCCATGGGATTGATTGCGCCCGACGGCCCTACCAGGTGGGAATATCCCACGGCGCGATGGCCAGTGCATTCCGTGGGGCAAAGCGTGACCGACATGGTATCGACTTCCCAAACGAACCAACGATGACCCGGTTTCGAATTTCCGGGAGCGATGTAAACAAATTTTCCGGATTTCGACATGCGCGCATTGTGGATGAGCACGCGGTCCGGCATGGTAACCGTCCCCTTGGGCCCCCACTTGCCGCCAACCTCGCCGGTTTGCGTGTTGTACCAACGGCAGCCCTGATCTCGATCGTAAATGTAGATTAAATAATCTCCATCTTGTTTGGGACCCACGTAGGTCATGAAGCGTTTGTCGTCGGCGCTGACGGTAATCGCGTGTCCCGAATCGCCGGAATCCAACTTCACGCAATCGGAAACACTATTCAAATTCGTTATCCGGTTATTCGAAATGTCGTAGGACTGAAATGCCGGACTTCGGTGATCGATGCCATACAGGATATTTGGCTGGGTGTAACTGAATTGAGGTTCGCCTTGCCATGGCACTTCGAGGAAGCCTTTGGACTTCGCAGTCATGGTGGCTGGATCGAAGTCGTATAAAAGATCTTTGCCGCCCATGGTGATCACATAAAACTTCGTGCTATTGCTGTTCCAGCTATTTTGTTCCGCCGAGGACGGAGTCATGATGGGCGCGCCATCGCGGCGCTGATCGGTCTTTCCATCCGTGACTCTCAGGATGCGCGAACCAAAAGTTGGATCAGTAATAATTGACCCAGCCGGACCGATCGCCGGCGGCTTGGCGGGATAAGGTTCGACTTTGCGGTCTGTTCGCGCGCAATAATTTGGAGGCCCGCATGGCTTGTCCGGGGAACTGGACGGCTTCTGAGCCAATGCTTGCAGCGGGGAAACAAAAGCCAGCAAAAGAAAAAACGATAGGAACTTCGATTGAGACTTCATCATTCGATTATGTCCGGGGTGGCTAAACCTTCCAAACACGAAGGCCGGGAAAAGTTTCGCGGCCATGAACTTCCTAGTCCGCGTGGAGGGCACGCCAATCCTCTAGTTCACGTCCTATTCTAGCGCATCAGGACTGCATGACTTTGCGCTCTTTGCATGACTTTGCAGCCGTGCGATCCCGGCAAACGCAGTGTCCGGGGCCCAAACCTTGCTGTGCTAGGATGAACCCCTAACCGCATGCTCTTCGATTCACCAGCTTATTTAATCTTCCTGGTTGCCGTTGTATTTCTGTACTGGCGGCTGAGTTGGAGACGGCAAAATATTCTCCTGCTCTGTGCCAGCTATTTCTTTTATGGCTGGTGGGACTGGCGTTTCCTGCTCTTGATGATGGGATCCACGGTGGTCGATTATCTGATCGCCAACAAGATAGCTTCCACTCCTCCCGGCCGCCAGCGGCGTCTTCTACTGATTGTTTCGTTGATCATCAATTTCGGCCTGCTCGGTTTCTTCAAGTATTGCAACTTCTTTATTGGTTCCTTCAGCGTTGCCGCCGGGCATCTGGGATTTCACGATCTTCCCATCGCTTTTCTCAAAATCATTTTGCCGCCGGGCATTTCGTTTTATACATTTCAGGAAGTTGCCTACGTCGTTGATGTCTATAAAGGTGAACTGGAACCGGCGAGTTCTTTCCTCGATTACGGACTTTTCATCAGCCTTTTTCCACACCTCATTGCGGGGCCGATTCAGCGGCCTTCGCATCTTCTCCCCCAAGTCCAGCGTCCACGTTCATTCAACGAGCGCGCTTTTTTCAATGGCTGCATGTTGATTGTTTCCGGGCTGTTTCGTAAAACTGTGATCGCCGATAGTTGCGCGAATCTCGCGAACGCGGCTTTCGACGGGCATTTGGGATGGAACGTCTTTTCCGTCTTAATCGGCGTCTACGCCTTTGCCTGGCAAATTTATGGAGACTTCAGCGGCTACAGCGATATTGCCCGCGGCAGCGCGCAATTATTGGGCTTCCATTTTATGGTCAACTTTCGCCAGCCGTATTTCGCGGACAGCCTGCAGGACTTTTGGCGGCGCTGGCATATTAGTTTGAGTACCTGGCTGCGTGATTATCTTTACATCCCCCTGGGTGGAAGCCGCAAAGGAACTTTGCGTACCTATGAGAACCTGATGGCCACCATGCTCCTCGGCGGCCTGTGGCACGGCGCCAGTTGGACATTCGTAATCTGGGGCGGCATCCACGGAGCATGGCTTTCGCTGGAGCGTTTTCTGACCCACGGGGAGACTCGCAAAAGCTGGTACAACCGGGTTTTTGCGATTGCTGTAGTTGGACTGAGTTGGATTTTCTTTCGGGCCAAAACGGTCGGCGCAGCTTTTCACATGTTGGGCGGCCTGGGCCATTTTGAATGGCAGCATCAATACGGACCCGAGATCGTTTTTCTGGCCGCGGTCTCCGGACTCATGCTGCTGATCGATTTTCGAATTGAAATTTATCGGGAAGAGTATGTCTTTGAACGCGGCGGATTGGCCGTCCCCATTGCTGCTTCACTGGCAATGGCCGCCATCATGATTGCTTTTGCAGCGAGTGAAACCAGTGCCTTTATCTACTTCCAATTCTGAACCAGCATCGCGTCCCGACGACGAGCAGGGTTATTTCCCGGCGATCGGCAGTCCATCCGATCAGCGAAGAATCCGCCATGCCATCGCCAGCTTCATCGTTTTGCTCGTGTTGCTGCTACTCTCTGCCGAACTGGCAACCAGATATTTGTACCCTCGAATTAGCCGAATCGAACAGCGGGTGGTGCAGGACCAACGCGAGGTAGCGACCATCAAGCCCGCTGGAACGCCGCCAACCATGTTGTTGGCGGGAAACTCTTTGTTGCTTCATGGTTTGGATTATCCGAAAATTCGTACCGAACTCGCGCCGGATGCGCGCATCGTGCGATTCGCCATCGAGAATACTGAGTTTGTCGACTGGTTTTACGGATTGCGTCAATTGTTTGCGCGGGGAATCAAGCCGTCCAAAGTATTTTTATGTCTAAATCTCGGACAAGCTTTGAGCCATAGCGTGCTCGAAGAAAGCGCATGGCATTTGTTTGGCGCTCGCGATTTGCTGGCGGTGGGCCGGGAAACCGGCATGGACCATACCCAGACGAGTAACCTGATATTCGATCACTGGAGTTCGTTCTATGCGAACCGCGCCGGACTCCGAAATTACATTCTCAACATCACCGATCGCCGCTATGCGGACGAATTGCATGCACTGGCGCGGCACCCTCCCAACTTTCCCCCAGAGGAAGAGATGCTTGCCCAGGCGCGTGTGCGACTTCGAAGATTCAAAGAACTTTGCGATGAGAACGGCGTTGAGTTTGTCCTGCTGATTGCTCCGGAGCTGAATAACCAAAACAATCTGATTCTCGCTAAAGCCGCGAGTATGGAGCATGTAGATATAGAGGTTCCTATCGCCGAGGGCGCGCTGGGTCCGGAGTTCTTCCAGGCCGACCGATTCCATTTGAACGAAAAAGGCACGGCGGTTTTCACCGAGGCCCTCACTCGCGACCTGAGGTCTCGTCTGCCCGTTCATTAAGTGAGGAACGGATGTTTCAGATTCGCCATGAAGCATCCGTCGCCATCAAGCAGGCTTAGATCCAATGCAGGGACGATGCCTTTCAGCAGTTTTCGCGGATCGTAATAAAAAATCGGCAAAGTCTGTCGCGGCCGAAAGCCACTTTGTGCGAATGCCAGTTGAATGTTGGCCGTCGAAAATCCGGCCACGATCTCACAAGTTTCAGGAATTTCAGCGGCCGTTTTTGCGGCAAGCACGCAGATGGCCCTCCAGCTTTCCGGATTCTCGACTGCCAGCCGCAGGTCCACAATTCTGGTTTGCCCGGCAATCTGGCTCAGCACAAAGTAGCCGCGCATCTGATTGCCTTCGGAGACCACGTAGGCTGCAAACGTGGCGGCGGGGCAGCTTAAGATGTGGTTCAATCCGGCGATCGTTCTTAAAGACGTTAGCGTATCTTTTTTTCGAACGTTCAATAAAGACTCTACGGACGAATCGAAGCTTGGAATTTTGGAGACGTTCCAGCCTTTGGGCACGGGTGGCAAGGGCGGTAAACTCCAGATCGTGTTTCTTGCCAATCGCACCGGGGCTTTCCACCCAGCCTCAGAAGTCGTGCGATACTGCAGCCAAGGCCGGACGACCTTAACCTGCAGCGTTAGTCCGCCAGACTGCTGATAGCCGAGTCTGGGCAGGATTTTCTGGGTCTCGTCCGAGCCTCCAATGGTCAAAAGCAAATCGGCCAGGCCCGCAAGTTTTCTAAGCAGGAGAACGCCGACTCCGGTGGCCGAGCGGCTGGCGGCCCAATCGATCAAATGGATCACACTGAATTCGGTATCCGTCCCGCCAAACCTCAATGGCCAAATCCCGCCATGGCCTACGATCGTTTCATCTTTTTTTACCACATAGCTGCGGGAACCACTCCAATCCGGATACGGCGAAAAATACTTCCAGCGTAGAACATTGGGAAGAAAAGAATTCACTTCACTGCTTGCCGGGAAACTGGACTGCAGGAGTTCCGCGATGGCGGGCTGTTCCGAGGGCAGAGTTGCAGTGAATTGCGAGCTCATATTTTACAGGGGCCGAAAAATCGACTAGAGACAGAATCTCACGAGCACGGCAGCTTCTCATCGCAAAAGGTATTGGCAGCTAAGATTCGCTTCAGGCTTATCCCAGCTGCACTGCAAGCTTCTGCACATTCTCTCACCTCGTCCCTCCATTGAATGACCGTACTGCTATACTGCGGCGTTGAACACAATTCCGCACCCTCAACCATGACCCTCCAGTCGAGAATTTTATTGTTATGAAGAGGTTTGCACTTCAAGCCATGCGCGCTTGCGGCATGTTCTCGCTGGCCCGTGCGATGTCGGGTAAGATGGCGCGCATCCTGATGTACCACAACTTTTCCGGCCCGGGGGGTACAGCGTCCGGTGCGCTCAGCGCGGAAGCCACGCGAGCGCAGTTTAATTACCTGCGCCGCCACTACCGGGTTGTCCCATTGCTTCAGATCGCCGCTCAACTCGCCACAGGGCAAAAATTGGATCCTTACACCGTCGCCCTCACCATTGATGATGGCCGGCGTGACTTCTATGAGTTCATGTTTCCCCTGCTCAAAGAATTCCAGTTTCCCGCAACTTTTTTTGTGGTGAGTTCGTTCATTCGTGGTGAGGATTGGATCTGGACTGACAAAGTGGCTTGGTTGAGCCAGCAACCGAATCATCCACCGGCCTTGGCGGCTGGAAAACTCGACCAGGTGTTTCGGTCGCTGAACCTGATGCGGCCCGAGGCTCGCAACGCGCAGATTCACGTTATGGCTGAAAGCGCTGGAATAACCATCCCCAGCCAACCGCCAACGAAGTACGCGCCCTGCACGTGGAGTGAGTTGCGCGAAATGGCCGATTCAGGTTTGGTGGACATTGGATCGCATACGGTGACGCATCCCATCTTGTCCAGCATTTCCGATGAAGAATCCTGGCAGGAGCTTAAGAATTCTCGCGATCAGATTGAAGAAGGGATGGAAAGAAAGCCCGGCTCTTTCTGTTTTCCCAATGGAATGCCGGGTGATTTTCGGCCAACGCAAATCCAGCAAATTGCAGAAGCAGGCTATACGTGCAGCGTGGTCGCAAGTTTCGGGATGGTCAGCAATGGGGCCGATCCATATCGCCTGCCGCGGTTGGGAATGGGAAGCAAGTCCGATCCCATTGAATTTTCCAAGTTTCTCGATGGCGTCGCCTACTATCAACGAAAGCTTGCAGCCTCCCTGCGGCGACGCAGCCAATAATTACTACCCCCGAGGGTGCCCCGTCCTTCCGCGTCTCCAAAGCTTGAAGCAATCCAGAACAGTTTTGCGGAGGGCGGGGTTTTTCGAGGTTTCACAAGTAAAAAGCCCCGCCCTCTTTCGCATCCACCGCGAAAGACGGACGGGGCAGCCTTCTGAATCTCAAACTCACTAGTTCAACTGGAACACTAGCAGGTCGGTGCGGCAGCTATTCGTGCCCTGATGCGCGTCTTCTCGATTGTGTTCACAAGTGTCCTTGTTCCGGCCGTTGCCGAAGCCTTTGTCGAGATTGTCCATCTGGTAGTCCGAAGCGCAGAGTGCGTAGTGACCCAGGTGCGAGATGTCACATCGAGCGCTGCCCCAGAATCCGCCGAATCCGCTGTTCCAATGCTTGGCGAACCGGATGGTCCGTTGCGTCCCATTCCAATTGATCCCGGTAATTTCGCCTTCCCATAACTGGTTCGCAACGGCATTGTGTTTGGTTTGCCATGCCGCCAGATAAATGGTCTTTGTATCCGGCAGGGCGTTGGCGTGAGACAGATGTTCATCCGTGCTCCACTGTTCAAACGCAGCCATGCTGTCCATGTTGGGCTCTGTAATTGCCGATCCCACCTGCTGACTATTCATGTCGTATGCTGTCCGCTTTTCGTAATCCCAGAAACATACTCCATAGTCGCAGGCCCAATGTGAGGTGCACTGGTGGCAAGAGGCGTCCACTTTATTCGTGCCCAGCGTCCAAAAGAATTTGTTGGTCAACCCGGCGCGATGCACCGCCAACACTCCGAAAGCCCCGCTACGATCGATTTGCGCGTTGTGAATTCCACCCGGACTCGTAGGCTTGATGTCTTCCGCCCATGAGATATCGACCGGGTCTTTCAATCCGGTATTCCAACCCTTGCTCACCTGCCAGGTTTTGGTGTTCAGCCATGAGCATCCTTTGGATGCATTCCAGACCACGAAGTAGTTATCAGCGTCCTGCTGTGGCCCGATCGCGGCGATCTCGGTATTGTCATCCGAACTGAGAGCGCGATCATGTACGGACCAATGATGGGCGGCGATCTGTCCATCCAAGCATTGGGGATTATCGGGATCGAAAAATCCCTGGCCGCCATTAAATGACGGATCCGCGGTGATGGTCCAGGCCTTGGTGTCGATCACGTAGCGATAGAATTTGCTGTAGTTGTAATTGTAAATAACTGCGTTGTCGGCTTGGGTGTAGCCGAAATCCGCGCCGCCGCCGTGTCCAAACTGCTTGTAGCAACCCTTGAAATCGGCTTGAAATGCAGTCTTATCGAACTGAAAAAGGCACAACTGTCCGGATTCGTTATGGCCGAGGAAAAGCGATTCATCGTAGGACCAGGGATTTTTTTCCGCCGATGCGCCGGTGTTAAAGCTTTCTCCACGGTCGATGTTTCCGTCCGTGACTCGCAGCATGGCGTTGCCATAAGCTGGGTCAACTGCAACTTTGCCGGCGCCACTGTGGCCGCCAAAATATCTCGGATTATCGCCCAATTGCGGCGGGTGCGCGGCGCGGATGACGGCCGTATCCGACCGTGAGCAGGCATAGGCGGGTGGCCCACAAGCTCCAGGAGCCTTCTGGCCCGCCGCATCCGGCTTGACCGTCGAAGTCTGGGCTGAGACTGCTGGCACCGTCAAAGCAACCGATAAAAATGTGATGATAAAAATTGCCAGGGTAGTTAAGAATGCGGAATTCCCGGACTTGGGAGCGGAAAAACGACAGGCTTCGGAACTGATTGCCATATGGACCTCGAAACAGATATTGGGGACATAATCGTCCGGGTCTTTCTTAAGTAAAACCTTATCCGAGGCAGCCTGAATCGCCGAGATGACGATGGTTCCTGTCCTAAAAGTCACATAGAAGTACATCCCACTCAATTACAGCCGGTTTGAGGTAACAAAAATCGGGAGGAAAAACTGTGAATTTCGGAAAATACACTCAAATGACCGCTGAATACGGGGGATTCGTCGGGGCCTATTTCTTGGAGCTTCCCGCCGGTAGTACCTGGATCGTTCCCATCATGCCTCCATCTTCGTGCTGGAGGATATGGCAATGGTAGGGGAACGTGCCCAAAATATTCGGATCACGGAAATCCATGCGCAGTTTGACGCTGGGATATTGCGGACTATTGCCGTCCCAAAAACCCACGCTGATGGTGTCGCGAAGGCTGGGTTCGTCGACCCCGATGCCGTTGCGCTCCAGAATGACGAAATGGGTTTGATGAATATGAAACGTGTGCAACTCCTGGCTCCGGTTTTCGATCGTCCAGTCTTCCACATCGCCTTGGTGCACGGTGATATTCGGAGCGGTCGCTGCAGGATCGTAAGCCGCAGGAGTCTCGCCTTCTTCCGTGATGTAGAAGATCGTGGAAGTGCTGGGATGTTTTGGGTCCAACACTTTTTCCGAGAAATATAACTTGCGCTGCCGGATTGCTTTAATTTTGCCAAGCGGGGTCGGCGGGTCGAGTGAAGCAGATTCCAGAGGTAATTTTGAAAAGTTCCCGATTGCGGCGGTCGCGACAACGGTGGCTAGTGGCCGCGGCGGTGTGTTGTCGTCATCGTCTGGAACAGCATTTGCATTAGTGGCTCCCGGCGGAGGAAGCGCATCTTCACCGTCCACAAACGGAGTGGTTTCGACTCCAAGCGTCACCAGGGTTGCTGGAACGTTTTCCGGCGGGCCATTCATGATGAATTCTGCTCGTCCTCCGGCAGGAATCGGAATGTCCGATTGCCACAAAGTACGAGCAACTGGTACCCCATCCAGGGCGACAATTCCAAGGGTTTGCGCCGTATGTCCGAACAGCAGTTGCAAGTCGAGAGAGGTGTCAGCGGAAGCGTTCAGCACTCGCCAGAGCTGCCGCTCCAACGGCTTAACTTGAATAATCGCAGGAGGATACTTCGGGTAGGCCACCGGAATAAAGTTGATGGACAAATCTTTCGAAGGTTTCTCCGGCAGAAATGCGCTTTCCTCGGCAGAGATGATGGCAGTCGAAGCCGGCACCTTTTGATCGCGGATAACAAGAACACGCTCCGGCAACCCGGCGACCAACTTATTCGCCCGCTCGATGCCTTCCACAATCAACGCACCGGAAGCTCCGCCGAGCACCTGCGCCTCGCTGAATCCGTGGGGATGTGGATGGTACCAATAAAGCCCGGGCGGCTGGCTCTGAGGAATGCGGACCTGGTATTCAAAAGCAGGATCGCCAGCTTGAATCAACGTGCTTAATGTCTCATCCTGATGACAAAGTGGAGGCAGGTAGAGTCCATGAAAATGAAAATTGGTGGATGCCGCCGTCATCGTTCCCGAGCCACACGACACCTTCATACCTGGATGCGGCAGCAAAGCAGGCGAGATAACCGACAGCTCGTTTTTCAAACTCAACACCAGCAGATCGCCGGGATGAAGCCGCAGAGTCGGCGCCTGACTGCCATCTGCGTTCATATAGCAATAGCGCCTCTCGCCATCCACCACAAAGTCCCGCATGGAAAGATGAACTCTCAGGATGCCATTCTGACTGCGAAGCTCTTCCGGATCAGAAACCGTGCTGCCGGCGGCGAACCGCGGACAAATTTCGTTTGCTTTTGTTCGCGGCTGACATTGAAGTTGCCCCGCGCCGGCAAGCAATAACGTTGCCAGCGCGAAGCGGACAATACCTCGTTGATATTTTTGTAGACGCAAAAAACGAATCATCCCCCACCAGGGTACGAAAGCATGGTACCCGAGTGAGGGATGCGAGATGGATTGCTGAGTCTTGTCCTTCAAAATTGCCGCTAGAACGTTCCCGGAATCAGAATCAACGAATCAATGCCGGGCACAAAGGGATTCGCCGTTACTTTATCTGTCGGAATGTTGTACACCACCAACCGGTGGAGTCCCGATCCAACATAGAGATTGCCTTTGCCATCCGACACAATTCCGTCGGGAACGGGCACTGCGGGAGATTTGTTAAAAATTGTTCCATTCTGCAGCAGCGTGAAGCTTGAGAGGGTTGTCGGAATTTCAAAGAACCCGGTCTCCGCTGTTCCCGTCGTCGGATCGACTCCATCGTGGCTGACCCAAAGATGCTTCGAGTAGGGGTCATACACCATGCCGTCGCCGCCGTTTACTTTGTAATGCGTCTCCAGAACCAGAGTTTTAAGGATGGCCCCAGTGGTGGGATTGAGTTGAATCACGGTGTTGTGGTTGGCCACCGCAAACAAATGTCCCTTGGAATCGTAGGCCAACCCGTCCACGCTTACCAGCTTCGAAGCAAGAACCGTGGATGTCCCGGTCACAAAGTTATAACGAATAATTGTGCCCGATGTGTATTCCGCGATCAACAGGCTGGTGGTGCTCTTGGGGTCCCATACGAAATCGCGCGGACTCTTGAGTCCGGTAAGAAGAATGGTATTGGCTCCAGTCTTGGGATCGAAAAGCGCCACTGTTCCCTGGGGAGACATCGAGTAAATGAGCTGGCCCTGCGCATTCAGTATGACGCTGTCCGGTTTTCCCGGAGTAGTGAAAAGCTTCGTGACCGTCCCGGATGGCAAACTAATCGACTGAAGCTGCATTAACGTTTCGCTGGTCGCATACAACTGCTGTCCCACCGCGCTCGCCGCCAGGGCGAGAAGAATCACCGTGCTCCATAAAGCCGCTCGAAATATTTTCTTCATAAGAATCCTTCCTGGGCACTCTGCTAAATAGTTTTCTATAATCGCCCCTTTTCAGCAAGGCCCAGTAGTACCGAATTTCGCATCTCCGATAACACTATTAAAAGCGGTAAGTTAGATGCGCTGCGGGGCGAGGAAGAGAGTCAAGTGATCATCCAGAGACTCTTCTTTCTTTCGCGACAGCTACAAAAGCGGGCGGGTCCGAAGCCAGGAAAAATCTGGGAAACCTCCGCCCTGCGCACGATGGCGTTGAGCTTTTCGAATGCGGAAGGACGAAGCGGTCGCGATGGTAATCTAAAACGGTCGCTGAGGGTTCCTTTGAACACCGAATCAATTCGCAAACTTTTTGAACAAGTGCGTGCGGGGAGCCTGTTGCCCGACGAGGCTGTCCAGCGGTTGCGGCATTTGCCGTTTGAGGATTTGGGATTTGCCAAAGTTGATCACCATCGCGCATTGCGGGTTGGCATGCCGGAGGTAATTTTCGGACAAGGCAAGACACCCGCGCAGCTCATGCAAATCTTTTCGAAATTAGCCAAGCACGGAGGAAATGTTTTAGCGACACGTGCAAGTGAAAAGCAATTTGCGGCCACGAAAAAGAAAGTACGCGGAGTCGAATATCGGGAACCGGCCGCAGCGATTGTGTTGCAGCGCGACAAAAAAAAATATGGGAAGGGAATTATCGCAGTCGTCTCCGCTGGAACCAGCGACATACCCGTGGCGGAAGAAGCTGTGGTGACTGCTGAAGTGATGGGCAATGACGTCGAGCGTTTGTACGATGTCGGCGTGGCCGGGATTCATCGACTGCTGGCGAATCGTGGTGCTCTGGCCCGGGCCCGTGTGGTCATCGTGTGCGCCGGTATGGAAGGAGCGCTGCCCAGCGTCGTCGGCGGGTTGGTGGGAGTTCCGGTGATTGCGGTTCCCACTAGCATTGGATACGGTGCGTCGTTCAAAGGCGTGGCGGCGTTGCTGGGGATGATGAATTCCTGTGCGTCCAATGTGAGTGTGGTGAATATCGATAATGGATTTGGCGCGGGGTATGTCGCGTCGTTGATTAATCGATTGTAGGCAATAAAAAAAGGCACGGCTTGCGCCGTGCCTTCTTTTGTCACCGTTACTTCTACCTCGATTACGACTTGCCTGCAACTTCCAGATTGTTCTGAACGCTGAAGGCGCCGAATACGCTGCCCGCCCGGATTCCGGCGATGTTCTTGTCCATGGTGCTGTCCACCACGCCGTAGAGTTGCAGCTTGCCATTCTCTACGACGATGCGGATCGGCTTTCCAGGATCGATCGCATATCGTCCCAACACTGGGTCGCGATAGATTGCTCGCATGGCGCGAATTCTAATTGCGTCATCGGCGAATGAAACCGGAGCGACCGTGATGTTGTTGATCACATCCTTGACGCCCGGCGTGTTATTGACCAATCCAAGCGCGGAATCACGATCGACATCCGTCCGGGTCTGGCCGTTCAGCGTGACGACACCGTTTTGTACCGATGCTGTCACGAAATTGAACTGATTGCCGTATCCGATGCGGTCATAGTAAAGTCCGCGATCGAGTTTTGCCGTGAGCGCGTTGTCAGCTACGCTCGCGCCATTCACCGCGATCTGATTACGAACGCCTTGAACATGCTCGGTCTTGCGTACTTTCTTGGCCGCATCCAGTTCTTGCTGGTACAGATTCACGCTGCCAGTCAAGGTTACGATCCCGTCCTCGACCGAAGCCTGTACGTTGGCGAACTGCTTCTTTTGCGCCAATTCCTGTGTAACTTTGGTCTGAATTTCCTGGTCATAGCGGGCCGCGGTCTCGGCCATAAGTCCAACGCTGAGCAGACCAATCCCAAGAGGTAATACCAATGCCTTAAGAATTTTGTTCATAACTTTCTCCTTTTCTTTCCACTTCCGCTGCCATTTAGTTAAACCTCAAACCGGCAGGAAAGTTGCGGGTGAGCGTGTAAAGATTTGTAACTCCTTGAGGATATTCGTTATAACGACTATGATGATTTCGTGCCAAAAACGATCCAGAAACGACCCGTTGGAACGTTGGAAGAAGAAGCGTTCGTTGCGTTACTGCGTACTGCGGATGTCTTGCAATGGCGTATGGGTGAGATGTTCAAAGAACATGGACTGTCTCCGACCCAGTACAACGCGCTGCGGATTTTGCGCGGCGCTGGGTCCGAGGGCCTGACCTGCAGCGAGATCGGGGAACGCATGATCAATCGCGATCCGGACATCACGCGGTTGCTGGGCCGGTTGGAACGTCGTTCTCTAGTGCGTCGTAAACGTCAGCAGGATGATCGCCGAGTGATTCGTACTGTCATCACGAACGCGGGGCTTACTCTGTTAAAGGGTTTGGATCGGCCCGTGCTAACTTTGAACCGCCGGATGTTGGGTCACCTGGGTGAAGACCGGCTGCAATCGTTGATATCGTTATTGGAGACTGCCAGGGAACGAGCGGTTTAGCCGAATTCAGAGAAACTCGCAGAGGAGACAAAATGAATAACGAAGGAAGTTCGCATTCGTGGGCCATTACAATTTTGCGCGTAGTTGTAGGGATCGTATTTTTCGCTCATGGCTGGCAGAAGGTATTCGGCATGGGAATCCATAACGTTGCCGGATTTTTTGGACACATAGGGATTCCCGTTCCTCTGGTTTCGGCAGGGATCGTGATGGCAGTTGAATTTCTGGGCGGCGCATTACTTATTTTGGGCCTTGGGACGCGGTTGGCCGCCGGTTTGAATGCGATCGATATGGTGGTCGCGATCCTGGCGGTGCATTTGAAGAACGGGTTCTTCAATCCGGGAGTTGAATTTCCTCTTACCTTACTGGCGGCGTGCGTTTGCCTGATGCTGGCGGGGCCTGGCGCCGCTTCGGTGGAATGGTTATTCGCCCGGCGGATGTCATAGCAGACTGCAAAAAGAATCAGCGTTTCCGCTTTGTCGTTTTTGCGGCGCCTTTGAAAACTCGCGCGAAAATCTTGTCGATGTTGCGCAACTGGCGCTTGAGATCGAAAGCGCGGTCGATCTGTGCACGTGGGACTCGCGAAGTGATCGCTTTATCTTTCAAAACAAGATCGCGAAGGTTTAAGCCTTCACGCCATGCATGCATGGCGTGGGTCTGCACAGTTCTGTAAGCCTCTTCGCGGGAGACGCCGTTCTCGACCAAATCGAGCAAAAGTTGTCCGCTGAAAACCAGGCCGCCGGTGCTCTCCAGGTTGGCCTTCATGCGCTCGGGATAGACGAACATGGTGTCGATGAGGTTGGTAGTTTTCTGCAATAGATAATCTATAAGCGTGGTTGAATCGGGAATGATGACGCGCTCAGCGGACGAATGCGAAATGTCGCGCTCGTGCCAAAGCGCGACGTTTTCGAATCCCGCTTGTGCGTTGGAGCGCACTATGCGAGCCAGTCCGCTGATTTGTTCGCTGGTCACCGGATTGCGCTTGTGAGGCATTGCCGATGAACCCTTCTGTTTCTCGCTGAAGAATTCCTCGGCCTCCCGAACTTCGGTGCGTTGCAGATGGCGGATTTCCGTGGCGATCTTGTCCAGCGTGCAGGCGATCACGGCGAGTGTTGCCAGGTAATATGCGTGACGATCACGCTGGATCACTTGCGAGGAAATCGCAGCAGCTTTTAATCCCAGCCGTCCGCAGATCTTTTCTTCGAGGTCCGGACTCAAGTGAGCGAATGTCCCGACGGCACCCGAAAATTTTCCTACACGCATGTCTTCCGCTGCCCGTTCGAAGCGTTCGATGTCGCGCTGGACTTCCGAATACCAGTTAGCCAGCTTGAATCCAAAAGTGATCGGTTCGGCGTGGACGCCGTGGGTGCGGCCGACCATGGGCGTGTCCTTGAATTCCCAGGCGCGGCGTTTCAGGACGTCGGACAGCCGCCGCAAATCTTCGGCGATGATGGCCGAAGCCTGCTGCATGAGCAGGGCCTGGGCAGTGTCGACGAC
>DATBAX010000329.1:0-10867 GCA_036271275.1 Terriglobales bacterium
CGCTTGCGGAGCTCGATGGCGAGTGACAGCCCGATGATTCCACCGCCAACAATGATGACGTCCCAAGTGCGCACGCTTTGCATTGTAGAAGAGATCGGCGGCTTACAACTTGTTCAGGAAATCCACGATCTCAGGATCGCTCCATTCCACGGGCCCGATAAACTTTCGCCGCACGGTGCCATTGCGGTCGATGATGTACGTCTCGGGATATTTGGATGTCCCGTATAGCGCGTTGCTTTTCTTGGCGGCGTCGCGGACGGTGAGCAGATCGATTCCGTAATTCTGCAAAAAATGGTGATAGGCGCTGTCACTATCGTCGATGCTTACTGCAAGGACAATTACGCCCTTGTCCTTCATTCGCCGCTGCATCTGCACCAGAGATGGCATTTCCGCCACACAAGGCGGACACCAGGTCGCCCAGAAATTTAGAACGACAACTTTGCCACGAAATTCGCTCAGCGTGACTTGCCGGTCGGAATCGACCACAGTGAAATCGGGCGCTGGCGTGCCGATGCCCGCGGGACGGGAGCCTCGATAGCATCCGCACAATAGAAGAGTAAGCAGCCCGATGGGCAATAAGACGCGTCTCACAAAGCTATAATACAGAATTCAGACTATGGAAACGCCCGTTCCAGTGCGGCATCCCGGCGTCAGGCCTTTTGTGTCGGTAATCGTTCCCGCGCGCAATGAAGAGGTCAGTCTTGGGGCGTGTCTCGAATCGCTGACGGCCCAAGCGGGCGTGAAGTTCGAAATCATCGTGGTGGATGACGGCTCGACCGATGCCACTCGCAAGATTGCCGAATCGTTCGCCGACGTTCAAGTCGTCAATCCCGGCCCGTTGCCGCAAGGGTGGTCAGGGAAGAACCACGCCGTTTTTGCGGGTGCCCAGCTCGCGCAGGGTGAGTGGCTGCTATTTACTGACGCGGACACAGTTCATTGTCCGGGCTCTTTGGTCAGAGCGCTGGTTGAGATTAAGGAACATGGCGCATCTATGCTTTCGTATTCGCCTGAACAGGAAGTCCGCGGATTTTGGGAGAAAGCAGTGATGCCGGTGATTTTCGCGGAACTGGCTGCGACGTACAGCCCAGGTGAGGTCAGCGATCCTGCATCTGCCGCCGCAGCGGCCAACGGCCAATATATTTTAATTTCGCGCGAGGCCTATGACGCGGTCGGTGGTCATGCGGCCATCGCCACCAGCCTGCTTGAAGACGTCGAACTCGCCCGCGCCGTGAAAGCCTCCGGCCGGAAGATATTTTTTCGATACGGAGAGGATATGGTCCGCACCCGCATGTATCGCAGCTTTGCTCAACTTCGAGAAGGTTGGACGAAGAATCTGGTGCTCCTGTTCGACTCGCCAGTTCGACTCGCCGTAATCCGCTCAGTGGAATTCATTTTGATTTTCGCTACGGCTGTATTGGCGATTGAAGCGGCCGTGATGAATCAATGGGGGCTGGCCCGCATCGCAACCGGGCTTGCCTTTATTGTTGTAGCTTTCCTTTTGAGAAGAATTCGCCGCGCCCATTTCTCCTGGGGTGCGAATTTGTTGTCGATCTTCGGTCTTCCGATTTTTTCGTATCTTTTGCTCCGGTCCAGACTCTCTTATAGAAGGAACCAGATAAGCTGGAAGGGAAGGACTTATGCGGCAAACAAAGCTTACGTAGAGACAACCGCCGGCCATCCCGCCGAGCAACGGGCAGCAAGAATTATCCAGCACTGAGGAACAAATGATTTATCTGACTCGCAAAGCCGAATTCGCCGCTTCGCACTACTATCACAATCCGGATTTATCCACGGATGAGAACCGGCGCATCTTCGGCAAGTGCAATAACCCCAATGGCCACGGCCACAATTACATGCTGGAAGTGACGGTCAAGGGCGAGGTGAATCCCGCCACAGGTTTCGTTGTTGATCTGAAACAGCTGAAAGAGACAATGCACCGCGAAGTTTTGGAGGCCATGGACCACCGTTTTCTGAACAAGGAAGTTCCGGAATTTTCGGACATGATCCCGACCACCGAGAATCTCGCGATTGTGATCTGGCAACGTTTATTGCCAAAACTGAAAGCGGCCCAACTGCATCGCGTACGGGTTTATGAAACGCCGAATTTGTTCGTCGATTTTTACGGGGAAGCATGAAGGCTTATCTCACGCGCCGTTATATGTTCTCGGCTTCACATCGCTTGCATAACGATGCCATGTCGGCCGCCGAAAACGCCGCCATTTATGGCAAATGCAACAACCCGCATGGACACGGCCATAATTATTCGCTGGAAGTGACGGTCGGCGGCCAGGTGGATCGGAGCACCGGGATGGTCTGCAATCTCAGCGATCTCGATAATTTTGTGCAACAGCAAATTATTGCTCGCTTCGATATCGAGAACTTGAATATGTTGCCCGAGTTCGCGTCTGTGATTCCCAGTACAGAAAACCTCTGCACCGTGATTCACGATATTTTGCAGCGCGGATTCGCTTTCGCACATCTAGAAAAAGTGCGAATAGAAGAGACGATGATGAATTCGTTCGAATACGCAGGCGGCGCGGAGATACGAAACTAACGCCACGAAGTACGTAGCGGCGCGCAGCGAGGCGCGATCAAAGGAGCCCATGACATTATCCACCGAACCGACCACGGTAACCAGCGCGACTTTCGAAGACCTGGTACGTGAAATGATCGTGCGCCTGGGAGAAGACCCGACGCGCGAAGGCCTGCAACGCACTCCGGACCGTGTGCATCGCGCGTACCAACATTTGGTGAAGGGCTATAAGGAAGACGCCGACGCCATGTTGAAAAAGGCCCTGTTTACGGTCGATTACGACGAAATGGTCATCGTCAAGGACGTCGAAATGTTCAGCCTTTGCGAGCACCACATGCTGCCGTTCTTCGGCAAGGTGCATGTAGCTTATATCCCGAACGGCAAGGTAATTGGCCTAAGCAAAATTCCGCGACTGATTGAGATCTTCTCGCGTCGTTTGCAAATTCAAGAGCGTCTTACGACGCAAATTGCTGAGACGATCCAGAGTGCAATTCAGCCCCAGGGCGTTGGCGTGGTGATCGAAGCGCGCCATCTCTGCATGATGATGCGGGGCGTGGAGAAACAGCATTCCGCGGCGGTCACTTCTTCGATGTTGGGATGTTTCCGTGACGAACAGGAAACGCGGTCGGAATTTTTGTCGCTCATCCGTAACCGGCCAAACAACGTTTGAGGTCGCGTAGAGACAGCAGCCTCGGCTGCCTCTGCACGATTTTCGCTGATAGCTGAAGGCTGAGAGCTGACAGCTCCCCTAAAACGCATCAATCCCGGTAATGCTCGCCCCAATAATCAAGGTATGGATATCCTGCGTCCCCTCATACGTCTTCACTGACTCCAGATTCATCATGTGCCGCATGATAGGGTAATCGTCGGCCACGCCATTCGCACCGAGAATGTCGCGGGAGAGCCGGGCGCATTCCAGGGCCATCCAGACGTTGTTTCTCTTGGCCATCGAAATATGCTGATGTTGGACTTTATCTGCATCTTTCAAGCGGCCAACTTGCAATACGAGAAGCTGCGCCTTGGTGATTTCTGTAACCATCCACGCCAGCTTTTCCTGCACCATTTGGTGCGATGCGATGGGTTGATCGCGAAATTGTTTGCGTAATTGGGAGTATTGCAAGGCACAGTCATAGCAAGCCATGGCCGCGCCGATCGCGCCCCAGGAAATTCCGTAGCGGGCCTGGTTTAAACACATCAGGGGCGATTTCAATCCTCCAGAACCGGGCAGGAGATTGGCTTCCGGAATATGGACGTCTTGCAACGACAGCCCCGAAGTTACCGAAGCGCGCAGCGACCACTTGCCGTGAATGTCTTCGGCTTTGAATCCGGGGCGGTCGGTCTCGACCAGGAATCCTCGAATCTTGTTATCTTCGTTCTCGACCTTTGCCCAGATCACGGCCACGTCGGCGATCGAACCCGAAGTGATCCACATTTTTTCGCCGTTCAGAACATATTCGTTACCGACTTTGCGGGCGCGAGTTCGCATGCCGCCGGGATTCGATCCAAAGTCAGGCTCGGTCAATCCGAAACATCCAAGCTTTTCGCCCTGCTGCAGGGTCGGCAGCCAGGTTTGTTTCTGTTCGTCGCTGCCAAAGGCATAAATCGGATACATCACCAGCGCCGATTGCACGCTGACAAAAGATCGAACGCCGGAGTCGCCGCGCTCCAACTCCTGCGTGACGAGTCCGTACTCCACGTTAGACATTCCGGCGCAACCATAGCCTTTGAGGCTGGCCCCGAAGAATCCCATCTCGGCCATTGGTTTGACCAATTCGCGAGGGAAGCGGCCGGCGCGGTTGCACTCTTCGATAATCGGAATCAGATTGTCTTCAATGAACTTACGGGCGGTATCGCGGACGAGGCGCTCGTCGTCGCTCAGCAGCGTATCGAAGTCGATAAAATCCACTCCGCGAAATTTGATAGCCATGATTGCTCTCGATTCTGTTTCTTCGTTGCGACAGGCGCAGATAAAAGGGAAGAGGAAACTCTTTAGGCTAACAAAGCGGCGGAACGCGGGTCAAACCCGAAAAAGTAACTTGCGGAAGGCTCAAATTGATTTCCAGAGCAAAGGAATAACACAGAAGCAGATCGAGCCCACGAATAGCCATAAGGCAAACCTTCCCAAGAGCGTCAGTTTGCTTTTGGGGAAGAGAGATTCGTACATGCTTGCGACCTCATCAGAGCTGCGCCTCCACCAAACAACTTTATCTCTAGGTTCAGACTGGGTGACTCGAATTCTCATCACAATATTGCTAACGATACTGAGAATCGAGACCAGGACAAGAATCGAGAATGCGATTGCGAACATTTTGGAGGAAGACTACCACTCACCGAGTGCCATTGGGTTCAGCGGTCGGACAATTGAATAGGATTGCCGTCCGGATCCTTTCCGTCGCAGAGGCAAAACATCTCTCCCTGCCGAACCTTGCCGAATCTTGCGCCTCGTTCTATCAGCGTTTCCCGCATGGCCGCGACGTCTTTGGCGTGGAATACGATCTTCGGACGCTTGCGCCCGGGCGAGGACGGCCCGGAATGCAACGCAATGGCCGCGCCGCCTGCGGCAAACTCGCGCCAGCCTTTTTCGTTTGAGATTTGCTTTAGGCCTAGTACCTTTCCGTAGAAGTTGCTCATCTTGTCCATCTGGCCGGTAAAAAGAATGACGCGTGCGATTTTCATTGGAAGCGCTCTATCTCAGTAACGTGTCCGATAAACGGCTGCCGCGCTCAATCCCAGCAATAGCATCAAGACCAACTCATACCCGATTTGTTGTAACACCACATGCGCGGGCCAGGGTTGGACGGCGTAGTGAATCGAATAGCGGCTGACGGATGCGATCAGCCAGATTGCGATTCCGTAGCGGAGACCTTGTCCTACCCACGGTTTGTCCTGAACGCCGTGCGCGTAAATCCACACAAAGCCGAGACTGAAAAAGAAGAAGCCTACGATTAAGAACATGGCATGGGAGCCTGCGTCGAGTTCATCGCGCATGAGTTGCGAGCTTTGTTGATAAAGAGGCTTGAGGAGAACTCCGTGGATCACGAAGTTGAGCAGAGTGGACAGTACAAACACAATTCCAAATGCGGCCAGAAATTTCTTCATAGTCTTGCCCTCCAAACTATGGCCACGCATTTTAACCATGTCACGCCTGAATTGTCTTGTGAAATCGCTATCAGCTAGGGTGCAGTTTGAAGATATAAGCTCGTGTCGGGGCATGGACTTTGGCCGTGCCGTCTCGATCGAAAGAAATAAATTGCTCGCCCACAAGCGCAACCGCCAAATAACTCGGGCCATGGATGGTTGCGCCTTTGAGCGCGCTGATCGAGTCACACACAAGAATGGCAGGGCTGAAGCCTCTGCCCTGACACGAACATCATCCCAAACTGCACCCACCAACCGTAATCACTTCTTACAATCTTTTGACAGGTCCCGGATTCTTCGAGACCTAAACACGCAACTAACGTCTTAGGGATAAAATCGGGACTTAGGTCATTTGCTTTGGCCGGAAACCAATTGCACAATGTGTTGCAACGAAATGCGCGCTCGTCACAATCAAATTCGGCATTTGGCACTCGTGGCGGCCATTGCAGTTATCTGCGCGCGGCCGCTCCTGGCTGCTACCAGTACAGTTGCGCCCCTGGTTTCTTTGGAACAGGGATTTCATCTGCTCTACAATCTCGACTTCGAGCACGCTCACCAGGTTTTTCTTTCCTGGGAGCAACTGCACCCGGACGATCCGCTTGGCCCCGCGTGTGATGCGGCCGGCTCGCTGTTTTCCGAATTCAATCGGCTGGGCGTTCTCGAAGGTCAATTTTATTCTGACGACCACGCTTTCGACAGTCGCCAGAAGCTCGATCCCGATCCCGCCGTGCATGAGAAATTTAACGCTGCCATCGGCCAGGCGGAAACCCGCGCTCACCTCCGGCTGACGAAAGATCCCAAAGACCAAAACGCGTTATTCGCGCTCACTCTTTCTTCCGGCCTGCAAGCCGATTACGCGGCGATGATCGAAAAACGCAATCTTGCGTCTTTACATTTCACCAAAGAAGCGAACATCTGGGCCGAGCAGTTACTTGCGCTGGACCCGCATTGCGATGACGCCCGCGTCGCCACTGGCTTCAGCAAGTACATTGTGGGCAGCATGTCAGCGCCGGTGCGATGGCTGGTGCGAATGGGCGGCGTCGCCGGAGACAAACAAGGCGGAATCTCCGAGCTGCAACAAACGGCGCAACACGGTCACTATCTTGCCCCTTTCGCCCGGATACTTTTAGCTATCGCGTATGTCCGGGACAAAGACAAGTCGCATGCCCGCGAGCTTCTGGCCGGACTGCGCGATGAGTTCCCCAGCAACCCTTTATTCGTACGCGAAATCGCGCGGCTCGACTCGGGGAAGTAGGCCGCATCAGTTTCTCAAGTCTTGTCATTCCGAGAAGCGCTGCGCCGGGGAATCTCGCGCCTCCGACGGCAGGGAATGAGGAGATTTCTCGCTACGCTCGAAATGACAAAGGGGTGGGCCGGAGAAGTTGCCTCAGCCCTCTTGAGTGATCGCTCTCCTCGCGCTAAGTTGTTGCCACCGCTAATCCATGTCCGCCGATTCATCGGAAATTTACGGTTTTGTAACCTTCCTGTAACACTCGGAACGTAGAACCAAGCTACAAGAATTTCACAAGGAGGCACCATTGATCCGAAGACTTGCGCTTTTGTGTCTGGCTTTGGCGGTACCCGCTTTAGGGCAGACCACGTTAAATGGGGCGGGCGCAACTTTCCCTTATCCGATGTACTCGAAGTGGTTCAGCGAATACCACAAAGCTCATTCCGACATTGAAATTAATTATCAGTCGATTGGCAGCGGTGGCGGAATCCGCCAGGTGTTGGCCGGAACCGTCGACTTCGGGGCCAGCGATGGTCCGATGAGCGATGAACAACTCGCCCAATCCAAAACAAAAATCCTGCACATCCCTACCGTGCTGGGCGCTGTAGTTCCGGCTTACAACATTCCCGGCGTGACCGGCGACGTGAAGTTCACTCCGCAAGCTTTGGCCGACATTTTTCTCGGCAAAATCACTTCCTGGAATGACAAAGCTATTACGGCTGCCAATCCTGGAATGAATTTTCCCAACCAGGACATCATCGTGCTGCACCGTTCCGATGGCAGCGGTACCACTTACATTTTTACGGATTACCTTTCGAAGGTCAGTCCGGAATGGCAGGGCGGGCCGAGCAAGGGAACATCCGTGAAATGGCCGAAGGGACTCGGCGGCAAGGGTAATGAAGGAGTCGCCGGCATGATTCGCCAAATGCCAGGTTCCATCGGATACATCGAATTAATTTACGCAGTTCAGAACAAAATTCCTTACGGCACCGTACAAAATTCGTCCGGCAGTTTTGTGAAGGCTAGTCTTGCTAGCGTAACCGCAGCCGCAGCATCTGCTCCGAAAATGCCGGCGGACTTCCGGGTGTCTATCACCAATGCGCCAGGGAAAGATTCCTATCCAATTTCCAGCTTCACCTGGCTGCTAATTCCGGCCCAATCAAAAGACGCGGCTAAGGGAAAAATCCTTGCCGATTTCTTAAGCTGGATGGTTTCCGACGGACAAAAAATGACTGCCGATCTGACCTATGCTCCGTTGCCGGAAAGCGTCGTTGCCAAGGTCAAGGATGCAATCAAGCAAGTGAAGTAAGGCTTAGAGCTAGTCGTGAATCCAGGGCCTCCACGCAAGACTCTTTGATTCCGTGGAGGCCTTTGGTTTAGCTGTCCCCAGACCGCATCTGTTTTATACTGGCTGTTCCATGAAGCGAAGATGCGGCTTGGCTCCAGCGGCGCTTTTCCTGCTCATTTCCAGTTTGTATGCGGCCGAGCACCCTTATGTGACGGGGACGATCGTGGATGTACAACAGAAAGTGCACACCAGGGTGCTTTACTATGTCGTCGATACCCCAATCACTCGCGACGATCCCTATTTCGAAGTCCAAATCCAAATCAAAGATACGATTTACACCGGGGAATACACGCCGCGTCATTCGGCTGACCATCCTCCAAATGATTGGAAGTTTGGATCAGAGGTTCACCTTCGACTCGAAAAACACACCATGTTTTTAAAACGGCCGGACGGCGAAGAAATGGAATTTGTGATCACCCGTCATGCCACCGCGCCTCCGCGAAAATGACGTATGGCTAAGATTGCACTCGATAGTCCGTCCTGCTACATCAATCGCGAGGCCTCCTGGCTGGCGTTCAACCGCCGTGTTCTCGAAGAAGCGCAGGATGAAAACAATCCTCTGCTGGAACGGCTAAAGTTTCTTTCCATTACGGCCAGCAATCTCGACGAGTTTTTCGAGGTGCGCATCGCCGCGCTGGTGCAGCAAATCGAAGACGGATACACCGAAGCCGGCCCCGATGGCCTGACGCTGCTCGAAGAACGCGACCTGGCTTCTCAAGTCATCCACGAATTTGTCCACGATCAATACCAAAGCTGGAATGACAAACTTCGCCCCTCTCTCAAGGAAAACGGCATTCGCGTTCTCGGCCTCCACGAACTTGACGCCAAGGCGCAAGCCTTCGTCGACCAGTACTGCGAAAAGGAACTGGATCTCCTTCTCACTCCGGTGACGATCGATCCTTCGCATCCGTTTCCGCGGGTGATCAACAAGGCGTTGTGCGTGGCTTTTCTACTTCGTCGTCGCCGCCGCTCCGCGCTCACCTATACCGGAGTGGTTACGGTGCCGCGGGCTTTGCCGCGCCTGGTGCGTCTGCCGTCTGAAGGCACTACCGATT
The DNA here is from genome assembly GCA_036271275.1 of Terriglobales bacterium. Taxonomy (GTDB): domain Bacteria; phylum Acidobacteriota; class Terriglobia; order Terriglobales; family Acidobacteriaceae; genus DATBAX01. The sequence goes on from DATBAX010000329.1 coordinate 9,306, forward strand.
TTATTTTCCTCGCGGACCTCGTGACCCACCATGCTTCCCGCATGTATCACGGCTATGACATCGTTTCTTCGGCGGCATTTCGGGTCACCCGCAATAGCAATTTGTATTTGGCGGAAGAAGAATCCCGCAGCCTGCTCGAGTCGGTGCGCACCGAACTGCACAATCGGCGCAAAGGTGACGCAGTTCGCCTGGAGATCGACGCCGATGCCGATCCTGAAATTATCGAACGTCTACGAACGAATTTTGAATTAGACCCGTGGCAGGTATTTTCCGTTCATGGTCCAGTAAATTTGTCTCGCCTGTTCAATATTTATGAGCAGGCCGATCGCCCCGAACTCAAGTTCAAGCCGTTTGCTCCGCGCGAACTTCGACTCACCGCCAAATCGCAGGATTTGTTTGAGGAACTGCGCCGTCATGATGTCCTGCTGCATCATCCATTTGATTCTTACGATGCGGTAGTTTCATTCATCGAAGCAGCCGCTGAAGATCCCAAAGTTTTATCGATCAAGCAGACGCTCTATCGCACCAACGAGCATTCGCTGATCGTTCCGGCGTTGATCGCAGCCGCCGAGAAAAAAGAAGTGACCGCAGTCGTCGAATTGAAAGCCCGTTTCGACGAGGCCTCAAACATACGCTGGGCGCGCGATCTGGAAGACGCCGGGGTGCAGGTATTCCACGGGTTGGTCGGCCTGAAAACTCACTGCAAGTTGTCTTTGTTAGTCAGACAGGATCCCGACGGCGTCACTCGCAGCTATGCACATCTGGGAACCGGCAACTACAACGCGACGACCGCTCGCTTCTATACCGATCTGAGTCTCATCACCGCCGATCCGGCGATTACCGGGGCGGTGCATGATGTTTTTAGTTTCCTGACGGCCTACGCCGAACACCCCAACTACGAGCCTCTACTTGTTGCGCCACTCGACGTTGCCGAACATTGTCTTGCATTGATCGCTCGGGAAACCGAACACGCTCGTCGCGGACGTCCCGCGCACATCATTGCCAAGATGAATGCGTTGCTCGATCAAAACATCATCATGGCTTTGTATCGCGCGTCGCAGGCGGGTGTGGAAATCGACCTTATTATCCGCGGTATGTGCGCTCTTCGACCCGGCGTAAAAGGCGTCAGTGACCGAATCCGAGTTCGCAGCATTGTCGGCCGTTTACTCGAACACAGCCGTATCTTTTACTTTCTGAACGGTGGCGAAGAGCAAATTTATTTGGGCAGCGCCGACTGGATGCCACGCAATCTTTACGAACGCGTCGAGGTTATGTTTCCCATCAAAGATCCGCTGCTGCGGGAGCGTGTCCGCCGCGAGATTCTGGAATCCTATTTAGCTGATACGCTTAAAGCGCGGCTTCTGCAAAAAGATGGGACGTACGTTCGAACCTGGCAGGCGCAGGGGAAACGAAAACCGGCGACAGGTTTTAGCGCTCAGGATTTTCTCATCGGATTGGCGGAAGGGAAGCAGTCGCCGGAGAATATTCCGGCTGTTCCTGTGAAAAAGAGCAGGAGAACACTGGTTCGAAAGGATCGATAAGGCCCCATGGTCATTTACTTT
>DATBAX010000330.1:0-5249 GCA_036271275.1 Terriglobales bacterium
GTACTTGCTCAAATCTTCCGTCGCCAACTTTTGTGCCGGGATCGATGTGATATCCATTCCAATCTGTTGCAGCACAATTGGGATGTTATCGCCCGCGCCCATGACGTAGGCGACTTTCAAGTCTTTCGGAATTTTTACATCCGCAATGCTGATGCGCTGCACCGCCGGCTGATAGTAATAAAACGAACCCAAATCTTCGCGCGTGACCAGCGAGTAGCCTTCGCTGTATTGGACCTCGCCTGACTCCAGTGCAGCGCGAATCTCCGCCCGCCCTTCCGTCAAACTTTCCGGAGTGATTCTGAACGCAAAACTCTGCGTCTCACCCCGTTGATGAAATTCCACCGGAATGCTGGAAGGCGCGACGCGCCATCCGGAAGGAACCACCAGATGAAGATCGCCTTTACTTATTTCCGAAAGATTAGTCGTCACCGCAACTTTGACAGTTGTGGCCGAAGAATTTTGTACCGCAATGACTTGAGATCCCGGATCAAGAATCACTGAAAACGCGGGCGCGACCGCCAAGGCCCGCTTGCGTTCGCCGCCTTTGTCATCGCGAAAAGGTACGATGACGGAGCTTATGATGGCTGCTCCTGGTCCCTCTGTGCCTTTAAGTTCGTGGCCCATGAGCGCAAGATCTTCGCGGCCAGTGATCTGATACGCCACGCGGACATGCAATGGGGATGGTGGAAAGGGAAGCGTGGCGTAGCGATCATCGTCGCGAGTGGCCACAGCGTCTCGTTCTGGATCGGCGCGATGCCAATACGGACGCGTCATTTCCGCATCCGCCGGAACGGTCAGGCGAAAGTTTGCGTAGAAATCGTCCTTGGCTTTGACGAACTCTTCATTCTCTCCTTCATAGACTCCGCTGATCCAACCTCGAGGCCCTTCCAAAGACAAGCCGGTAATTCTCAGAGGAAACTTCGAACCGTTGTGAAATTTCACAAGCACCGTCAGCTTCTGGCCCGGAGACACAACGGTTAAAGCTTCAGCTTCCGTCGGCAACCCTTGATGTGGGCCCTTTGGCGGGGCCACGGTGGTTTCCAACGAAACTCCCATCGCAATGTCAGCGGCCGCTTCGCATTGGTCGCGCTTGTTTTTGAGAACGGTCAGGATGTCGAGTTTCGTACGCGCATCCAGCGAGCTTTTAGTAACTTGATCAATTAAAGTACCGAAAGATTTCAATGCCGAGAGCAACGGCGCCACGGCTTGCGCGGGACTGTGTTCGTCACCCACCGCTTGCTTAATCTTCTCTTCAATGTCCGTTAACTGAGAATGAAGATCGGGTAGCCGGGACGCATCGTGTCCAAGTCGCCGCGCCAGGCCTGGCAAACTCGTATCCATTCCATCAAAGAAGTTTTGTTCATGCCCAACGCTCTGCGTTCCTGCCGCAAGCACCGAATCCACTAGCTTGTAAAAAGTAAAGCGATCGCCGGGATCCAGCGTCCAAGCTCCTGCGCCCTGTGAAAGCTGATGCTTCAATCCCGCCATGGCAAACTGCGCATAGGACATACCTAACACTGGATCCACTGCGCCCGTATTGAGTTTCACCGTATAGTTCCCATCGGCGCAGGTCATCGCGCCAAAGCCACAAACGTTGCCGATGTAAAGTTTCTTGGCCTGCCATGGCAGCAGACCTTCTTCAATCTGCTCAGGAAATCGATTGGGATCGGCGGCTGCACGAAACGCTTCTTTGGTGAGAATCGCCGACGCCTGATGATGTCCGTGGCCATCTCGGTCCGTTCCTGAGAAACGCGCGACGAGAACATCGGGCCGGAAGGTACGAATCACGCGCACGATGTCGGAGAGTGCAATATCGTGGCCGCCCCATTTCTGAAAAGTTTCTTCTGGATTTTTCGAATAGCCAAAATCCGATACCAAGGTAAATCTTTGATCGACTCCGTAGTAGCGGTCCGCGGCCAACACTTCCAGCGAACGCAACACTCCGAGTACATCGAATAAATTGCTTCCTACTTTGTTTTGCCCGCCTTCGCCGCGATTCAAAGTCAACAGGGTGACGCTGGCGCCTTTGCCCCGAGCCTCCAGCGTGAGCATGCCCCCATCTTCGTCATCGGGATGGGCATCGATCTGCAACAACCGGGCGGTCGTTTGCAGTTTTCGTAAGTCCTGCGTGAATCCAGCCGTTCCCGTGTCCTGCGGCAAAGGATCAACCGGACTTGCCTGGCTCGCCTGTGCCCAGCTTTCAACATTGCAAAAGACCAGGAACAACGTGGTCAGCAACAAAATCAGTTTTAGAAAAGAATGTTCGTGCCAGTTTCTGACAGTTCTCATGGAGATGGGATTTTGTTTTGCGGGAATGAGAAACAAATATTTTTCCTGTGGACTAGTTCTAATTTGTCGAACCCTCTTCGGTTAGACGATTGAGTAGTCAGAACGTCAGGAAGGTTCGATTATGGTAGGCTTCCCGCCAATCCGAGGTCAACTCTCAACCCCATGCCATCCTGAGCGCAGGAAAAGTGTTCGCATACCGAACGCTTTTCCGGAGTCGAAGGACCCTTACGTTTTCCACGCAAATTCGTACCATACGCTCTCGCCCTACTCAACGCTTTCCCGGCGATGATCGTGATCGAAAAATAGGCGTTTCAAACTATTGCCAATCATGCGACTCCCGGCTAGGATCAAGGACTTCAACGCACCCGGCGGAGTCGTACTTAAGCATGATGCTTCGGCTCTATCTCTCACCACCGCGAAGTTTTCCAGGGGGAATCATGAATTCAAGAACCAAAACTCTGTCGATCTCGTCTCTATCTTCCCGAATCTCTCCACATTTTTGTCATCCTGAGCGCAGTAGTTGCTTCGCGAGCGCGAAGCAACTACGGAGTCGAAGGACCCCTGCATTCTCTACGCTGATTCGTAGCATGGGTTACTTGCTATCGCTCGTGGCGTTAGTCGCGATGAGTTCCGCCAGTACGACGGTCGGAAAAACGATTTCCAACAACACCCCAGCCTACGTCGCCACCGCAAAAAATCTCGGGGCGGAGAATCCGTCCAAAGTAATTGAGGTAAGTCTCTGGCTCCAACTCCATAACCGGCCGCAGTTTGATGAGCTGACGCAGTCACTCTATGATCGCAATTCCCCCAACTACCATCACTGGCTGAAGCAAAAAGATCTCGCTCGCTTTGCGCCAACATCGCAGGAAGCGAATACGGTGCGGGAGTTTTTCGTGGCGCACAATCTGAAATTGATAAAGACGGGCCCCAACAATTTCTACGTACGAGCGCAGGGAACCGTCAGCGAAGTCCAGAGCGCATTTCGCATCCAACTCAACAATTATCAGATCAACGGCAAAACTATCCGCGCTAACTCTAACGATCCCTACATCGACGGGCCGGCGGCAGATTTAGTACGAGCCGTCTCCGGACTCGACAATGCCGAATTCGAACATCCCGCAATGGCGCGGCCGTCCCTCACTTCGTCGAAGCCCGGCATCGCAGCCGTGAAACCGAATGCCACAACCACTGCCGACCTCTTTTCCTCGCAGTGCTTCACCGGCACGGAGAAAGAAACGTTCTCCACCAACGCCGACGGAGAATTGCCAATCGGAACGTACAGCGGCAACAAGATGAATCTTCAGTCGCTCAGCAGCAACGGCTGCGCGTACACGCCTCCGGTGATTCAGACCGCCTATAACCTGACCGGCCTCTACAAAGAAGGTTACAACGGCAAGGGACAAACCATCGCCATCGTAGACTGGTGCGGCTCGCCGACAATTCAAACCGACGCGAATGGTTTCTCGGCACAGTTCGGATTGCCGCCGCTCACCTCGTCCAACTTTGCCATCACCTACACCGCCCCCAGCCTGTGCATCGCTCCTGACCAGACAGAAATCAACATTGACGTCGAGTGGGCCCATGCAGTCGCTCCGGGAGCCAATATCAACCTCGTCGTTCCTCCCACAGCAAATTTTCAGGATGTCGACGAAGCCGAATTCGACGTTGCGAATTATGGTTTAGGCACGGTCCTCTCCGGAAGCTTCGCTTCTCCCGAACTTTATACGGCGGCCACCGAACTCGAAAACGAAAACCTGATTTCGGAAATCGGTGCGGCCGTGGGCATCTCGATGAACTTCGCTTCCGGCGACGATGGCAGTTACGTGCTCGACTTTTTGCATGAAACCGTGAGCGCTCCCGCCGATTCTCCATGGTCCACGGCGGTCGGTGGCATAAGTCTTGCACTGAATCCCGATAACTCCATCGCGTGGCAATCGGGTTGGGGAAATCAGGAAGGCGTGCTCGCCGAAGAAGGCGCGGTTGCCGATCCTCCCGGCTCTCGTTTTATCGGAGGCTCCGGCGGTGGTGTCAGCGAATGCGTCACTAAGAACACCCGCTTCCGTCCGCCGATCTGCACTGGAGGTTTCCTGAAACCTTCGTATCAGGCGAGTCTTCGCGGCAAATATCGCCAGCTTCCTGACGTTTCGTGGTTAGCTGATCCCTTTACCGGCGCCGCAATTCTGATCACCGTTCCCGGCCACCTTCCAGAACAAGTCTGGCAGGTCTGGGGAGGCACAAGCCTCGCCACGCCAATGTTCTCCGCGCTGTGGGCCATCGCCAATCAGGAAGCCATTGCCGGTGGTGGCGCACCACTCGGTCAAGCCGCGCCCTACATGTATTCCATGCCGGAGGGCACAATCACCGACATTATTCCGGTCACCTCCAAAACCGACGTGACCGCAACGATCCAGGATTCAAGTGGCACCACTAAATACGGACCCGTCACTTTGGCCGAACATCCGGAAGTCAAATTCGTGAGCGCCCTCTGGGACTACCCGTCGCTAGAGGACACGCTGGTCCTGCTCACCTTCGGCACCGACCTGGAACTGAAAACAGCTCCCGGCTGGGACGACGTAACCGGCGTAGGAGTTCCGAATGCACAAGCGTTCGCCGACTCCTTCTACGGAAAGTAAAAGCCGCGTGACCAAAAAATTACCCCGCCATCTCCGGACGGCGGGGTATTTTTTGCGCTAACCGGACGGCGTAAGAATCCTGCAACTCTGCCTGATCCTGCTTTCGGCGGCATGAGGCTGCACAAACTGAAATCCATAACGAAACGCATTTCGCGATCGCACCACCGCCAGAACATTCGCGGAACCAAAAGGCAATTCGAAATCCAACTCGACAACTTCTCCCTCCGTCAATTCCGGAACCAGCATCACCGACATTCCAGCTTCACTGATCTCCGCTGCACGCCCGATGACCAGCCCCTCCGTCTTGGAATGGATCTTCACTTCGAC
>DATBAX010000331.1:0-5372 GCA_036271275.1 Terriglobales bacterium
CATGGAATCGATCGACCCTGCCAATCTTGCCGATGTGAAAAAGGGCTTCAACAAACCCGGCGAGTATGCCGCCGTACTCGACCGCCTCGCGCAGCGCAACGTCTTCGCGATCACCTCCTTCATCTTTGGCATGGACAACGACACCGCCGGTGTCGCCGACCGCACACTCAAGGAAATTCGCACGTGGCCTCCGGGCTTGCCCATTTTTGGATTGCTGACGCCGTTGCCTGCAACCCCGCTTTACAAGCGGCTGGAAGTCGCCGGGCGATTGACGCGTGTGAAGCACTGGCTGGAATTCATACCCTTTGCGATGGCGCACACGCCTTTGAAAATGAGCATTGAGGAAGCGCACCAGGAAGTACGGATCGGATGGGAAAAGTCGTACAGTCCCGAGGCGATCGAAAACGCTGTCGATTCGATTAGTCACAAAGCGTTGGGCTACCGGATCAACATCCTGATCGCGCGCCTTTGCTTCCGGGGAATTTATTTCCCGCAAATTGGTCGATTCGCGTGGATGAAGACGGTTATCGAAAACAGGCGCACGATTTTCAAGCTAATCAGGCAAGGTTTCGGAACAGGGCTGAACGCCCCCGCACCGTCTGCGTTGCACCAGCCGGTGTCGGAATAGCCTCACTGAGCTGGCCTCATCGATCCACTCGCGCTGGCCATCGCGCTCGTGGTTTGCGTTGCCGCACTCGCCACAGCGTCTCCGGTTCGGCGCGCATCCGCGGTCGATCCGATGATTCCCTTAAGGTACGAGTGAAAGACCTGAAATTTCATGCGACGGGGAGATATGTTGCGGAGTATCGGATGCCGATGGCGTGATGACTCGAAGCAACCGCCCCCAGGGTCAGCGCTCATTGACCCTCACTTGTCCCGTAACGAGGGTGATCTCAACAGGTCGATGCAACACTTTCAAAGTCCATTTGCAGCGGGCAGAGCAAGCTAAAGTCGTCCGCGAGTGTTGATTCAAGCGGAATGCCGCCCTGGCTGGTCTAATTGAGCACCCGCCTTACAAAGAGAACCGTCCTGTAGAAGTATCATCAGATCACAGCTTAAATTGGTGTTGCGTCGACCGTCTGAGCCGGCAGACTTATCGGGAGTTACACGGCGAAATGCTAATCAAGAATCGTCAGCTCAAATCAAAAGGAACTGCATTCTATGCGACAGCGAATCATTATTGGAACAGTATGCGGCGACAACTGCCTGACTGCACGTTAGCGGGCGCTCAACTCCCGATAAACGCCGTAACCGGACATGTGAAGATCAGGCCAGAATCACTTATCCCGCTCCGCTTTGGCTCTCAGTTCACGTAGGCGTTGACCGCGATTCGATCGCCCGGATACCTACGGTTATACAGATAATATCCGTCACTCGAATACTCGATAGAGACGTCGTCGCTGTCGTACCAGTCGTCTGACCAGTATTCCGGCCACGGATCAACGAGGCTGAACCAGTAGCCGCTGTACTGGAAACGGGGATAGCCACCAACCACTACTACCGGTTGCCTGTAAATTCGGAAGTAATGACTGCGGCCAAAGGATCCCCGGTACCGGTCGTCGGGTATGCGATAACCGCTATAGCCGCCTCGTTGCTGCCAGCTGCGGTGCTCAGATTGCCAGGTCCTCGCCCGATGCTCCTGCCAAACGTTCCTCTGTTCCTGATTTGAACGCGATCGCACGTTGACATCTCGTTCGCGCTGCTGTCTCTGCCTGCGCTGTTCCTCATTTTGTGCTCGCTGTTGCTGGGCTCGCTGTTGCTCTCGATTTTGAACTTGTTGCTGCCGGTCGCGATCTTCTTGGATGCGTTGCTGCTGTGCCCGTTGCTGCTGTTGTGCGGCTTGTTGCTGTCGATTTTGTTCCTGTTGTCTGTCTCGATCTTGTTGTGTGCGCTGTTGCTGGTGCTGCTGTTGCTGCGCGGCCTGTTGCTGTCGGTTTCGTTCCTGCTGTTGCGATTCTCGCTGCCGTTCCCGGCTCTGGTCTTGTTGCTTATTTCGATCTTGTTGGGCGCGCTGGTCTCTGCCTTGGTCTCGCTGCTTGTTTTGCGCTGGTTGCTGCGGCGCGGACTGTCGATCCCTCTGCTGTTGCCCTTTATCTTTGTCTTTCTGATCTGGTTGCTGTGCGTAAGTCAGTGCGCTTGCACCAAGAACGAACAGTAAAATGCCTACACTCGCAAATCGAATAAGTTTCATAACTGTGCGTCTCCGTCTTGCCAGGCCGTTTCGTGGGGAGGTGTCGAAAGGTTGGCGGATTTCGAACTAGGCGGGTATAGGCACGAATAGGTATGGGCCAATGGGATTTCCAGTACAACAGAATGGCCAAGAGGGAGGCTAGAGAGGATTTCATCCTCAAGACCGATTTGAAGATGTCGAGCCTCTCCTTCACTGTCATAATCTGGAGCCATGCGCAGGCGCTCAAGGAGAACACTCTTCGTCTTGGGAGTCGCCGCGATATTTTTGGCGGCCTTAGTCCCGATTGCTTTCTGTGTTTTCAATGCGGATCGTTATCGGCCGAAGCTAATTTCCTATCTGCAAGAGAGAACTGGCAAACCCATCGAGATCAGCCATATCTCGATCAGTCTCTCTCCACTGTCGCTTCGCCTCGAGAACTTCGGGATGAAGAATTCGCCTCCGTTCCCGCCTGGCTACACTGCAAAGGCTGCCAGCATCGAAGTCCGAATCGATACTCGACAGCTCCTTTTCTATCGGCGGTTGGTCGTCAACTCCTTGGTGCTCGACCGACCTGACATAAACCTGATCTCGGACGCAAGCGGACCGTGGAACTTCGACTATCCACCTGCTGATTCGCGTGCGTCCTTTGATATGGGAGAAATTGGAAACGTAGAGATCCAGCAGGGTCAATTGGTCGCGTCCAACCATCTGCCATCGAACGCACCCGGGCCGGTTTTTCTAGAAGTCCATGATTTGACCGGGACCTTTGACCATGTGGACCTAAGTGCCATCGTGAACCCTTCATCCCGTTCGATGGGCGGGCAGGGCATGGTCCGAGCTGACCGCCTGAGCTTCGGCGCTATCGATGCAGCGAACCTAAGCTTCAAACTCCAGCTCTGGGCCCAGCAAGTTTTTCTAGCCGAAGTGAAGGCAGACGTATCTGGCGGGCATGCAACCGGGGCGATCTTCTTCGACCTGACTGGCAAGCGCCCCGCATTCAGAACCAGTGCTGGTTTCGCGGACATTGATGTGGCGAAACTTCTCGACCCGTTCGAAAACGGCCGAGGAAAGATGACCGGGAAAATCGAAGGCGACCTTACCTTATCGGGTGAAATCCAGCATTCCGTCCGACCTCTTGCAGGAATACGCGGCAATGGTCATGTCATCCTGCGTAAGGGCGAGGTACCGAATCTGGAACTGAACGCAAACCTCGAAAAGCTAGTACGTTTCAATAACCACGGTCCTTCCACTGCAAAGCCATCCTCTTTCGAGCGAATCTCCACCGACTTCCAGCTTGCGAACCTTCGGATTCGAAGCGAGACGATCGACATTGACGGCTATGGCGTAGATGTTGATGGAGCAGGGAGCTTCAATGTGGATGGATCGAACGAACTCAATTACGACGGCATCGCCAAAATCACAACTCGACAAGGTTTTTTTACGAATACCTTCGCCAGATTTGCGGGCGCCAACGTCGAGAACGGGCTGCTCTCGTTTCCGTTCCACGTCGGCGGCACAATTGAAACGCCCGCATTCTCTAAGCGCGCTGTTCACCGATCGGGCTCGTAGAGAGTTGGATGACTCCCACTCGAGTGTTGACCATGTTGATCTATTTCCGCTAGCTGTTGCCCGGGAGACGTAGTGTTCTGAATTTCTTCTAGCTCCCGATTAACGCCGTTACCGGAAACTTGCCCACCGTACGAGTGCTTTCTCGGTAATTCGACTTCTCGGGTAAAAATCTAAATCGCGGGCCACGCATCAAGAGTTGTTTGCGGATGATGCTCATTCTGGGCCGGTTCCGGTCGTTTCAAAAAACTGCTCAACTGCAGTGACGAGTTTCTGGGGCCCTAAGAGCACCGATCCGTGCGTCCCTCCTTCCAAAATACGGTATTCTGCATGTGGAAGTATTCCAGCCAACTCCTTTGCCCCGCTGTGAAAGAACGATTCGCTTCGACTACCAACCATGATCAGGGTCCGCGCTATGTTTGATGTCCAGCGCTGCGTTGGCAGCGGTTTCCCATCTTGAGTTCCTTCCAAAACCAAGAGGTCGTAGGGCAGCGTATGCGCCACGTTGGTCATCTTTGTCCATCCGGGCATCAGGAATCGCATTAGCGTTACACCAACGGTAGGTATTCCCATCCCCTGTGTGAAGAAGAGCGTCACGGCATCGCTTCGGCGTCCGCCCGCGACCAGTGCTGAAATCCTACTGCCGAGATCCTTCGCCACAGGTGGCCTACTGTCGTTCACGATGAATGGTGGTTCGTATAAGAAGAGTCCTTTCACTTTAGGTCCGAGCCGGGTCGCTGCTTCCAGTGCGAGGGCCGCACCGGAAGAACTGCCAAACAGAAAGACCGGTCTGCCCGACTCTCCAATCAGAACGTCGATGTCCTCGACCTCACGCTCCACGGCGTATGGTTGCGTGTCGCCGCTTTTCCCTCGCCCGCGGCGATCGTAGTTGATCACGGTAAAGTGATTTGATAGCAGCTTAGCGAATCGCTTGGTACCTCCTCGATCCGCTAAGGCTGCTGCTACCAAAATTATGGTCGGCCCTTTCCCAGTCTTTTCATAAGCGATAGGCGTTCCATCTTTTGACGTCGCGATTCCTTGTTGGGCGTCCGCCGTCACTCCTTCCGTGTCGAACGCAACATGAATCGCTATCGAGATCGCGATGACGCCGAGCAGAAATAAGCCGCCGGCCACCGCTCCTGTACGCAACAGAATTCGGCGTGCCCGGGTTACGTTCTTCTTTTGGTTCATGGTCTTCTCTCTGTTGATAACTTGACCCGGGCGCAGACTGCCAAAGTCCCACATCCCACCACTGGACGTTCCTCACCACTCATTCCTGGGCCGGAACGCAGCGACTCAATCCTCACTGAGACGACGAACGCGCGATGCCAAAATCGACATGAATGCGGGCTCAGGACTGGAATTGGTGCGGGTGACCGTGCAGAGATTCCAGTTTGTTATCAGGACGCTCACTAGTGCATCTGCGTCAGTGATCCCCGACGATTTCGTGGCAAGCTCCCGATTAACGCGGTGGTCTCAATGAGTCGATGCAACACCATCTGATATAAGGCTGTTCGATAAGGGTGGTGTTGTATGGAGTCAGGGAAACGGTTTGGGTTTTCTGCGGTCGAGAAGAGCAAGATCTGGAGTCGCTGGAAGGCGGGGCAGTCGCTGCATGAGATCGGGCGCGCCTTTG
>DATBAX010000332.1:0-9919 GCA_036271275.1 Terriglobales bacterium
GAAGCGCAATGTGATCGTGCTGGGAGACGAACTCGCCCATAACTTGTTCTTAGGAAATCCTGCGATCGGAACGACCGTGCTGCTGAACGACATCAAATTCACGGTGATTGGGACCATCCAGAAAGTCGGGCGTGGTGACAATAATTCCACCAACATGCGCGCCTACATTCCGTTTCAGGTGATGGCGATGGATTTTCCGATTAAAGGCGAGAACCATGAAAATTCCATCTCGTTCATCAACTACCAGCCGCGTGTAACCGATGAACACCTCTTAGCCCAGGACGAAGTCCGCCGGATCGTCGCTCGGAATCATGGCTTCGATTATCACGACAACGAAGCTTTTGAGGGCTGGGACACGATTCAGAATTCCAAAGCCGTCGGCACCATCTTTGATGCCATGAGTATGTTTCTTGGCAGCGTCGGTCTGGTCACGCTGGCTCTCGGCGCGATCGGCGTAATCAACATCATGCTGGTCGCAGTGAGCGAACGTACTCGTGAAATTGGATTGCGCAAAGCGCTGGGCGCCACCAATCGCAGCATCCTGGTCCAATTCTTTTTGGAAGGGACGCTGCTGACCGTCGGCAGCGGACTGATCGGCATGGGTCTCGCCGCGGCATTAATGGCGGCAATGGGCACGGTGCAAGGCCCCGGAGGTTTTGATCCTCCCAAGCTGGTGCCGATGTCAGCGGCGATCGCGATTGGCAGCCTGGCCATCGCGGGCGTGATCGCCGGAATTTATCCTGCGCGGAAAGCGGCGATGTTGCAGCCGGTAGACGCGCTCAGGGCTGAGTAAAGGAAGTTCATAAGAATGGTTCGTGACTTACTCCAGGAAGCTTATGGCGCGATGCGGCACAACCGCCGCCGCACCGCCCTCACCATGCTCGGAATGGCATGGGGCATTGCCACGGTCGTCATGCTGCTGGCCTACGGAGACGGTTTCGGCCGCGCCTGCTCCAATATTTTCGCCAACTTTGGCACCAAATTAATGATCCTGGTGCCGGCCCGAACTTCCACCCAGGCCGGCGGCCAGAAAGCCGGCGCTCCCGTCCGCTTCACCGTCGATGACGTGGACACGCTCACCGCCAATCTGCCGCAAATCACCCACATCACCCCAGAAGCGGGGAAGCAAGCCAGCATTCAATACGACACGCGCACCTTCACTTTCGGAGTGACCGGGAATTATCCCAACGTGCTTTCCGTGCGCGCCCTAAAAATGGGCCCGGGCCGCTTCTACAACATGGAAGACGAATTACAGCATTCGCGCGTCGCCGTCATCGGCTCGGAAGCCAAACAAAAACTTTTCTCCGGACGCAACGCGCTAGGCGAACACATCCGTGTGGATGGTTTGAGTTTCGAAGTCGTCGGTGTCCTGCAAGCCAAAATGCAGGAAGGCGACGACGACATCAATCGCGCAATTTATATCCCGTTCACCACCATGGGAGACTTGCGCGATACGCATTTTATCGACACCATCTGGTTCAACTACGAGACTCCGGACTACGAACGCCTGGAACAGTCGGTGCGGGCGGTGATGTCCACGCAGCACAAGTTCAATCAAAGCGACCGCCGCGCCATGCTGGTATTCAACCTCATGGAGCAAGTGCACCAATTCGAAATCATCACCATCGGATTGAAAATTCTACTGGGCTTCATCGGCACGCTCACGTTGGGCATCGGTGGCGTCGGATTGATGAATATCATGTTGGTTTCGGTGCAGCAACGCACTCGTGAAATCGGCGTGGAGAAAGCACTCGGCGCTCGCAAACGGCAAATTTTATTTCAGTTTCTCGCCGAAGCTCTGAGCATCACTTTCCTCGGCGGAGTATTGGGAATCATTCTGGCTTACGTAGTGGCGATTTCCGTAGGCAGGCTCACGCTGTACAGCGCATTCGCCAAGAATGCGGAGGCCGGAGACATCCGCCTGATCATCGCCCCAGGCACGCTGATCGCCGCAACGCTGATTTTGGGGTTAGTGGGACTTATCAGCGGCATGGTCCCGGCAGTCCGCGCCTCGAGATTGGATCCAATCGAAGCGCTGCGCTACGAGTAATCTATAAACCACAAAGGGCATAAAAGTAATGCCAAAGAAATCCTTGGTGGGATTCCTGGGTGATTCGGTAGTGGAGCGGTGGTCTGAAGAAATCTAGGTTCGTGTCAGGGCATGGCCTCGGCCGTGCCGCTCACTTAACAGGAACCGATTGTCGCGCCGAGAGGCGCAACCGCCATAAAGCTGGCACATAGATTGTTGCGCCTGATGGGCGCGTCAGTGGGGTTACACCCACAGATGGCAGGGCTGAAGCCACTGCCCTAACACGAACCTTACTTTTCCGGTGATGCCTCGTGTCCTTTCTTACTCGATCCGGCAAACTAACACCACCGAATTCTCATACGGACAAGCCAAGCCAGCCACTCCCGGACGTTCAAGTATTACCCAATTCACTCCGAACTCTTCTTTAAGGCGCTGCAAGTCTCGCGTCTGGGAGTGCTGCCAGCCTTCCTGCGCAGCAACTTCTTTTTGCCACCGCGGTGCCAGCCGAGGGACTTGGGTAGCAACTGCCGGATCCTTCGAATAATCGGCCAGCGCACTCCGCTCCGCTAACGCCCGGAAACTGTGAAAGTCTTCCCCCGGCCGCTGCATGTAGTACGGATCAAGCGCAAACATCGCATCCACAGGCGTATTTTGCCGCACCCAACGAAATGCCTGCAGCCAAGCGTTCCGTGAACTTTGACCGGGCCATTCCATGTGTTCGGTGGCGGGAAAAGTTTGCCGCTGCGCAATGAACATGCCAAGGCTGAGCGGAACGAAAAGTAGAAGCCATCGATATATTTTGCCGCGCAATATTTTTTGTCCGATCAAGCCTCCGGCAAAAAGCACAAACAGCAGATACAGCAAATGCAGGTAGCGCATGGGTTGAAAAGATCGCATGCGGTCAAATGCCGGCGTCAACATGATGACCAGGGCCACGGCAAATTGAATGCAACCAAAGAGCACCAGCCGCGACGCCATTCGCGAAAGAACTTTCGATCGTTCTCCGGTTGCGATGCGACGAAACCACCACAACAAAAACATCGGCGCCAACACTCCCAACCATTCGTACCAATGCCATCGCGAAAGATAGTAGTAGTCACGGGTATGGGCGGCTTGTTGCCAGGCCAAGGACGTAGGTTCGAAGATCCAACCCAGTGGCAGCATCATCAAAGCCATTGGCATGGTCGATACCGGCCGCCGTTTCCATGCCAGCAAAACGCAATAAGAAATTCCGAAGGCCGCCATCAACGGATGCACCAGACACGCCACCGCCAACAGGACCGCCGCCAAAATTCGTTTGTTGTCTAAGATCGCGACCACGGCCGCCAGAACAATCGCCGTTCCCAAGGTTCGCGGATGCAGGTATTGGTCGGAAAGATACAGCGCTGCACCCGAAACCGGGAGCGTCAGCAACACCGCCACCATCGTTACTGCGGCCCACTGGGCCGCGCTTTCGGCAAAGCAGCGGCGGCTGATCCGCAGGCATCCCCACAGCAGAAGAAATGTGGAAACGAATTGCCAGCCCAGCAATACAACTCCTGTAGGCAAGCGTGTCAGGCGGATCGACTCCGCAGCCACGTTGTCGAAAACCGTGGCCTGCAGCTGCACCATGAAGAAATCGGAATCGTGAGGATAAAGCGCGGGGTTCAGGTCTTTTTTTATCGCGGAGAGATAAACTCCGTCGTCTTCCGCCCCGGGATGATAGCCTTGGAGTAATATACCCAGCGTGGTCAGCGAAAGAAGAACTAGCAGCGTTCCAGCGGCGGAATAGTTTTTCAAAGATTCAACCCGTACAATTCCTTTCAATGTCACTAAACATGACTAATGCAAAGCGCGAGCTAGCGCAACTGGACGAACCATACGGTCACCCGGTCGCAGTCGCCGATCGAATTGCCAGGGTCCCGCTCCTATGCCTGGTGATACCGACCCTCGGCGAGGCGGGAAATATCCGCAAAACCCTCGATCGCATCCGGCGCAGCCTGGATCCGCTGGATATTGATTATCAGTTGATTGTAGTGGATGACGATAGCGGCGACGGTACTGCGGGCATTGTTCAGGAATTGGCGGACGATGACCCTCGCATCAACCTCGTAGTGCGTCAAGGAGAGCGCGGATTGGCCGGCGCCATCGCACGCGGCTGGCAGAACAGTAAAGCGGAGATTCTGGGCGCAATCGATGCGGACCTGCAACATCCGCCCGAACTTCTCACTCAGTTATGGGATGCCATGAACAACGGCCATGACGTTGTCGTGGCCAGCCGCTATGCCCGGAAGGGTGGCGTGCCCACGTGGAACCCGGCGCGGCATATGGTTTCCCGCCTGGCCGTCTGGATGACCGTACCTCTGCAGCGCCGCGACATTTTTGTCCGCGATCCGATGTCAGGATTTTTTCTGGTGCGGCGTTCCTGCCTCGATGATCTGATTCTGCAAAAACGAGGCTTCAAGATCCTGCTGGAAATTCTGGTGCGCGGCAAAATCGGCTCGGTCGTCGAGGTGCCATTTACTTTCGGTTCGCGTCTAGCAGGGAGGAGCAAAGCCAGCATGAAAGTGGCGTGGGACTATTTGCTTCTGTTGAGGCGTCTATCGAAACAGAAACGTGCCGACCAGCTTCAAATCTTGCCCGAAGAAGTACCTGCGGCCCCGCGCGCATAGTAGGTCGCCTGTCCCGGTTCCAGTTTGCGGCCGTTCGCGTTGAATATTTGATAGTGCATTAAGCCGATTTTCTGCAAAGCGAACTGCAAAGTGGTAGCCAGAACGCCAAACCCGTATTTCACACTCCGGCTGAAGTTAATCGAAGAGGCTTCCTCGAAATATTTTGTAGGACAGGAAACTTCGCCGATGCGAAATCCGAAATGCGCGCATTGCGCCAGCATCTGATTATCGAAAACAAAGTCGTCGGAGTTTTCCAGCAGCGGTAATTTGGTAAGAACGTCGCGGCTGAAGGCGCGGTATCCCGTGTGATACTCGGAGAGTTTGATCCCTAGAAAAAGATTTTCGAAAGCCGTCAGAAAGCGGTTGGCCACATATTTATAAAACGGCATGCCGCCTCGCAACGCCTGGCCGCCGATAATGCGGGAGCCCAGCACCACATCGTAAACTTCGTAGGCCACCATGCTGGCCATCGCAGTGAGTAAGAGCGGAGTGTATTGATAATCAGGATGCAGCATGACCACCACGTCAGCGCCCTCGGCCAGCGCTTCGCTATAGCAGGTCTGCTGATTGCGGCCGTAGCCGTAATTTTTATCGTGAACGAAAACTGTCAGGCCCAGGCGCTTCGCTGCCTCGATCGTGTCATCGGAACTGTGATCGTCGACCAAAATGCGAATGTCCACCACCTCCGGCAGTTCACGGACGGTGACCTCCAGCGTTTTCGCCGCATTGTAGGCGGGCATCACGACCGCAATGCGTTTGCCGTTAATCATTATTTCCCCTCAACCGCCAGTGGCCCAATAAACATCTATGCATGATAACCCACGGCACTGCCCGCACTAACTTCCTGCCCCTATAATCAAATGCATTCGTTGCGCGGAATTGCCGATCGAGCGATATGCCCACGGACGCCATGAAACCCGCCGCCTCTTCCTCGATCAAAGGAACTGTATTCGTCCATGTGGATTTCGTTCTCACTGGCGTAGTGATGACGATGCTCGGTCCCATGCTGCCGGTATTCTCTCGCCAATGGTCGCTGAACGACACTCAGGCGGGATATCTTTTCGTCGCCCAATGGGTAAGTGCTACGGTGGGAATGTATTTCTCGGCGATCCTCCAGCAACGTTATGGATATCGCAAAACGCTCATGGCTGGATTAGTGCTCATGGTCGTGGGCCTGCTCGGCCTGGGACAACCACATTGGGTGCTGGGAATTATTTTCGTCGGTATTTTTGGCGTGGGTACAGGAGTGAACACGCCCGCCGCGAACCTGATGACGGCGGAGGCGAATCCAACCAAAAGCGCTGCCGCCCTTAATTTGTTGAACTCTTCCTGGGGAATTGGCGCGATGGTCTGCCCTTTCATCATCGCGGCCGCGGTGCGATCGCATCGGACGCCTTTTTTCTTGTACGGACTCGCGTTAGCTCTGATGGCTTTGGCGGTTTGTATGTCTTTCGTCCGGTTCACTGCCGACAACACACAATCGCAAACCAGCGAGCCCTCCGATTCCCGGACGAGCCTTTGGACTTTCCAGTTAGCACTGGTGATCGCACTATTTTTTACTTATGTAGGGACCGAAACCTCCGTTGGGGGCTGGATCGCTTCGTACGCGCGCCGCATCGATCCCGAAGCCAAAACCTTGTGGGCCATCATGCCGGCGTTTTTCTGGGGAACGTTGCTGGTAGGACGCCTGCTCGCGCCCGTGGCATTGCGGTATGCGCGCGCGACCAGCGTCGCCAAGGCCGGGATCACCATCGCGGCTTTTGGGGTTGGCATTTTGCTGGCGGCGAAGAGCATCACGCTGGTCATGATCGGCGCCGGCGTTACTGGGCTGGGACTCGCGTCCATTTTCCCCATCAATGTCTCTCTACTGCCGCATTGGTTCGGGAGCAATACTCGCCGCAGCAGTGGCGTTATTTTTTCGTTCAGCAATTTCGGAGGAGCGGCCCTAGGGTGGCTGGTAGGCGCGCTATCGTCGCACTTCGGAAGCTTGCGTGTCGGATTTCTGGTGCCGTTATTTGGGGCCGTCGGCATGCTGACCTTTTATTTGTCGCAGAAATCCTCGCCCAAAACCAATTAACCCCTAAGGACACGCAGTAACACGAAGGAACGCCTACGAGGATTTCCTTCGTGTTACTTGGTGTCCTTGGTAGTTTAAGACTTTGACGCCTTCGCGAACCTAACCGCGTAAGGATTTCTTGATAAACTATAACCAGCCATAAATGTCTGCAAAACGTACACTCTTCGAGAAACTCTGGGACGAACACGTAGTCTGTCAGCCCGCGGATCGCCTTCCTCTGCTTTACATCGATCTGCATCTGGTCCACGAAGTCACTTCCCCGCAAGCCTTTGACGGCCTGCGAGTTGCAGGACGCAAAGTTCGCCAGCCTCATCGCACGGTGGCGACGGTCGATCACAACATTCCGACCGAGCCGCGCGGAACGCCGATCACGGATCCCATCGCGGCCCGTCAGATTGAAGCATTGCAGAAAAACTGCAAAGAATTTGGCGTCCCGCTATTCGACATGGACTCACCTTCGCAAGGCATCGTCCACGTCATCGGGCCGGAGTTGGGCATCACGCAACCCGGAATGACGATCGTCTGCGGAGACAGTCATACCAGCACACACGGAGCTTTCGGTTCGCTGGCTTTCGGCATCGGCACTTCGGAAGTAGAACACGTTCTGGCAACGCAGTGTCTGCCGCAACGCAGGCCTAAGACGATGCTGATCCACGTCAGCGGCAAGCTCGGCGAAGGCATTGGCGCGAAAGATCTGACGCTGGGAATTATCGGGCAAATTGGCACCGATGGTGCCACCGGCCACGTCATCGAATATGCAGGCGAAGCCGTGCGCGCCCTTTCGATGGAGGGCCGCATGACATTGTGCAACATGAGTATCGAAGCGGGCGCGCGCGCCGGCATGGTCGCGCCCGACGAAACCACGTTCGCCTACGTAAAAGGCCGCCGCTTCGCACCGCAAGGCGCGGACTGGGAAAAAGCCGTTGCGCATTGGCGCACTCTGCCGTCCGATCCTGGCGCGCGTTACGATACTGTCGTAGAAATCGATGCGTCCCGTTTGGCGCCGTTCGTGACCTGGGGGACCAATCCCGGCATGGTAGTTCCAGTCAGCGGACGCGTTCCGGAATTATCGGGATTGGGAACCGAAGCCGAACGCCAATCGGCCCAGCGCATGCTGGAATACATGGGCCTGAAAGCCGGTACCCGGGTCGAAGATATTCCCGTGGACCGGGTATTCATCGGCTCCTGTACCAATTCGCGACTGGAAGACTTGCGCGCCGCGGCTCGCGTAGCCAAGGGACATCACGTGAGCGGAAAAGTTCGCGCCATGGTCGTCCCCGGTTCGCAGATGATAAAAGTCCTCGCTGAAAAAGAAGGCCTGGACAAAATTTTTCAGGAAGCGGGCTTCGAATGGCGCGAGTCGGGATGCTCGATGTGTCTGGGGATGAATCCAGATATTTTGCAACCCGGAGAACGCTGCGCTTCGACGAGCAATCGCAACTTCGAAGGCCGCCAGGGACGCGGTGGGCGAACTCATCTCGTCAGTCCCATGATGGCCGCCGCCGCCGCGATCGCGGGACATTTCACTGACATTCGCAACTGGCATTTTAATTAGAGAAATTATGCAACCGTTTACGATTCATCATGGAAAAGTGGCACCACTCGATCGTGCCAACGTCGATACCGATCAAATCATCCCTAAACAATTCCTGAAACGCATCGAACGAACTGGCTTCGGCGAATTTCTTTTTTACGACTGGCGGCGAGGACAAGATGGCCAGCCCGATCCGTCTTTTACTCTGAATCAGGCGCGGTATAAAGGCGCCAGCATTCTAGTCGCAGGCAAAAACTTCGGCTGCGGATCCTCTAGAGAACACGCGGTCTGGGCGCTCGAAGATTTCGGATTTCGTTCCGTGATTGCATCATCGTTTGCCGATATTTTTTCCAATAACTGTTTGCAGAATGGTGTTCTGGCGCTTGTTCTTGATGAAACCGAAGTGAATGAGATCATGCGCCGCGCCGCAGAGTTTCCGGATTACCGACTCACCATTGATTTAGAACAACGCAAAGTGAAAGATGACCACGGCTTCTCTGCGAATTTCAAAATCGAAGAAACCACGCGTCATCGTTTATTAAACGGCCTCGACGACATAGGACTCACGCTAATACAGAAGTCCGATATTGCCGCGTACGAGCGCGCGCATCCAGTCCCATCAGCGTCGAAACAACTCTAGAAATTAAAAACAAAAGTGGGTGCCCTGTCCTTACTTGCGTTTTTTGCGAGAGGGCTTTACGCGCACAAAGGCGCAATTACCCCTACTTGATTGGCGCAATTGGCGGGGCCGACACCAACAACACCTTCACCGAATCCGGGACTTTATCCGCATTCGCCAACAACAAACTCACCTGCCACATCTGCGTTTCCGAAAGAGATTCCTTGAACCCCGGCATCCCCGTAAGACGAATGCCGTTGGAAACTTTCCAATACGTCTCGCCAGGTTCGTCATCGGTCACGCCGGTGCCTTTCAACAATCGCGGCGGCTTGGGAAACATGCCCTCAGCAATCGCGCTCGGCGACCCATCCGAAAAGCTGTGACACACCGCGCAATTGTCGCGATAAACCTGAGCTCCCGCTTTATACGCGGCTTCATCTGCAGGAATGGGAACACTTTTTGGCATTTCCTTGCTAACGCGAGCATTCAACGCGCGATGCGCCATCATGCGCTCGAAAGGCATCGGCGGCGCGGCAGTCGCGACGGGAGCGCTGCCTGTGCCGAACCATGCATAAAGAGCAAATGGAACGGAGATCACGCCGATGATTAATCCAAAGATGAAAGCTTTCATGATGTAAATCTCCGTACTCGAAATTCCAAAATCGAAGTTTACAACGAAGCGTACATCTTGAACAAAATTCAAAGTTTCATGTCATGAAAGTGACTGATTCCCAGTCAGATTTACCGCGAAGTTATTCTCCAACAACGTAGCTTTCCCCACTCCAAAAGTCCCCTGTCATCTTGAGCGAAGTGGATGGTTCGCGATAGCGAAGCATCCACGCAGTCGAAAGACCCCTACTCCTGGCATAAGTGATGGGCGTAGGGGTCCTTCGACTCCGTGAGTTCACTCGTGCCGAGCGAACTCACTGCGCTCAGGATGACACGGAAACTTTCGGCTTGAATTTGCAACACAAAAAAACGCCGCCCGTAGGCGGCGTTCTCGAATCAC
>DATBAX010000333.1:0-2524 GCA_036271275.1 Terriglobales bacterium
AAACGGCATCCTCGTGGGCGCTGTGCCACTGGCGAAGTTGGTCCTGGCCGAGTCCGATACTCCGTTACAGTCACTCACTTCAGAGCCGCTAATTTCTGCTCAGAACGACATTCGGGACGCAGACGTCGCCGAGTTGTTTGATAAATACAATTTAATGACTCTGCCCGTAGTCGACGAAAATCGAAAATTGATTGGTGTAATCACTTCAGACGACGTGATCAGCGTGCTCCGGTCGAAACTCTAGCGGCACTTTCGTCTCATAATCGCACTTTCTTTCTGTTCAGATATCGCATCTCCATTTATTCTGTTCCAGCGCTTGCCAGAAAATCTCAACGTCTAACCGCGAAGTTGTGCCCATGAAATTCTTAAAACGTTGGAAAATCCAGCTTCTGATGATATTCGCGGTCATCGGGCCGGGCTTCATCACGGCGAACGTCGATAACGACGCCAACGGCATCCTGACGTATTCGCAGGCCGGGGCTCAATTCGGAAACCACATTCTGTGGACACTGATTCCAATCACCATCGCACTGATCGTGGTCCAGGAAATATCCGCCCGCATGGGGGCTGTGACCGGCAAGGGTCTCAGCGATCTGATTCGCGAGGAGTTCGGATTTCGCATCACCTTTTTAATGATGTTCGCAATTCTTCTGCTCAATTTCGGCAACATCGTGGGAGAGTTCGCCGGCATTGCCGAAAGCCTGGGACTGTTTGGAGTATCGAAATACATCAGCGTTCCTATTTGTGCAGTAATCGTTTGGCTGATCCCGGTGAAGGGCCAGTACAAGAGCGTCGAGAAGGTATTTGTAGTGGCGTCGTTCGTTTATTTCGCGTATATCTTTGCCGGTGTTTTTGCCAAGCCGGCCTGGATTGAAGCAATGGTCGCCACCATCAAGCCTCCGCCCCGGGCGACCTTCCTTGAGAACGGCTATCTGTTCATGGTAATCGGAGTTTTCGGTACCACGATCGCCCCGTGGATGCAGTTCTATCTGCAAGCTTCGATCGTTGAAAAAGGCGTCAGCAAGCGCCAGTACAAAGCCTCTCGACTGGACGTGATTTTGGGCTGCATCTTCACCGATGTGGTGGCATGGTTCATTATCGTGGCCTGTGCGGCGACGCTCTACGTCCACGGCTTCCACAATATCGATACCGCCAAAGATGCGGCCGAAGCTCTGCATCCATTGGCCGGCGACTATGCCTATATTCTTTTTGCGGTGGGATTGTTCAATGCTTCTTTGTTTGCAGCCTCGATCTTGCCGCTCTCGACTGCATATACGGTTTGTGAAGGTCTGGGCTTCGAGTCGGGCGTAGGAAAAAAATTCAGCGAGGCCCCGGTATTTTATTGGCTCTACACCATCCTGATCATCACCGGCGCTGGCGTAATCCTCATTCCCAACCTGCCCCTGATCAAGATTTCGATTTGGTCGCAGGTCATTAATGGCGTCGCAGTGCCGCCATTGCTGGTGTTTATGCTGTTGCTGGTGAATAACAAAGGACTGATGGGCGAGTACGTCAACAGCCGCTTGTTTAATGTAATCGCGTGGTCCACCACGATTATCATGACCGTGCTGAATGTCGTCTGGTTCTGGATGTTTGGGACGGGCAGGGGTTAGAGCTTTAAAACAACCACAGAGGCTACGAAGTAGCACAGAGGGAAATCGACCATCTCTCAGTGGCCTGTGTGGTTAAGAGAACTTTCCACTCGCCAAATCTTTCACCAACCCTATATCAGCTTCGAGGAAATCGTATGAAGGCAGCGCCGACCTCTCCGCCCACTGCACATCCTTGAAGATCCGATTTTCGATTTCTTTTTTGTATTCGTGCACGGCAAAAAACCGCAATTCTACTGACCCGCCGCCCGAATAATTGTGGACGATGCGCGTCACCTCGTCGCCAATAGTCGCATCGATCCCGAGTTCCTCATCCAATTCGCGATGCAGCGCGTCCCGCGGCTGCTCGCCTTCCTCGATTTTTCCGCCGGGGAACTCCCACTTCAATGGCATGACTTGATGGCGGGTGCGCTGGCAGACCAGGATTTTTCCACCCTTGAAGATCAATGCGGCAACCACACGCTTCATGGTAGGCGTGGTTCTTTTATGAGAATCTTTCTTCATGCCCAGGTCTGTTCCAGCCGTTTGCCGACCAGGGCGGCGCAGTGTTCGACAAACTCCTGATCTTCATCCGCGAACGCGGCCGGAAAATGGCTGTCAATGTCGAGTTCACCCGCGACCTTACCCCTAACAAATATCGGCACCACGATTTCGGATTTAGTCTCAATCGAACACGCGAGATAGCGTGGGTCTTTGTTTACATCGTCGACGCGCACTGTCTTGCCGGTCGAGGCCGCCGCTCCGCAAATTCCCTGGTGCAGCGGAATGCGTGTGTGCGGAGTCATTGCACCCTGAAAGGAACCCAATACCAGCATGGGCGGCTGGCTCTCCGGCTCCAGCATGTAAAAACCAACCCAGTTATATTTCAACAGACGATCGTGCAGAAGCTTGGTGATTTGCAACATGAAATCGTC
>DATBAX010000334.1:0-7092 GCA_036271275.1 Terriglobales bacterium
TACAGTCGCGATGCCGCGTTGTCCATTCACCGCAAACTGCTGGGTGAAATTGGCAGCGCCGTTGGCGTCGGTCATCGTGCCCGCCGCCAGAAGCAGAAGTTTACTGAAGTCTCGCGCGTTGAGCGGCAGACTGGAAACTTCCCCGCTGGAAAGATGTTCACCTCCGCTGGCTTGACGGGCGGCGTCTCCACTCTCCGGCATCAGCCGCAACTCCGCGGGCTGCAAGAACACCTGGAGGTTTGACGCCAGGGTCTCCCCATCTTTAATAACGATGTTATCCACGGCATTCCAGTGACTTCCCGCGGATTCCACGGAAACTTCGTAATCGCTTGCGGCGATTGCCGCGAATACGAAATTGCCAGTTACCGAAGTTCGCGCGGTGTAGTCGTGATTTCCTGACTTCGAATGCAACTTCACCGTGGCGTCACCCATGGGTTTGCCCGCGCCGTTCCGCAACACACCACGCCACGAAGCTAGAGTCAGTGCGCCAGCCAACGAAGCCGCTAACATGACGACGATTAGACAGAGAAAGCGAATGATTTGTTTGGGATGAGTGAACACTGCGGGGGATTATAAACTGCCCGAACGACGCTATACTGCACAAGCGATGCAGTCCACCGCGTCCTTTGCTGGGCGGAAGCATCCAATGACCATGGCCGGAGCGAAACAGTCCGTCGATCTCTCCGAGCGCCAGATGCAGCTCATCGCCAAGGCCCTCGCCGATTCGAACCGCTATGAGATCCTCAAGAAGCTGGCCAGTCGCGATTGCGCAACCCCGTGCAGTGACATGCGTGCGTGCTTCAACATCGTCCCAGCCACACTTTCGCACCACATGAAAGAGCTGGAAACCGCAGGGCTCGTTCGTTCGGAAAAGGCGGGCAAGTTCGTAAATTATTTCGCGGAAACCCGCGTCCTGCGAGCTTATCTGGATCGTCTGAAATCCGACCTGGGTTGAGGACCACCGACACGTTTAGGCGCGCCCAACTATAAATCCCCTGTCATCCTGAGCGAAGTCAGACGTTCACGAAGTGAATGTCTGACGCAGTCGAAGGACCCCTACCACCGGCAGACGTGATGGGTGTAGGGGGCCTTCGACTCCGTAAGTTCGCTCTAAAACGAGCGAACTGTACTACGCTCAGGATGACAGATCTCAGGTAACGGTATCCAGTTCTTAACGACTTCTAACTCCCGATACACACTTTTCCCGCTACCTTTGAATCTTTCCTCCCGCCTATCTCATCAATTAGACGTTCATCGAATTATCGAACTAATGGCCTTCGGCCAGGGAGATCAAAAATGACCAGACTCACAGGGAAAGTCGCAGTTGTTACGGGCGCATCCAAAGGAATCGGGGCCGCCATCGCCAAGTCACTCGCCGCGGAAGGCGCATCGGTAGTCGTCAACTACGCCTCCAGCAAGGCCGGCGCGGACTCCGTCGTCGCCGCCATCACTAAAGCCGGCGGCAAAGCTGTTGCCGTTGGTGGGGACGTCTCCAAAGCCGCCGAAGCCAAAGGCATCGTCGATGCCGCGATCAAGAACTATGGTCGCCTCGACATCCTCGTGAACAATTCCGGCGTCTACGAGTTCGGACCGATCGAAGCTGTCACCGAAGAATCATTTCATCGCATGTTCAACATCAACGTGCTCGGTCTTCTGCTCGTCACGCAGGCTGCCGTCAAGCACATCGGCGAAGGTGGCAGCATTATTAATATCGGCTCCGGCGTGACTCGCATTCTGCCGCCGCAAAGCGCGGTCTACACTGCCACCAAAGGCGCGGTGGACGCAATCACCGGAGTTCTCTCCAAAGAACTCGGCGCGAAAAAGATTCGCGTCAACTCCATCAACCCTGGGATTATCGAAACCGAAGGAACAGTTTCGGCAGGCTTCATCGGCTCCGATTTTGAAAAGGGACTCATCGCTCAAACACCACTGGGCCGCGGAGGCAAACCGGGAGACATCGCATCGGTAGCCGTATTCCTGGCATCGAACGATTCCGGCTGGATCTCCGGCGAAACCATTCTGGCTACCGGCGGCGCACGCTAAACTGAAACCATCGGATGCCCGTTCAAGCTATGCTTGGGCGGGGCCTTTGATCGAAAGCTGTAATCCCGAGCGGGATGACAAAGCTTTTGAAAGCATCGATATATAGAAAGGAACACCATGTCCACAGAAGCATCTCTAATCGATTCCGCTCTCCGCACCTGGAAACAAAACATCGACCGTACCGACAAGTTTTTCTCCGCTCTTTCCGACGCACAACTCCAACAAGAAATCGCTCCCGGAAAGAATCGCCTGATCTATCTCTGGGGCCATCTGACGGCGGTCAATGACATGCTGTTGCCACTTCTCGGTGTCGGCCAGAGACTTCATCCCGAACTGGACGAGCCTTTCATCAAGAATCCCGACCGTTCCACGCCCGACACCCTCACTGGAAAAGAACTGAAGCGCATTTGGGACGAAATCAATCGATCTCTCTGGACGGCATACTCCAAACTAACGCCCGCCGAATGGTTGGAAAAACACACTACCGTCTCGGAAGAAGACTTCAAGAAAGAACCCCATCGCAACCGCTTCACCATCCTGTTGGGCAGGACGGGACACCTTGCGTATCACCTTGGGCAAGCGGTTTTAACAAAAGAGAAAAATTAGGGACTTGTCATTCCGATTGGGCTTCAGCCCAGGAGGAATCTCACGGCTGCAAATCCGTCTCCCCGATCGGATGCCCGAGCAGGCGGAACATGGCGACGATTTGTCCTTTGTGATGAAAGGCGTGCGTGAGGATGTGATGCAGTATGAAGCCGGGGCTCTGTAGCGGTCCGCCCCAATCGTCCGGAAGGCGCGTGAGCGTGGTATTGAGTTGGGCCTCGGAAAGTTGATCGAGGTAGGCAATCGTTTCCACCATGATCCGCGCCTTGGTTTCGCGAATCTGTTTGGTGGTGGGATATTCCTCGTACTCCAACTCTTTCACCGAAAGATACTGAAGCTTCCCGATCCACCCCTGCTCACAGCGAAGGATGTGCACCAATTGGTCGCGAACGCTTCCCATGCCAAACCCGGGAAGTTTCGTGACGAACTGTTCGGAGGTCAGAGTGTCCGCATGACCAACTAAAAGATCGAGACGCTCGTGTGTCCAGCCATGTAGCGCCCTGATGCCAGCCTGGGTAAACATTTTTTAAATATACAACGACCGTGAGATCCCTCTTGGGCTGAAGCCCAGTCGGAATGACCAGCCTAAAAGGAATCTTTATTATTCGCGGCAGCAATTTCCCGGATGGCGCTGTGCGCCGCCCGCAACGGCACCGCGACGTGGACAACATCGTCGCCATCATTCACATCGACAACAACAGATCCACCTCGCTTGGCGATGAGCACATGTTCGCCGGGGTCCGTGACCTCGACCAGCACGCCGTCAGGACAATCCTCCAACGCCGGGATGGCTGCATCAATGACCGGCATGTACGGACGCAGCTTGGCCGAAGCATCCGCCAGTTTGCGATTCGGAACAAAATGCAAAGTCATGGGCACCAGCGCCGCTGGAACAACGATGGAGAAATTCGTTCCGTCCGCCTGCTTCTCATGGACTTTCACTTGCATGAATCCTTCGCTACACAGCATCGCGCCGCCCGCGACCACGGTGCCCATGATTCCGATTCCAACTTTTGCCAGAATGAACATTTCGGTTCTCCTATTTTGAAAATGCCGCGGGTTTTGCAATTGCAGCCGGCGAATCGGCGGAACTGCTCGAATCGATCCAGATGCGGACCGTTTCTTCGCGGCTGGTGACCGCGACCAGCGTTACGTCGCCAACATTCTCGAGCGCTTTAATCGCAGCTTCCACATTGAATTGGTCTCCATCTTGCTCAGACGCCAGCGCCAGCGCCACGTCCCAGGGGATGGTCACATCGACGTTTTCTTTGTCTTTGCCGCCTTTATCAACGACATGAACGATCAGTTCGCCGTGCTCTTTGGCGACCCGCACGTCGCTGTCATTTTCCTGCACGGTGACAAATTCACCTTCGGGTGCCGTTTTCAGCGCCTCGAAAATCATCTTCAGATTCACCGAATCGGCAGACAACTTTCCGACATGCAACTTACCGTCACGCAACTGACCATGATCGATGGCGGGAATCACTTTCTCTGCGAACGACAACGGAACATTCACGCGAACCAGTTCGTTCTGGCCGGGATTACTCACCCGGATATGCAAATAACGCTCCGATGAGGCCGCCATAGCCATCGTTCCGGCAAGCAACACAACAACCGGCAAAGCAATCTTGATGATTTTCATGCTGATAACCCTCCCGGGACCCTCGAAAAGCAATCCGCTGGATGGAGTTACGAGGCGAGACCGAAGGAAGTTCCGTATTTTTCGCCTGCGCCGACGCTCAAAATTTACTAGAAAATTACTCTCACGGGTCTTCGTTCAGGCTAAGCTTGGGCGGACATTTCCCTGACGTCTAAACTTAATGACTAGGCCTTACAGCTTATTGTCCGAACCAGACGAAAGGTTTATTTTTGGCTATAACTTACGTTCACCTCGGCAAAAACACCGTAAGATCGTCGAGTGCCGCTTGCCCGGCCCTACCCCCCGAACAACAGACAGATCAATAGTTGGAGGACAGCAATCATGATTGGTACCCGGAAGGCAGCGGCCTGTCTTTTTTTGACCCTTGGAATCAGCGGCTTGAACTTGGCGCAAGCCCAGGCAAACAATACAAATGGGGCGATACCTTCCCGAATCATCCAATCTATCGATGAGAATCAACTCGTCCTGTTGCCCGGCAACACTCACCCTCTGGCGCTTCCTAAATTCGACCAGGGGATTGCGAATCCGTCGATGTCGATGGATCGCATGTTGTTGCTTTTAAAGCGCAGCCCTGAGCAGGAAGCGGCATTGTCGGCTTTCATGGCCGAGCAATACAATCCGAAATCGCCGAATTTCCACCACTGGCTGCACGCCAAAGAGTTTGGAGAAAAGTACGGGCCGTCCGACTCCGACATCGCGGCGGTCACCGGATGGCTGCAACAGTCAGGCTTCATTGTTGGAAAGGTGAGTAACGGCCACACTTTTGTCGAGTTTTCCGGTACGGCTGCCCAGGTGCAGCAAGCTTTCCATACCGAAATTCATCGCTATCTTGTAAAAGGCGTGCAACACACAGCGAATGATCGCGATCCGCAAATCCCCGCGGCCCTGGCTCCCGTGGTGGCCGGCATAGTCTCGTTGCACAATTTCTTTCCCGTACCGCAATCGGTCCCGGGCGCTTTTGTAAAAAAGGACAAGAAAACCGGAACGCTTACGGCAGTTGCTTCGGCGTCAGGCGGCCCCGCTCCGCAACTCACTTATATCAATGGAGGCGGCCAGACTCGGGAAGACATCACGCCTTTGGATTTCGCTACGATTTATAACGAGCTGCCACTATGGAACGCGGGAACCACGGGCGCGGGCATCAAGATCGCAATCTCGTCCGTCAGCGATATTACTTTGAGCGATGTGGCGGCATTCCGCGCTTCGTTTGGATTGCCCAAAAATGTTCCGGTCATCATTCACAACGGAACCACTCCGGGACTCAACGGCGGTCAAGTCGAGAACACGCTGGATGTCGAATGGTCGGGAGCCGCTGCCCCCGGGGCCACGATTGTTTCGGTGGTGTCAGCGTCAACGGCGACCACAGGCGGCGACGAACTCTCCGACCTTTACATCATCGACAATGAAGTAGCGCCAATCATGAGCGCCAGCTATGGACAGTGCGAACTCTTTCTCGGAAAGACCGGAAACTCGGCGATCAATGCTATCTGGCAGCAGGGCGCGACCGAAGGCATCAGCGAGTTTGAATCCTCTGGAGATCAGGGATCCACTGGTTGCGAAAATTCCGATCAGGCGGGACCGAACGGCGCCACCACAGGTCTGCAAGTAAACGGGATCGCGTCGAGTCCCTTTATTACCGCCGTCGGTGGAACCGATTTCACCTGGCAGACCAGCCCGATTGCCACTTATTGGAATGCCACCAACAGTTCTAACGGCGCGACCGCCATCGGCTACATTCCCGAAAAGCCATGGAACTCGACCTGCGCCGATCCGTACCTGGTTTCGCAGTCCGTCGATGCCACTCCGGAAGCCTTTTGCAACGACGTGCTGAATGAAACCAATTATTCCGGCCTGCAAGGCCTGGTCGTCATCACTGGCGGAAGCGGCGGGGTAAGCGCATGCACGGAGCCCACCGGAACCACTCCGGCGACTTGCAAGGGCGGATACGCCAAACCGACCTGGCAAACTGGCACGGGCGTGCCGAAAGATGGCTTGCGCGATCTTCCCGACGTTTCACTTTTCGCTTCAGCCGCGTATCCGGATGGAATCAATGGCAGCGCTTACTTGATCTGCGTGTCGTCGGATTCGCCCGAGAGGAGCTGCGACTACACCGATCCTAATTTCGTGATCTATCAGGAAGTCGGAGGCACATCGGTGTCGTCCCCGGCCATGGCGGGAATCATGGCGATGGTCCTCCAAAAAACCGGCGGCGCCGCCCAGGGCTTGGCAAACCCAGTCTTCTACTCTCTTGCCGCCAAAGAGAATTTGGCAGCCTGCAACTCGAATACGGTCGCCAACGGAAGCAGTTGCGTTTTCTACGATACGACTTACGGAACGAATGCTCAGGTCTGCGTAAACGGCAGCACAGACTGCGTCACCACGGTCAGCACGGACCAGGCTGGAATCGTCAGCGGTTACAGCACAACCAAGGGATACGATCTTGCGACCGGCTTAGGCTCGGTCAACGCCACGAACCTGGTGAATGCCTGGCCTTCTTCTACTGTCACCGTCACCGTGACTCTAACTCCGGCCAGCTTGACCTTCGCTAGTACTGCAGTGGGAGCCACCAGCGCAGCCAAAGCAGTCACACTCAAAAACACCAGCACTTCGATCCTGAACATCAACGCCGGAGGAATCACCATCGGCGGCGCAAATGCCTCTTCGTTCACGGAGACGACCACCTGCGGCGCCACGTTGGCAGCAGGCGCAAGCTGCCGAATTTCGGTTAAGTTCATGCCCGCCGCGGCAGGTTCTCTCACCGCCTCGCTGGCCATCGCTGACAACGC
>DATBAX010000335.1:0-8947 GCA_036271275.1 Terriglobales bacterium
GGCAAGGCTTTAGGAAAACCCTGTTACGAGTTGCTGGGCGGCGCCGTCAGAAAAAGCATTACCCCTTATGCATCGCTTCAGCCGGAAGTAAGTTCGTTCGCAGCATATCGGCGCTCCATTGTGGATTGGGCGCTGCGAGCAAAGGGATTGGGATTTCGTGCAGCGAAAGTTGAAATCACTCCGTTCGGTCCTTACGCGCATCAAGGTCTGAAAGCTTCGCACGAAGAAATGACAGAGGTGATCGGCGAGGTCCGGAATGCGGTTGGTCCGGAATTTACTTTGATGGTCGATGTGCAATACGCATTTCCAGATGCTGCCACTTGCCTGAAAGCGATTCGTCCGTGGGTGGATTTCAATTTATTTTTTGTGGAAACCCCGCTGCCATCGGATGATCTCGAGGGTTATGCGCGCTTATCTGCGGAGCAACCGATTCCCATTGCCGCTGGAGAATGGCTCGCGACTCGTTTCGAATTTTTGGATTTGATGGACCGCGGAAAAGTCAGCGTTGTACAGCCGGATGTGGGTAGAGTAGGGGGATTTACTGAAGCCAAACGAGTCTGTAATCTGGCCGAGCAAAGAAAATTGACTATCGTTCCGCATCTCTGGAAGTCGGGAATCTCGATTGCCGCCGCCGCCCATCTGGCAGCAACGACCACCAGTTGCGCGTTCATCGAATTCCTGCCGGACGAATTGTGCGAATCTTCGTTGCGGCGCGAACTGGTGTCCAATGAACTTGAGATGATCAATGGAGAGATTGCTCTTCCGAAACGCCCCGGTCTGGGAGTAGACCTGAATCGCGAGGCGCTCGAGCGATTTAAGCGCGAAGCAACCGCTGCTGTTTCAACGCTGTCGATCAGCTAGGAGTTTTATGACGGAATCGCGAGTAGCGTTGGTGACGGGTGGCGCGTATGGCATTGGGCGCGGCATCGTGCAGGAGTTTGCGAAGAAAGGCGAAGCCGTTGTCATCGCCGATCGCGATGACAAGCGCGGCGCCGAGCTCGAATCTTCGCTTCGAAAGTCCGGAGCCCAGGCGCTTTTTGTCCATACCGACATCCGCATCGAGCGCGAGGTGCAAGCCCTGATAACGCAGACCGCTGAAGCTTTCGGACGCATCGATGTGTTGTGCAACAACGCTGGGATTGAACGTTATCGCACCGCCGATGAATATACGATTGACGACTGGAACGCTATTTCCGAGACGAATCTGCGTGGTGCATTTCTCTGCACCAAATATGCATACCCACTGTTGAAGAAATCCAAAGGATGTATCGTCAATATTTCTTCCGTGCAGGCCTTTGCCAACGAGCCGAAAATTTCCGTGTATGCCGCGACCAAAGCCGGATTGCTGGCGCTTACGCGCGGAATGGCATTGGATTTCGCAGCCGACGGCGTGCGCGTGAATGCAGTTTGCCCCGGGGCAATCCAGACTGGGATGATGGAACCATTCGTCAAAGACCAACCCGATCCGGAAGAGGCGGTGAAAGCGATCGGACGCACCATTCCTTTAGGCCGCGTGGGCCAACCGGAAGATATTGCCCAAGCGGTTTATTTCCTCGCGTCTCCCGCGGCTTCTTACATTACAGGCGCGACGCTTGTTGTCGACGGCGGATTGCTGGGCAGGCTTTCCACATGAGAGTGCAGGGAAGAGCCGGATGGATCAATTTCGCAGCCCTGGTTCTGGTAAATCTGATGTGGGCTGCTCAGTACCCTGCGTACAAAATCGCCGGCGACTCCATGGGAGCGGCCGCGTTGAACTTCTGGATGCTGATATTTGCTTTAGTTCTGCTCATTCCGCTGTGGCTGCGGGAGAGACAGAAAAGTAAAAGCGAGCCAAAGCCTTTCGACTGGAAAACGGTGTGGGAATATCTGGTGTTGGGATTGGTCGGAATTATCCCGCCGTCGGTGATGCTTTCCTGGGGGATTGCCCACTCTTCTGCGTCAAATGCGGCGATTTTGTCGCTAACCATTCCGGTTTTGATGACTGCTTTAGGTTTTCTGATGTTGAAGGAAAAGTTAACGCTGATCCGCATTCTTTGCCTGTGCCTGGGTTTGATCGGCACGCTGCTGGTTTCTACCAGTGACTTGGCGCAGGCTTCGCTCAGTCGCAGTCTGCTGTTGGGAAACTTTGTCATCCTGATTGCCGGAGCGGGAAGCGCGTTTTACAACGTTTACAGCAAAGATTTGCTGGCACGCTATTCGGAGTTGGAAGTCCTGATTTATAGCTACGTAGTTGCGACTGTTGGATGCGCTATCATCTCGCTGGTTTTCGAACCCAGACCCTTCTATCGCATTACTGGGTATTCCGGCGCAACCTGGCTGGCGATTGCTATCCTCGGTATATTGTCCTGGGGACTGGCGATGATTTTGTGGATGTGGGTATTGAATCGCCTGGAAGTGGGGCAGATTTCGACATCGATTTACTTGCTTCCTCTTTTCGGATTGGTCCTTTCCGTATTGACTGTTCACGATCGCATTACGCTGCCGCAAATCCTCGGAGGAATCCTGACCGTAGTGGGGACTGCAACGCTCACATTATTTGAAGGGCGCCGCTCGGCCCAGGTAGCGGAGTCTCACTCCAGCTAATTTCCGGAAGAACTCAAATGTCAGTTTGCACGCTCATCGACGATGGAAATCCCTGTGGCGAAGCGCCGATCTGGGATGCAACCCAGCAGCGCCTCTACTGGACCGACTGTACCGGCAAATTCTATCGCTACAACTGGAAGACCAGGCAGAGAGATATTGTGCTGGAAAATTTCGAAGTGACCGGTTGCGCCCTGGACCATTCCGGGGGATTTACTTTCATCAACAGCGGCGGTGTTTGGTTTTGGAATCGGAAAGATGAACCGTCGCTCATCGTGAGTGAGATTGGCGGCGTGAAGTTGCAACTGAACGATTGCATCGCCGATTCCGAAGGCCGGCTGCTGGCGGGATCGTGTTTTTACAATCCGGAGGCGAAGTATCCGCTAGGAAAACTTTTCTGTGTGCAAACCAACGGTACCGTCCAGATATTGGATGAAGGAATACATCTTGCAAACGGTCTCGGGTTCTCGCCCGATAGAAAAACTTTGTACTTTGCGGATTCAGTGGCCCGTCTGATTTACGCCTATGAATATGATGCGACAACGGGCCGGGTGAAGAATCGGCGAGTGTTTGTCAAAGTCCCTGGCGATTCCGGATTGCCCGATGGACTAACCGTCGACGCTCAGGGTTTCGTGTGGTCGGCGGAATGGTACGGCGGCTGCATTTGCCGCTACGATCCCGACGGCAAGCTCGAACGCCGCATTTCAATTCCCGCGAAACAGACTTCTTCCCTCGCGTTTGGTGGACCCGAAATGAGTGATATTTTTGTGACCTCAGCCGCGAAATCAGAACCGATGCCGGTGATGCCCCCTGGCTACGATCCGGATTCCGGATACTTTGGCGGCGGTTTATTTCACCTGAACGCCGGCATTACCGGGACCGTGGAATATCGCACCAAATTCAGGCATTTGATCACTTCGCGGGCCCTATGAGTTCTCGACTTGCCGGAAAAGTTGCGTTGCTTACCGCCGCGGGCCAAGGCATCGGCCGGGCGACTGCGCTTGCCTTCGCGGACGAAGGTGCAACTGTATGGGCGACCGACATCAACCAGGCCGCGCTTGAAGAACTAGCCGTGGAGCGGCCGGAAATTCATATGCGGCGACTTGATGTTCGTGATGATAGCGGGATCCAGGCGATCGTCGCCGACGCAGGCGCGGTGGATGTTTTGTTCAACTGCGCGGGATGGGTGCATCACGGCACGATTCTTGAGTGTCCGGAAAAAGACTGGGATTTATCTTTTGAGATTAATGTGAAATCCATGTATCGCACTTGCCGCGCGGTGTTGCCGGCGATGTTAGAAAAAGGACAGGGAAATATTATTAACGTGGCATCGGGGGCATCGAGCATAAAGGCAGCGCCGAACCGGTTTGCTTATGCGTCAACAAAAGCGGCTGTAATCGGACTCACGAAATCCATCGCTGTTGATTTTATCCGTCAGGGAATTCGTTGCAACGCAATTTGCCCGGGCACCGTGCAATCTCCGTCGCTGGAACAGCGCATGGCGTCTCAGGGAGATTTCAAAAAAGCACATGCTGACTTTGTGGCCCGGCAGCCGATGGGGAGATTAGGTCGTCCGGAAGAAATTGCTGCGCTCGCGGTTTATCTGGCCTCGGATGAATCGAATTTCACCACGGGACAAACGCACATCATTGATGGCGGGTGGACGCTGTAGAACAATTTTCGGATCGAACCAAGTAAAGCGATGAGTTCTCCGGACATTCTCCACGCACTCCGTCACCGGCGTGGAAGCGGATTTACGGGAGATCGTGGCTTCATCGATCCAAAGCTTCCGGAATCCGAGCAGCCGGATCTGCGAACTTGGCGTATCGTTGCACAGCGGAATCGGTTATCAGACGATTGCGTGTTTGGTTGACGAATCAACTACTGTGCTTCAGGTTGGGGAAAGCGGGTAGGAATTAGCTGGCGGTAACTTCTTCGCTCTCTTCCGAATAAAGGTGCGAAGCCTGCTCGCTCCAATCGGACATTGCGGTGTTGAAAGCGCGCTTCGCTCTCTCGGGTTCGCCTGCGGCGATTGCATCCAACAGTATTCTGTGCCCCTGGAGATCGTTGGCCAGGTTGAAACCCGGTTGCATCGCGACCCGAATTGCGCTGAATCCGAATAGAGGGACTACGATCCGGCGAAGACATTCGACCAGAGTGTCGTTGTGGGTCGCTTCCCACATGGCAATGTGCCAGTTCAAATCGCCTCGAATATATTTCTGGAACTCCCGCGCGCGGGCAGCCGCTTGCGATTGCTGAAAAAGTTCTTCAAGCCGCTGAATGTCCGCCTTGGTCGATTGCCTGGCGGCCTCTTCCACGGCGAATCCTTCGAGCACGCGACGTACGGCAATTGTGTTTTCCAGGTCACGCTGGCTGAAATGGGTCACGAACGTGGCTGAATTAGGTTTCTTGCTGACGTGCCCTTCCAGTTCGAGCTGAATCAAGGCCTCGCGAATTGCCGACTGGCTGGTGCCGAGAACTTCCGCGAGCTTACGTTCGACCAACCGCTCGCCTGGGACGAGCGAGCCATCGAGAATCGATTCACGCACTTTGTCCGCGACCTGATGCCGGGCCGGCTGGTTGTTCAACTTTGTTGCGTTAAATGGCATAGTGGCTGCTTCCGGACAGCAAGACGGCGATAAGTCTTCTATTTTGGGTATAGTAATCGATTGTGAGGGAACCTTCAAGAGAGGTCATTTAAGATTAATGATCGATCAAAATCTATTTTTAAGCTTGACAATATCGGGGTACTTTACATATTGTTCACATGATAATCGTTCATCCATAGTCATTAGGATCCCTAAATGCTTCGTTTTCCGTCTGCATACCGCGTCTTCGTGTATCTATTTTGGCTGGTTCTGCTTGCCCCCATCACTCTTCTCGCGCAGGAATCCGGCATCGTCGGAACTGTTACTGATTCTTCCGGCGCAGTGCTCGTCGGAGTCACGGTCACCGCCACCAATGTAAACACCGGCGAAGAGCGCAAAGTCACGACCAATGACGTCGGTCAATATGCGATCCCGAACGTTCAGGCCGGCAAATATCAAGTGAGCGGCGCGAAAGATGGATTCCAGCGCAAGCTCGTCGACCAGGTGACTTTGGAAGTCCAGTCGGTGAGGACCATCGATTTGACACTGTCCCCCGGGGCGGTTTCGGAGCAGGTCGATGTGACAGCATCAGCCACCGCGTTGCAGACGACCGAGTCGTCGGTCAGCACGGAGTTTGAGTCGAAGGTGGTCGCCGAACTGCCGCTGAATGGACGCGACTTTCTGCAACTTCAGTTGCTCGCGCCCGGAACCACGTTGGCTCCCGGCGGAACTTTCACGGCCGTGCAGATCGCCTCGCAGAATCTCGATATTGGCGGAGGAAATTTTTCCGTCAACGGAATGCGTGACGTTTATAACGACTACATCATCGACGGTGTTTCGTTCAAAGACTGGATGCACGGCACCAACGGAATGAATCCATCTGTAGATGCCGTGCAGGAATTCAGACTGCAAACCGGCAACTACTCGGCTGAATTTGGCGCCAACGCAGGCGGGCTGGTCAACATGGTGACCAAGTCAGGCAGCAACCAGATCCACGGAAATCTTTTTGATTTTCTCAGAAATGACAAGTTTGACGCCGCGAATTATTTCACCGATCAAGCAGGAGAGACGAAGACACCGCTCCGCCGCAACCAGTTTGGCGGCACAGTTGGCGGCCCGATCATACGCAATAAGACATTCTTTTTCTTTAGCTATGAAGGTTTTCGTGAGCAGAGTACGACCACGTTGTTCGATAATTTCCCGACCCAGGCCATGCGCACTGGAGATTTCTCGGAATTGTTGAACCTGCCTATGCCGATCGTAATCCACGACCCGGCGACTGGAATTCCGTATACCAACAACATCATACCGTCGGGCGATATTCTGACCGAGATGCCGGGATATCTCAACACCTACGTCCCACTTCCGAATCGTCCGGGATTGGTGAACAATTACGTGGTTCCGGGCACGCACGGCAATGATGTCGACCAATATATTGGCCGGCTGGATCAGCAGTTGAAGAACAATATCCAGCTTTCGGCCCACTATATTCACGACAAGATTTTCGACAGTCCGGCATCGACCAATCCCAATTTTTCCGTGAAGCAACACAACACTGACCAGAATGCGAGCTTGCACCTCACGGATGCGGTCCGTCCCAACACGATTTTTGAACTGCAATTCGGCTACAACTCGTTCAAGCAGTTTGTCATTCAGAAAACCTCCGATACCAGCCCGAACATATCTACAGACGTTCTGGGGATCAACGGAGTAGCGACGGACCCGCGAGCTTCAGGTACTCCAATCTTCATTACTTCCGGTTTCGGCGACATCAGTGACCAGAATTCTGCGCCCCGGCAGTGGGCGAGCGAACGATACGAATATCAAGGCAGCGTGAGCCTGGTACGAGGGAAGCACCTTATTAAAGCGGGCATGCATGGAGTCCGGCACCACGAGACTTTCCAGGAAATTTACCTTCCGGATGGCTTTTATGTATTTGACGGCACCCTGTCGGGATACTCAATGGCGGACATGTTGTTGGGAATTCCGAGCAACTTTCAATTGTCTCCAGAATTATTCGACCCCCAGTTCAGACAGTGGGAGCTGATGCCCTGGATCCAGGACGACTGGAGAGTCACACCCAAGCTGACAGTCAACCTGGGCTTACGCTATGAATATCGGCCGTGGCCGGTTTCCAAAGACAACACAATTGCAAACATCGTTCTCCCTCCCGGTGGAGGAGGTCTGGCCTCGATCAATCTTTCCGGACCTTGCACGCCGGTTCCTCCGGGCGACTGCGGAACCTCCCTGTCAACATCGATCTCTCCAACGCGGAGTACGCTCAGCGGCACCGACAAAAATAACTTTGCCCCTAGAGTGGGATTCGCTTACCGCGTGGGGAACTCGGATAAAACCGTGGTCCGCGGCGCCTATGGTGTTTTTTATCAGGCAGAACCATTTAATCAGTTCGTATTCCTCAGCATCAATCCTCCGTTTGTCGGTTTCTTTAACAAGTTTATTAATCCGACCAACTACCAGTCCACATGGGATTGGCACAATCCCACCGCCGGATTGCCGCCGGGCGGTGTGCAATTCACTTACATTCCGCAAGACGCACGAACTCCGTATCTCCAGTCTTGGAACATCGGAGTGCAACACGACTTCGGGGCCGGCTTTGTTCTTGACACGACATACGTTGGAAATAAAGACACAAAGCTTTGGGCGCGGACATGGCCCAATCAACCGAGGCCGGGACCGGGCGACATAGATTCGCGGCGTCCTTATACGAACGTTTCGACCATTGCTGGTGATGAACCAGTCGGTAACGCCAACTATAACGGCCTTCAAATGCGATTGGATAAACGCTTCTCGCAAGGCCTGTCGCTACTGGCGGGATATACCTGGTCAAAGGCGATCACCGATACTCAGGGGGCAGAGACGGGCGCGTTTGTGCCAGACCTGCAAGACAATGACAATCGAGGCGCCAACCGCGGTCTCACTGCTTCGGATACACGCAACCGCTTTACTCTGAGTTCCGTCTATGAGCTTCCCTTTGGCAATAAGCGACGCTACCTGCCGAATGCGCAGGGAGTGGTTGGGAAGATTGTTTCCGGATGGCAGGTGGGCGCGATCGCCACCTTCCAAAGCGGCCAGCCGACAACTGCCACGCTGGCTTTTGACAACTCCAACACCGGAGAAGGCGCGAAACTGCCCAACGTGATCGGTAATCCTAATGATGGTCCGAAAACGGTAAGCGACTTCTTCAACACGTCGGCGTTTGCCTTGCCGGCACAATATAGCTTCGGCGACGAAGGCATCGACGTCATTGAAGGGCCAGGAGTACGGGACGTGGATTTCTCTCTGGTGAAGAACACTCCGATTCGCGAGCAGATGAATCTGCAGTTTCGTTGCGAAGCTTTCAACATTGCCAATCACCCAATATGGGCACAACCGGACACGACGTTTGGTACTCCGCAGTTCGGCGAAATCACCAGTACTCGCCTGGCAAATCGGGAAATCCAATTTGCCTTAAAGCTGTCGTTCTGAAATTAGCATTGAGGGGAAAACGGGGCCGCTGACTTTCTCGCGGCCCCGCTTGTACGACCGAAGAACTTTGCGGATATACACTGATTCAGAATTAAGGGAGTGACCATGCAGGCCGGCGCGGCAGAGACCGTCATTACACCACTTCCAGGCGCGCCGACTCTCGGAACCATCCAGCGCACTACCGGAGTACATGATGAATTGCATGCACGCGCTTTAGTACTGAACGACGGGCGCCAGCGGATCGCAATCCTGTCGCTCGATCTGATTGGTACGGATTTCGTTTTGGCCGACGA
>DATBAX010000336.1:0-20439 GCA_036271275.1 Terriglobales bacterium
CGGAAGTGGTCCAGTCGAACCATGTCGAACATTTTGAACGATGCTCGAAAGCGATCGATCCACCACTTGTATCCGGATGCAGCCAGCCGGTCCCAGCGATAGAGAGGATTTCCCCAAAGCTGGCCGGTGGCACTGAAATAATCAGGCGGAACGCCCGCGACAGCGGTGGGTTTTGAGTCTTCGTCAAGTCGAAATAACTCAGGATGGGCCCAGACATCGGCGCTGTCGTGCGCGACATAGATCGGGAGATCGCCCATGATGCGAAGCCCGAGATTATTGCAATGAGCTTTGAGCTTCGTCCACTGGCGGAAGAATTCGAACTGTGCAAACTTGTGAAGATTAATGTCGTTGCTTAATTTCTCGCGCCATTGGTTCAGCGCAACTGGATCTCTTCGCCGGATACCTTGATCCCAATGCATCCAGGACCTTCCGTCATAGACGGCTTTGCACGACATGAAAAGCGCATAGTCATCCAGCCAGTCGGCATTGGTCCGACAGAAAATGTCGAAGGCGTCGCGGCTAGTTTGGAAGAATGCAAAAAACTTCTCCGCCGCTTTTCGAAGCAGACCCAGTTTCAGAGCACTCACTGCGATGTAATCAACCTGTCCGTCGGGCAGATCGACACCATCCGCGAAATCCTCATGCGACAGCAGACCTTGTTCTTGAAGCTCGGTCAGATCGATCAGCAGAGGGTTGCCGGCGAATGCTGAAAAGCACTGGTAAGGAGAATCGCCATATCCGGTGGGACTTAACGGCAAAACCTGCCAGATCTTCTGGCCAGAGTTGGCGAGGAACTGTGCAAAATCGTAGGCCGACTTTCCGAGATCGCCGATGCCATGCCCACCCGGAAGAGACGTGACGTGAAGAAGAATTCCACTGCAGCGAGGGAAGATCACTCTACTGAAGTTAAACCCTTGAAGTTAGTAGCGCAAGAGAGGGATGTCCGCCTTTATTTTGCAAACACTGTGCCTTCCCAACGCGCGACGACAGCACACGCCAGACAATTGCCAATTACGTTTACCGAGGTGCGAGCCATATCCATGAGGGCATCGATGCCGAGAATAATGAAAATTGGTTCCGTTGGTAGATGGAACGTAGACGCCGTTGCCAGCAGCACGACCAACACCGCTCGCGGCACGCCTGCTACACCTTTACTGGTGAGCATGAGAGCGAAGACCATGAACAGTTGTCCGGTCCACGACAAGTGAATGCCTGCAGCTTGAGCGACAAAGATAGACGCCAGGGAAAGATAAAGAGCGGAGCCATCCATGTTGAAGCTGTAGCCTGCGGGAATTACGAAAGCAACGATGTGACGAGGGACACCGAAAGCTTCCATTTGTTCCATGGCGGTGGGCAATGCGGCTTCCGAAGTGCTTGTCCCGAAAGCGATGGTTGCAGGTTCGGCCACAGCTTTGAGGAATCGGCGGATTGGCAGCCGAGCAAACATGGCGATGGGCAGAAATACAAGTAAGAGAAACGCAAGAAGCGCTCCGTATCCCGTGAGCAGTAATTTTCCCAATGGCAACAGAACCCTGATTCCCATGTGGCCGACGGTGTAGGCCATTGCCGCGCCCACTCCGATTGGCGCGAAGTACATCACGATTTTGGTGAAAGAAAACATGGTGTCGGTCAGCGATTCGCAAAACCGCAACATGGGAGCACGTTTTGCATCCGATAATCGTGCGAGTGCGACGCCGAAGAGAATGGCGAACACGGAGACCTGGAGGATTTGATTCTCCGCCACGGCTTTAGCGATGTTTTCGGGAAAAATGTGCAGCAGGAAATCGTCCCAGCGAAGGGACGCAGCATTCTGGGCCTGCATCGATGTGTCCGAATGCGTGGCCGAAATTGAGAGTCCGTCACCGGCACGCGTGATGTTGATGGCTATCAGGCCAATGAATAAAGCCAGAGTGGTGACGACTTCAAAGTAGATCAGGCTCTTCACGCCGATGCGTCCTACGCTGCGCAAATTGCCGTGTCCCGCAATCCCGGTAACCAGAGTTCCGATGATGAGTGGCGCGACAATGACTTTGATCAGCCGCAGGAAAATGTCGCTGAACACACGCAAATGCTCGGCGAGTTGAGGACGGTCGAGCCCGATCTCGATACCTACGAGCATGGAAAAGAAAATCCAATAGGTGAGGGTGGATCTTCGAGCTCCTGCGGCGGCAAGTATGGCGATTCCAACCCAGCGTACGGCCGCAATCCAGGCATGAGAAGGATACAAAGCCGTTAGCAATGCACCGCCGAGAAACAACACTAATCCGAACACGAGAAGAACGTGCTTCGCCGGGAATTCTTGGCCGTGAGATGTTTTAGGAATTGGATTGGTCATGTGTGGTGCAGACGCGAATACAGGGTCTCAGAGATTGTCCAGCTTGTCGATCACGG
The DNA here is from genome assembly GCA_036271275.1 of Terriglobales bacterium. GTDB lineage: Bacteria > Acidobacteriota > Terriglobia > Terriglobales > Acidobacteriaceae > DATBAX01. The sequence continues at coordinate 2,392 of DATBAX010000336.1, forward strand.
ACCGTCCTCCGGCTCGGCTCAAAGTGGTTGCTATTCTGCTGGATTTAATTCAAGTATAGTTTGCGGTGGTCTGGGCGATCTTGAGGCTTCCTTAATAGTGAATACATGAATTGGCGTGTTATCGGTTTCTTCATTGCTCTCATGATTCTGTGCGGCGAAGCTTTCTTCGTTCTTCGCAGAAGAAAGCGGGCTCCGATTGAACCATCTCCGCAGCAATGGAGTTGGCGGAGCCTGGTGGTTGCCAGCTTCCTTACTCTGTTCGCGGAATTGGTGCTGATTCGGTGGCTTGGAACGGAAGTCAGAGTCTTCGCCTACGTGAAGAATTTGGCGTTGTTACTTTGTTTTCTGGGGTTCGGCCTGGGCTGCGCCCTGTCGAAATATCCCGTGCGTTGGATTAGTTCGGCTTCGGCCCTGCTTGGTTTGGTGATGTTGGTACGTTTGCCGTGGCATAGTCAAAAACTGCTCGAGGGGCTCTCGCAGGCACTGGGCGCGGGGCAGGATATCCAGATCTGGTCCACCGGTACGGTCAGAAATTGGCCGGATTTCTTGTCTTCGGCTTTCCTCACCGCTCTCCTCTTATTCTTAATTACGTGCATTTTTGTCCCGCTCGGGCAAACTGTCAGCCGACAACTCGAGATTGCGGCCAGTCCTTTGCGAGGCTACTCGTGGAACCTTGCCGCCAGCATCGTTGGGATTGCTGCGGTCTTTGCGGTTTCGTGGAATATGCTGCCACCAACCTTTTGGTTTGGGATTGTGCTCTGCGGTATTGCATTTCTGCAACCGAATTCTCGACGCCGCTTCTGGTCTCTGGGTCTAATCGTGCCTATTGCTTTGCTGCTGCATGAGAGTTCGACGCCGCGGCATTTCAGTACCTGGACGCCATATCAACAAATCGAATTTCAGCAGGAGAACTTTCCCGACGGCGAATTCGAAAGGGCTATCATTAATGTGAACCATACCGGATATCAGTATCTGGTGAATCTTTCACCGGAATTTCTGGCGCGACATCCCAACCTCCTGAATAAACCGCCGGATGAAAATCCGTACAATTTGCCTTTTCGTTTTGCGTCGCCTCGGCCGAAGGTCCTGATCGTTGGATCAGGAGCAGGCAATGATGTTGCGGCTGCAGTGCGCAATCAAAGCCAATCCGTGGATGCGGTGGAGATCGATCCCGCGATTTTGGCGCTTGGGGAAAGACATCCCGAACATCCTTATCATTCTTCTGTTGTCACCGCTCACCTGACCGATGCGCGCGCGTTTATGAAGCGCGCTACCGGGCCATACGATCTCATCCTGTTTGGATTGCTCGATTCGCATACTCAACTTTCCGACTACTCCAATATGCGGATCGATAGTTTCGTCTATACCGAGGAATCGTTTCGAGAAGCGGCAGCGTTGCTCGCCCCGAACGGAGTGTTATTTATCAAATTTCAAGTGACTCGTCCGTGGCTGGGGCTTCGCCTGGAAGAGATGTTGCGCCGGGTGTTTGGTAAAGAGCCGGTCGTATTTCAGGCCGATTCCACTTACGCCACGGGGGGCGCCTGCTTCGTAATTTCGCGTTCGGGACAGGTAGAAGATCAGTTGGCGCGCGATCCTCGCCTGCTTCAGTTTGTGACCAGGAATCATCCTGTATTTGCTGATGGTCACGCGGTCCCGGAAACGACCGATGACTGGCCTTATCTTTATCAAGAGGGGCGATGGCTGCCGGGTATTTTTGTTTCCATCAGCGGATTGGTGGTTCTCCTGGGAGGGGTTCTTTATTGGCGGATACCGGAAGCTCGACAGCGGGTTCCATCATTATTTTTCTTCAGCATGGGCGCGGGTTTTTTGTTGTTGGAAACGCAAATTATCAGCAGGCTTGCTTTGTATTTTGGCACCACTTGGCAAGTGAATGGCATTGTCATTGGAGCCATCCTTACGGCGCTTTTGCTGGCCAACGCGATTATCGAAAAGCAGGGCAAGCCTTGGCCGTCCTGGGTGACAGTGGGAGGCTTGATCGCTGGAATTGCTATTGCCTACGCAATGCCTTTTTCCCGGATCCCCGGATCAGCGGCGTTGGTGGGCTGGATCGCGGCCGCAGTTTTCTCCGTGCCTGTCTTTTTTGCGGGGGTACTATTCGCGACCCAGTTTCGGCAAGCGGAGTCGCCTGGCGCCGCTCTAGGAGCCAACATGCTTGGTGCGGTAATTGGCGGGCTGCTGGAAAATCTTTCCCTTCTGATAGGACTCAAAGCTCTCTTGCTGGTCGCGCTGGGGCTGTATCTTTTGGCGGCGTGGAGCTTGACTGGCATTGCCAATGGAAGTTCCTGGAAACAGCATTGGCTGAAGACTTAAGTAGGAAATTGAGGAAGTTTGAGGATCAGGGCGGGAGCAAAACAAAACGTCCCAGACTCAAAGAGTCATGGGACGTTAGGTCGAACAGCCCTCCCCCGAAGTCTGCTCACCATCAAAGTACCAATTAGACTAGTTCTTGTGAATAGCACGATCGGGCCACTCCCGGAACGCGCTGGGTTGAAATCCGCTAAGTCCTTTAGAAAAACGTTTGTACGACATCAATGACGCCGTATGAGGAGTCCAAGACTGGCAAATACCGCCATTTGTCGAAGGTCAGGCAGGGGTGAGAAATGTCAAAACCGACTATGTCTCCCACCCGAACGTCGTAGCCCGGCGTGATTTGCAGAAAAGCGTGCTGGTCCATCATGCCGGTCACTTTCCACTGGGAAGGGACGGGCACCGGCGCCGGGCTGCCGGGACGGTAATGCAAGGCGGGGGTAGGAAACCCGGCATCGAACGCTGCGTCGCGCTTACCCAGGCCCATAATGGCTTTCTCCGGCTCTGGTATGGATTGGACGTAGGCCCACAGTTGCAAAGCTGGCTGAAGGCTCGAGTGCATGCGCTGGGCGACCGGGTTGCGGCTTTGGATCTGCTGCTGGGCCTCACGATAAATGCCCACGTCATGCGTCAGGTAACACCCTGGGCGCAAAACCACTTCGACCGGTTGACCAATATTTGCCTTGGAAAATACTTCCGCGACTACGTCATACCAGGCCGAGCCGGCCCCGGAAAGGATCATGGGACTTCGATCGAAGAGGTGTTGATTTGCCAAGTCGCGGGAAACGTCGACAGCTTTTTGCAAGAACTGCCGAATCGATGGCTCATCTTTCAAGATGCCTTCGTAAACCTCTATGCCGCAAAGCGCTATGGAACCGCGCCGATGATCCAATGCTTTGAGCACCTCGTGAAGCTGTTGGGAGTCGCGAATTCCGGTGCGGCCGCCGTCTACGCCTAACTCAATCAGGACGTTCAATCGCTGTCCTCGGGTGTGGAAAAAATCGCCCAACAATTCGACCTGGCCGGCGGAATCGACCAAGCAAAAGTATTCGAAGTTGGGATCTTCGAGAAGATGAGCAATGATTGCCATATTCTGTTTTCCCACCAATTGATTGGCCATGAGAACGCGGCGAACTCCATGTTCGTAGGCCACCCCCGTCTGTTGCGCGGTTGCTAAGGTGATTCCCCACGCGCCCGATTGCAACTGCCGAGCAAATAATTTCGGGGCCATGGTGGTTTTGCCGTGAGGCGCAAGATTGAGACCGTAAGCTGCGACGAATTCCTGCATCCATTGCAAATTGTGCGCCAGTTTGTCTTCATAGAGAACGGCAGCCGGAAGGCTCAAGTCTTCGCGTAGTAAGTTCCAGCCCAAGGCCGGGATCGCTTCGAAGGCGACGGCTTCATCCATGGTTCCCAGTCCCTTGTTAAGTGGGGAAATCAGTTCAAGCGATTTGGATTTCATCTGCATCTCGTCTCTCGATCTTCGGATCTTCCAGTAGAATGAGCTACTTCGTCGATAAATATTTGCTTGCCTAAAAGTGTATATAAATTTGTTCAGACTGGCCCCAGGAGAAGGCTTTGCCCACTTGCGACACTTTAATACGCAACGTCCAGATTATTGACGGTAGTGGTGGCGAGCCGCAAACTGGCGGCGTTGCCGTCTCCGGTCATCGCATACAGGCTGTCGGCAATTTGGATGGCTATTCTTCCGAAAACACGATTGAAGGCGAGGGCAAGGTGCTGGCGCCGGGTTTTATCGATGCGCATACTCACGACGATCTTTACCTGATTCATTCTCCGGAAATGCTGCCAAAGATCTCCCAGGGTGTGACTACTGTCATCGTGGGAAATTGCGGCATCAGTGCGGCACCGGTGCAGTTGAGCGGCAATTTGCCAGATCCGATGAATCTGCTGGGACATGCCGAGGCATTTCGTTACTCCACATTTGCGGCCTACATTGAAGCTGTGAATGCGGCGGAACCGGCCGTTAATGTGGCTGCGCTCGTAGGCCATACGGCGCTTCGCAACAACCATTTGGACCGTCTTGATCGCACGGCGACCGCGAAAGAAATCGAAGCCATGCGGATGCAGTTGAGTGAGGCGCTGGCTCATGGCGCGTTGGGTCTGAGCACCGGACTGGCTTATTTGTCGGCCAACTCGGCTTCGACCGAGGAAGTGATGGCGCTTGCGGAACCGTTGTCGCAGGCGGGCGCAATTTACACGACGCATTTGCGCAGCGAGGGTGAAGCCGTGCTGCAAGCGATGGACGAAGCGTACCGCATCGGCCTGCACGGCAAAGTGCCAATAGTAATTTCTCATTTGAAGTGCGCCGGGATCGACAACTGGGGGCGCAGCAGCGCGTTGCTGAAATCACTCGACACGGCATACAGCCACCAGGAAGTTGGCTGCGATTGCTATCCCTACGCTGCCGGTTCCAGCACTCTGGATCTGCGGCAAGTCGACGAACGGGTCGTGATCATGATCACATGGTCCGATCGGCATCCGGAGAAATCCGGACAAACGCTTGAGGAAATTGCGAAGGCATGGGATGTTCCTCAGATGGAAGCGGCTCGCCGATTGCAGCCAGCGGGAGCGATTTATCACAGTATTTCTGAAGACGATATGAGGACAATTCTGCGGCATCCGGGAACCATGATCGGTTCCGACGGCTTGCCTAATGACCCGCGACCGCATCCCCGCCTTTGGGGAACGTTTCCTCGAGTGCTTGGATATTACAGCCGTGAGCAAAAATTATTTTCGCTGAGCGAAGCGGTCCGTAAAATGAGTGGGCTCCCGGCGCAGCGTTTTGGATTGACTGGCCGCGGGCTGGTGAGGGAAGGTTACAGCGCGGATTTAGTATTGCTGGACCCTGAGACCGTGCGCGATGTCGCGACATTCACTGATCCTATTCGCGTGGCCGAAGGCATTGAGGCAGTTTGGGTGAATGGCGTTCTGTCCTATCAGAATCAGGCTGGAACGGGACGGCGGGCAGGTCGTTTTCTGCCACGCGGTACGAACGCAAATAACGAGGAGTCGAGACAATGAGCATAAAACGTTACGGTGCAGAGGGCGGAAAAGGGACTGGCGGACAACATCTTCCATTTGCCCGCGCGGTTCAAGCCGATGGATGGCTCTATGTGTCGGGCCAGGTGCCGATGGTGAACGGGGAAGTGGTCGAAGGCAACATCTCGGTGCAGGCGCATCAAGCGATTAAGAATCTTGTGGCGATCCTGCAGGAAGCGGGCTACAAGCCCGAGCATGTAGTACGTTGCGGTGTCTGGCTGGATGATGCTCGTGATTTCCAGTCTTTCAATAAAGTATTTCGAGAATACTTTGGAGAGAATCCGCCGGCGCGGGCCTGTGTGGAATCCACGATGGTGGTGGATTGCAAAGTGGAGATTGACTGCGTTGCCTATAAGAAACCGACCACTTGATTTGTGGAACTGAAGATCGCTCGCCTGGCTGAAGTGCACTGGAACCTTCGGACGACTAAAAAGGGAAAGAAGAATGAATGCACACCGCAATGATCGATAACCATGGCGCTTTTCTTCTGCTCTCCGCACTATTGGCGGTGATCGCGCTGGTGGTGCTGATCGCGCGCTTCAAGATTAATCCCTTCATTGTGCTGCTTTCGGTGTCTCTGGTTCTGGCGATCGTGACCGGGATGCCGGCGCAGACGATAGTGAAATCTTTCGAGACCGGCGTCGGCAATACCCTGGGACATATTGCGATCGTCGTGGGGCTGGGTACCATGCTCGGCAAGATGATGGCCGAGTCGGGCGGGGCCGATCAGATTGCGCACACGCTGATTCGAGTTTTTGGCGAGAAGCGGCTGCCTTGGGCGATGGTGGTGGTCGGCTTTATTGTTGGCCTGCCCGTATTCTTCGAGGTCGGATTTGTCCTGCTGATCCCGATCGCATTCAATATTGCCAGACGGACCGGGACATCTCTGATTCTTATTGGCCTGCCGATGGTTGCGGGACTCTCCGTCGTGCACGGCTTGGTGCCGCCGCATCCGGCGGCGATGCTGGCGGTTGCCGCTTATAACGCGGACATGGGCCACACAATTTTCTATGCCATGCTGGTTGGCATTCCTACTGCAATTCTGGCCGGGCCACTCTACGCAAAGCTGATCGCTCCGCATATTCAGCTCAATCCGGACAATCCCATCGCGGCCCAATTCATCGACGATACTCCCAAGACGAATCTTCCGAGCTTTGGTTTGACCGTGGCGACGATTCTGCTGCCTGTGGTCTTGATGCTGGTTGGCAGTTGGGCCGACGTTTTTTCCGCGCCGAAGAGCGCGATGAATACCGTTTTGCATTTAATCGGCGGCGCGGACATTGCGCTTCTGATTGCAGTGGTTGTCAGTTTTGTGACGCTGGGGAAAATGCGTGGTTTCAGCCGTGAAACCATTCTCAAGTTTTCCAACGACTGCCTTGCCCCAACTGCGACTATTACGCTATTGATTGGTGCGGGGGGAGGATTTGGACGCATCCTGCAAGACAGTGGCACGTCGCAAGCGATTATCGACGTTGCGATGCACGCTCACATATCGATTCTGTTTTTGGCCTGGCTGGTCGCCGCGCTTGTCCGGTTGGCTACGGGTTCGGCCACTGTGGCCATGACCACGGCCGCGGGAATCGTTGCGCCGCTGGCGTTGCATGTTCCGGGTGTCCGGCCAGAGTTGTTAGTCATCGCCACTGGCGCGGGTTCGCTGGTTTTCTCTCACGTGAACGATGGTGGATTTTGGATGGTCAAAGAATATTTCAACATGAGCGTTTCTCAAACGATCAAAAGCTGGTCGATTTGCGAGACCATTATTTCGGTGGTGGGATTGGCGTTCGCCATCGGATTATCAGTAGTGATCTAAATTCAAACCTTCTGGCGCAAGATTCTAAAGTCTTGCGACCCCCTGCCGATCTTTCAATGAGCAAGATTCCTTCGGATCGAAAATGGGGACTCCTTCATGGACGGCATAACCGCTCTCATCGTGGACGATTCGTCAGTCATGCGGAAGATCGTGGAGCGTTCGCTACGCCAGGCGGGAATCAATCTTACCCACGTTTTCGAGGCTGGCAACGGGGCCGAAGCACTTAGTCTGCTTGCTGCTACGCAAGTGGACTTGATTCTCTGTGACATCAACATGCCGGTGATGGACGGCCTTGAGTTCATTAAAAACCTTCCTGGAGTCGAGAACGCAAGAGGTGTTCCGGTAGTGATGATCACCACGGAAGGCAGTGAGGCCCATGTTGTACAAGCATTGTCATACGGGGCCCGGGGCTACATTCGCAAGCCTTTTACCACGGACCAGGTCAAAGAGCACGTCATCCCCGTGTTGGCAGGTAAGTGATGAAGGCTGCTGCGGGGTTGTTTCAGAGCAGCCATGAAGAATGGATTCCATCGCTTGAGCTGGCAGCGCGGGAAGTATTTGAACTGATGCTGGGATGCCAACTCACTAAGCCGGAAATTCCCGCCGAGATCGCGCTCAACGTCACGTCCATGGTAGGGCTCGCGGGAAAACTTTGTGGAGTGATGACGATCCGGTGTGGCAGCAAGTCCGCCGAACTGATGGCGTCCAAGATGCTCGGAGTGGGTCTTGATCAGGTCGGTGCCGAGCTTTGCGACGCCCTGGGCGAAGTCTGCAATATGGTTGCCGGTAATTTCAAGAACAAGATCGCCGGCATGAGTGAAAAATGCATGCTGTCGATTCCATCCGTGATTATCGGCAGCGATTACAAGCTGTACTCAGTCGCGGACTCTCCCGCGCTGGTAATACGATTTCTGTTTGAAGGTATGCCGCTAGTGGTCTCTCTGCAGTTTCACAGCTAACCAATAACGCCACGGATTGCGCGGATATCCACGGATCAGGGCTTCTTTTTATATGAAATTGACGCACCTTTCCGGCAGCCCGTAAGATTGCAGCTGCTAAGAGGCGCCCGGCGATGATTGGTGATAGGTTGTCCCACTACCGGTTGGTGGAGAAGATCGGTGCCGGTGGCATGGGCGTTGTCTATCGAGCGCACGATGAACAACTTGAGCGCGATGTTGCGATCAAAGTTCTCGGCGCCGGCATGCTCGCAGATGATGGCGCCCGCAAGCGTTTTCGCAAGGAAGCCCTTGCCCTGGCCAAACTCAATCATCCGAATGTTGCAATGGTCTTCGAGTTCGGAACTCAGGATGGCCTGGATTTTTTGGTCACCGAGTTCATTCCTGGAGTAACCCTCGATGCCAAGATTAGCCACAATCCGCTGGCGCTGAAGGAAGTTGTTGATCTGGGAAGCCAATTGGCCCAGGGGCTTGCAGCTGCACACCAGCAGGGGATTGTTCATCGCGATTTGAAGCCTGGAAATCTCCGTTTAACTCCGGATGGACGCCTCAAAATTCTCGATTTCGGGTTGGCCGAACTCGCACCCAAGGCCAGCGATCTCGGCCTGACCCTGACAGTGACGCAGAGTACCGACGTGACTGGGACTGTCCCTTACATGGCCCCAGAGCAATTGCGGGCCGAGCCCGTGGATTTTCGCAGCGACATCTGGTCAGCCGGTGCGGTGTTATACGAAATGGCGACTGGGAAGCGTCCTTTTGTGCAAACCAATGGGCCGCTGCTGATGTCGGCCATTTTGAATGAGGACCCCGAGGCCCCCAGCAAACTCAATTCACGAATTCCCCCGGGTTTGGAAAACATCCTGCTGAAGGCTCTGGATAAAAACCCGAAGCGCCGGTATCAATCCGCAAGTGAATTGGGCGTAGATCTCGAAAGAGTCACGACCGCGACGGGATCTGCTGCTTGGACCGCTGTGCCGGGGAATAGCCCGGGATCCAAGGGTTGGCGAAGCACGAGGGTATGGATGGTGGGCGCTGCCGTGGCATTGGTCGTGGCGGCGGTCTTCGCATTTTATTATCTGCACTCCAGAAAACCGGCAAGACCATCTCTTGCGGTTGGTGGACGCCGTTCGGTAGCGGTGCTTGGTTTCAAGAATTCGTCGGGTCGTCCTGATCAGGAATGGTTTTCAAATGCACTTGCTGAAATGTTGACTACTGAGCTTTCGGCCGGTGACAAACTGCGCATTGTTCCTGGCGAGAACGTGGCGCGAATGAAGGCTGACCGGTCACTGCCTGAAGCTGCCACGCTTTCGCCAGGAACATTGGCGACCATCTATCAGACCCTGGGCAGCAATCTCGTAGTGCTGGGTTCTTATGTGGAAATTGGCGGGCAGATCCGGGTTGACATGACGGTGCAAGACACCGCCACCGGTGAAACAACGGCGATCGCCGACAGTGAGGCTGAGGCGCAGTTTTTAGAATTGGTGAAACGACTCGGGGCCACGTTAAGGCAGAAATGCGGCGCGGGAGAGATTACTTCATTGGAAGCCGCGGCAGTTCGCGCCTCCGAGCCGGCCACCGCCGATGCCGCGCGTTTTTATGCCGACGGGCTGAGCAAATTGCGTTCTTTTGATTTTCTCGCGGCCCGTGATTTGTTGGAGAAAGCAGTGGCCGCTGATCCGAACAATGTTCTGGCGCACTCCGCTCTCGCGGCCTCCTGGACCCAGCTTGGGTATGACGATAAAGCCGGACTCGAGGCCAAGCGAGCGTTCGAATTGTCGAACAATCTTTCGCGCAAGGACAGCCTGTCGATCGAGGCCGAGTATCGCGAGACCATTCGCGAATGGAGCAAAGCAGCGGACCTCTACAAGTCGCTCTGGACTTTCTTTCCGGACGATCTGGAATTTGGCCTGCGGCTGGCCGATGCACAAGTCGCCGCCGGTAGCGGGCAGGACGCCCTTGCCACGATTCAAGATTTGCGCAGGCTTCCTCATCCTCTGCAGGACGATCCGCGTATCGATTTGGCCGAAGCGCAAGCCGCTAACTCTCTTTCGGATTACAAGCAGGTGCAAGCTGCGGCAATCCGCGCCGAGGACAAAGCAAAGAAGCGCGGCGCCAGGTTCTTGCAAGCGCAAGCGTTATTGCAACAGTGCGGGACATTTCGCAATCTGGGAGATATGGCCCGCGCTAAAACTACCGGAGAGCAGGCCGGGAACATTTTAGCGGCGGCCGGTGATCTTCGTGGTGAAGCCAAGAGCCTGACCTGTGTCGCGAACGTACTTGCCGACCAGGGCAATGTCGCGGAAGCCCGGAAGATGCACGAAAAGGCACTGGCCCTGGCTCGTCAAATTGGCGCGGAAGGTGACATTGCGGGCGCCTTGATCAACATCGGAAACCTGCTGGCTACGCAGCAGGACCTCGATGGTTCGAACGCGCAGTTCAACGAAGCCCTGACTCTGGCGAATCAGATTGGTGATAAATCCGATGCTCTCATTGCAGAGACCGACCTCGCAGCCAACCTGATGTTGCAGGCAGATTTCACTGGATCGAGAAAAATTCTGGAAGCCCTTGTCGATACCGCCACCAAAATCGGAGATAAGGCGAGCGTGGTCGATGCACTTACCAACCTCGGAACGATTTCGTATCTTCAGGGCGATCTAGCCGGGGCCGGCAAAAACCTGGAGAGTTCGCTGGCCAGTTCGCGCGAGCTGGGAACCAAGAGTGGGACCGCTTCCGCTCTGACTGCTATCGGAGAAGTGCTGATGGCGCAGGACGATTTGCCGGGGGCCGAAAAGACCTTCAACGAGGCGCTCTCCATTCGCACTCAATTAGGCGAAAAGGGAAACATCGCCGGTACCCAGGTATCGTTGGCGACGCTCGCCCTGGAGCAGGACCGGTTGGAGAAAGCGCAGACGCTGGCGGAGGCCGCGGCTGCGGAATTCCATACTGAATCCGATGCTGACCAGGAGACATCGGCGCGCGACGTCAAAGCTCAAGCGTTGATTGCACAGGGCAAGTTGACCGCGGCACAATCGGAGATTGCGAAGTTGCAATCGTTGCCGGTTCGAGATCAGCCGACAAAGCTATCTTTGGAAATCACATCGGCTCGACTGCTGGCTCGGACGGGGAAAGCAGGCGAGGCCTTAGGCAATTTGCGAGGAACACTGCGGGACGCCACGCGAATGAATCTTCTCGGGATCGAATTCTCGGCGCGGCTGGCGTTGGCGGAGGTCCAAATCTTGTCGGGAGACACGGTCGCGGCCCATGCGACTCTAGATCAGTTGAGTAAAGATTCCGGGAACGCTGGTTTCCGGCTGATTGTTCGGCAAGCATCGAAGGGCTTGCAAGCCATCAAAAAATAAACTGGCAGGATGAGTATTTGGGCACTGCTTTAGAGGTTGTGGAAACTCGATTTCCAAGCTAAAAACGTTTCGTTCGAGGAAACTTCAATGCGGCATGCGCAGCCGTAAAAGAGCGGGCCTTGCAGTCCCGCGTTCCGAGCAGGACACGATTCACGCGGCGCTACCAAAAAATTAAGACCGGCCCCTGAAGGCCGGCCTGGAATTCCTGCAACGTCCAAGTCAATTACTTGATTGCTACCTTGGGAAATTGGATGGGCAACGATTTAGGCTGTTTAATCAGCAGAAAGATTGTCATCCCTTGTCCCTGATTACCGGTTCCGGCTGGAAATGCCGGAAAGCTGGGAATCACATAGCTTACCGAGGTCTTGTTCTTGACTACGCTAAACGTGATATTGGGAAGATCGGTCGGATTGCTCGGATTGGCGTCCTTCATGCAGAGTTCAAGAGTGTTTTCGTCGCTGTCACAAGTAAGTACGCCGTAGTTCGGCACGGTCGAATCGGCGACAAAACCCACTAATTGTCCGAGGGTTACGGTCACGTTTGCCGACGTCGACTTGAGTTGGAAGATATGCAGGTATAGCGTGCCACTTGCATCTCCTTCGCAAGTTCCAGTGAGCGCAGGAATGGGGTCAACCTTCGCATTCTCGACGTCCTGGTTTACGCAAACAACTTGTCTGGTGACGATGACTTTCTTGCCGTTCGCCGCCAGAGTTAATGGCTGGCTTACGCTGAGTAGATTCCAATTAGCGGCATTCGTGTCCTCGCCGTTTTGCGAGGCCCTCCGAACCGGCATTTTGGCGAATGCTGAGACCGATAGAACAACGGTCGCGACTAGACTGAGGATGAAATGTTTCCGGCGGAAATTCATGTATTGCTCCTTGTAGTGGTGAAGTTAGAGCGCTCTATGGTGAACGAAGAAAATCAGAGCCAGCCCCAAAGGGGAGTTTAGGTGCCGGACACAACCCAACTCCGACAGTCTAGCACTCACCGTTTAACCGACGCCAGTCGTGTGCGATAAAGGGCAGCAAATCCGCACCAAACTTCACTCAAAATGCCGGTCGATTTTTCGCGGGACTGGCAATGACGCAAGACAATTTTTTTACAACTTGCCGACAATCCCTATCTATGAGTTATGTAAAACTTTCAAACAGATCGGCAGCTCGCATCTGGTCGAAAAATTTACAACTCATTTCTGGATTTGCTGTCCGTAGAGGGGCGTTCGCTCAAAGGCTTGCTTTAGTTTGCAAAGCGGTGCGGCCGGATTGACCGAAAGCATCGCTAAGCTGCTGATTATGTGGGGATTAGGTTCTTAATCACTCTGTGACAGAGGTGGCGGAGCCATGAGCGGAACATTGTCGGTTGTTCCTGAACCTATGCCGCTGCCCTGGCAGACGTCTTCGAGCGCGATGTCCCGTTGGTATGCGGCCTACACCTGCGTTCATCACGAGAAGCGGATCTTGCAACAACTGACGGAGCGAAACATCGACGCGTTCGTTCCTCTTTACCACAGCGTGAGGCGATGGAAAGACCGGCGAAAAGAATTGGATTTGGTCCTGTTTCCCGGATACGTTTTTGTTCGCATTCCATTGCAACAACGGTTGCGAGTTTTGCAGGTCCCCGGAGTGGTGACTTTTGTGAACTTCAACGGCATGCCGACCCCATTGCCGGAGGGCGAGGTTGAAGCGTTGCGCAAGGCATCAGCCCAGGGAGTTTTTGCCGAGCCGCATCCCTACCTCAAGACCGGTCGCAGAGTGCTTATCCGGAATGGGCCGTTTACCGGAGTTGAAGGGGTCTTGTTGAGGAAGAAAGACAAGTACCGCTTTGTGCTTTCCATCGAAATGATCATGCGGTCGGTTGCGATCGAAATGGACGCAGCCGATGTTGAAGCATTGCTCTAAAGAGAGAATTTTCTTCTTAGCTTCCAGAAGTTCTATCCAGTGCAGCCTTCCTGAATCCTCGAGAGGTCGTATGCTGAGACCCTATCTAACATTTCGCCTGGCTGGAGCCTCTACGGTTCTGTTGGCCCTGCTGTGTGTCGTTGGGCCCAACGCTGTCGCACAAGGAAGTGCTCCCTCTCGTACTGCCTACGAAGATACCGCGGCGGCGAGGAAAACTCGCGCGACCCAGGAAGCAGAAGAGAAGGTGTCACTTTCCGCGGACAAAATTGTCGAGATATTGCGCAATGAACCTGGTTTGCTCCTGCAAGTCAAGAAATTGCTGGTCGTAAAAGCGTACGAGCAGGGACGCATTCTCGATCCCGCCGACCTCACCGATGAAGCTCTATTCAGGATATTGCGTCAGGACGATCACATTCGAGTTTTGGCCACGCGGGAGATTGAGGACCGTGGCTACATTCGCGTGAAGCCTTCGCGCGAAGAGATTGAGACGGAAAAAAAGGAAGCCGAACTGGCGACCCAGCGAGGTTTGACACGTACCTCCATGGGGAAGCCTCCCGAGCTGAGTGCACAAGCAAAGGCCAAGGAGAATCAGGAGGATGCCTACTGGTCGACACGCGAAGATAATTACTGGGCGAAGCCGAAAGAGCCACAAAGCAATCCCAACGTGCCGGCAAATCCGCAGGGCACAAACCCTCAAATTTTAGGGCCAGAAAATCCGGCGCGGCAGTTGGACCTTGCGGGTTTGCAACAAAGCGACGGGACGCCGAACGCAAATACTTTCCAGGAATCGGGTGGAATCAATACTGGAGACTTGTTGAGCCGTATTAGCCCGGAAGAACTGCCGGGCCTGCTGAGTGTGAGTTCGATGACTTCCCCCGCCGGGGCTGGAATTGGGGCGAAGGCGGGGCTGCTGGGATCCTCCGGGATCGATTCAAGTGTGATCTCTAAGTTAGGCGGTCAATCGTCAGCTTCTGGCCTCGATTTTCAAACCCGGCCACCGCAGACGGCCGAGCGAGCGAGCATGGAATATCCACGAAGAAAAATTCCTTCGCCTTCGGATTCAAATGAAGATCGTCCGCTGATCAGCCGTCGTCCCAATCCGTACGCCGATATACCGTCCTTGTACGACCTCTATGCTCAAGTCGCAAAGAGGCCGGCGGTCCTTGAACGATTTGGTACGGAGGTTTTTCGCAACGGTACGGGAAATTTAGACAAGTTGCCCATGGACATGCCGGTGGGAGCTGACTATGTAATCGGTCCCGGGGATGGACTGAGCATTGAACTGTCGGGCAGCATATCGCAACACCTGCAACGGATCGTGGATCGCGAAGGACGGGTCGCTCTTCCCGAAGTCGGGGCTTTGCAAGTAGCAGGACGCAATCTCGGAGACGTCCAGCATCTGATGCAATCGGCGCTGCGCACGCAGTTTCACGACATTGCCGCCGATGTTTCCGTAGGCCGCATTCGTACGGTACGAGTCTATGTTGTGGGCGACGTCGAGAGTCCCGGCGCCTACGACATCAGCGCGCTTTCGACGCCGCTGAACGCCTTGTACGCTGCCGGCGGCCCGACCACTCGTGGTTCACTTCGTCATTTGCGCCAGTACCGCGGGAAAACGCTGGTGCAGGAACTCGATGCTTACGATCTTCTGTTGCACGGCGTCCACAACGAACTGGCCAGGATCCAATCCGGCGACACGATTCTGGTTTCACCGATCGGGCCTGAAGTGACAGTGGAAGGCATGGTGCAACGTCCGGCGATTTATGAATTGGCTGGGGAAAAGAGTTTGTCCGAAGTATTGGAGTTGGCGGGTGGAGTGTTGCCGTCCGGAACGCTGCGCCATGTCGATCTGGAGAGGTTAGTCGCGCATGAGAGTCGGAGCATGTTGCGGCTCGATCTTCCGGTGAGTAACGATCCGCAGGCAGTCGGCAAAGCGCTCGATGAATTTCTGGTGCAGGACGGAGACAAGATCAGGATTTCTCCGATTCTCCCCTACGCCGATAAAACCGTTTACGTGGACGGCCACGTTTTCCATCCCGGCAAATATCCCTATCACGAAGGCATGAAGGTCACGGATATTCTCCAGTCTTACAGCGACCTTCTTCCGGAACCTTCCCAACGCCACGCCGAAATCATCCGCTTGCAAGCTCCGGATTACACGCCGATGGTATTGGCATTCAATCTCGGCGATGTAATGGACGGAAAAAATCAGGAACTGGTTTTGAAACCGTTCGACACCATCCGTATCTTTGGACGTTACGACTTCGAAGATCCTCCGGTGATTACGGTGAGTGGCGCCGTTCGCGATCCGGGAGATCACGTCACAAATGGCGAAACCCGCTTGCGCGATGCGGTTTATCTTGCAGGCGGAGTGAGTCCCGACGCAGAGTTGGGTGACGCCCAGATTTTCCGCAAGGAAGATGACGGCAAGCTGAAGGTGTTTAGTGTCGATCTAAAAAAAGCCCTCGCCGGGAACGCCGCCGACAATGTTTTGTTGGAATCTAAAGATCGCGTATTCATTCATCCCAGCCAAACAAAATTGGATCCGGCAACGGTCCTCATTCAGGGTGAGGTTCCCAGGCCCGGAAGATATCCGCTCGGCGAAGGAATGACTGCGGCCGATCTGGTGCATGTAGCCGGTGGATTTAAACGCGGCGCCTATACCGAAATGGCCGATCTGACCCACTACGAAGTGGTGCAGGGAACGAATCTTGCCGGAGAAAGTGTCGAAGTCCCCATTGCCAAGGCGTTGGCTGGTGAAGCCGACAGCGATGTGCGGATGCACGATGGCGATGTGCTTACCATCCGCCAGTTGGCTGGGTGGAATGATGTTCAAGCGACCATCGAAGTGAAGGGGGAGGTTCTTCATCCTGGCACATACGGAATTAAGGAAGGCGAGAAGCTGAGTTCCATTATCGCGCGGGCCGGAGGCTTCCGCGGCGATGCTTATCCCTACGGCGCAATTTTTGAACGCACTCAGGTGCGGGACCTCGAGGAAAGGAATCGCAGTGAACTTGTCCGGCAAGTGCAGAGTGACGGCTCGTCGTTGGCCCTGATTCCAGATGGCGATGTGAACCAGAAGATTGCAAAAGATGCGGCCCTGAGCCAATGGCAAACCACAATTCGGAAATTGCAAGATACGCCACCAGTCGGACGGCTGGTGATTCACATCTCCAAAAATACCAAACGCTGGCAGAACACTTCGTCCGATCTTGAAGTCCGTACAGGCGACTCGATCTATGTTCCCAAGCGCCCGAACATGATTATGGTCGATGGTTCGGTCTACAACCCGACAGCGGTAAGTTTCAAACCTGGGAAAAGTGGTGACTGGTATTTGAGGCAAGCAGGTGGCCCCACGAACATGGCCAACAAGAAAGCTATCTTTGTGATTCGAGCCGACGGTTCCGTGGTCGGAAACTCTGGCGGCCTGTTCAGCGGTGGGATCGAGAAAACCGCATTGCAACCCGGTGACATGGTCATGGTTCCTGAGAAAGCGTTCAGCGGGTCTCAGAAATGGAAGACAACCCTGGACGCCGCCCAGTTGGTGTATGCGGTAGGTATCGCGATCCAACTCGGACGCGGTTTCTGATCGGGTGTGACGCATGAGGTGGCGCGTCACAATGATTGCCTTAGTGCTCGTAATTCTGGGACTGAGCTCTTTGCTTCGCGCGCAGGACGAAAAACAATCCAAGACCTCCGGAACGGTTGCCGGCAAAAAAGATACTGACAACGACAGAGACGAAGACCGCTACGTATTGCAGCCCGGTGAAGACCCCAACAATCGATTGATTTCTCCTTTTCTCAAACACCTGGCTTCCGATCAGCAGCAGTTCTGGACAAATTCCGTTCGGCTGCGCACAAAAGATCTCAAATGGATCGTTCCTTTTGCCGGCATCACGGCGGGATTCATCGCGAGCGACTCCTGGATGGCGAAACAAATTCCAGACGCGCCGAGCCAATTGAAACGCAGCCGGGATATTTCGAATTACACCCTCTACTCGATGGCGGCTGTGTCTGGTGGTTCATTTCTGTTGGGGCACATTACCAATGACGATCATCTTCGAGAGGCCGGCATGCTCAGCGGCGAGGCAGCCATTAACAGCACGGGGGTCGCGTTTCTGTTAAAGGCGATCACGCAAAGGCCGCGCCCGCTCGATGGCAACGGGAATGGCTCGTTCTTTGGAGGAGGCGCTTCATTTCCATCTGAACAGTCGGCGGCGGCATGGTCGATTGCGAGTGTCTGGGCCCATGAATATCCGGGCACGCTGAGCCAGATACTTGCCTACGGCATGGCTTCTGGCGTGACTCTGACTCGCGTCACTTCGAAAGAGCATTTCGCTTCAGACGCGATAATTGGCAGTGTTCTGGGCTGGTATTTTGGCCGGCAAACATTTCGGGCCCATCACGATCCGGAATTAAGAGGTACCTCATGGGGAAGT
Organism: Terriglobales bacterium; assembly: GCA_036271275.1. Classification (GTDB taxonomy): domain Bacteria; phylum Acidobacteriota; class Terriglobia; order Terriglobales; family Acidobacteriaceae; genus DATBAX01. The sequence goes on from DATBAX010000336.1 coordinate 20,245, forward strand.
GTGTTGCCCGAGTCGACCGGCGACAAGACCCGCAATCCTGACAATATGGGATCGCCTTATGTACCGCTGGACAGTTGGGTCTACCCGGCGTTCGATCGTCTGATCGCTCTTGGATATGTGCAAAGCGCATATCTCGGAATTCGTCCATGGACTCGCATGGAATGCGCCCGCCTGTTGGAAGACGCAGGCGAAAAG
>DATBAX010000337.1:0-1509 GCA_036271275.1 Terriglobales bacterium
GGCTTTTGCGTGATGGTCACCGCAATCGCGCCTTTGTCGATCCAGTTCAACGTCTCCGGATCGTTGTCGAACGCCACAATCGGTAACTTGCCTTCCATGTTGAAGCGATGGACTGCATCGGCCGCGCCCGCGCCGCCGGTCGCCTCCAGGCAAATGATCCCGGCTATGTTTTCCTTCTTTTGAATCAGGTCGGAAACCTGGTCAAACGCGCTCTTCGCGTCGCCCTTGCCATCCAAAATCTTCGTTAATTTGAGTGCCGGAAAATTCGCCAACGCATCCGCCACACCGGCGACTCGATCATCGAGGTTGCGCTGTCCCTCAATCGTAATCACCGCAATGTTCCCTTTGCTCTGAACCAGCGCCGCCATCCGCCGTAAGCTCTCTCTTCCGGCTTTGAAGTTGTCCGTCCCGATGTATGTGAGGCGCTTCGAATTCGGCACGTCGGAGTCCACGCAGATCACCGGGATGCCTTGGGCCACCGCCTTATCGATGTCCGCTTGGAAAAGTTCTGGCCGCGCTGCGGAAAGACAGATCCCGGCCGGTTGCTGTTCGACGGCTTGCCGGAATGCCTGGAGCTCCGCGTTTGGAGAGTAAGTGGCAGGACCTGTCAATTCGGCCGTCACGCCAAGCGTTTTGGCGCCGTCCAGAAAACCCGCCTCCGCTTCTTTCCAGTACGGCAAATTGATATTCGTCGCCACAAACACGTAGTGCTCGTTCTTATCGTGAGCCGGCTCCGAACACGCTCCTATGAATGCCGTACCCGCGATTACAACAACTCGTGCAGCCAGGGTTCCACGTCTCGTCATCGGAATTCTCCTTAGCACTCAGCGCGGCTGGGTCATGCTTGCGCAACTCCTTGGTTGGAAGACTTAGGGAAGGGCCTACGGGCAGAGTCTACTCCCAATCCTGGCGGAACCGCGCAACTGCTTCATCGCAGATCAGGTTCGATCCAGCCGATCAACTGCGCGTGGATTTTCAACAGGAGCGCTTTGTCCGAAACCTCATGTGGTAATTCCTGGGTCGCTACAAAACCGCGGCGAAGACCGCGACAGTCGCGATTGGATGAGCCAATCGGAGTCCATTTCACACCAGCATCATGCGAGGGCCGTCGAGTCACTCGATTTGGCCTCGACGACTATTCGCGAAAGTTTGCTTGACAAATGTTTACTTTGTGATAATCTATGACTTGTAGAAAGCCTTGCCTCGGTTCATCCGCAAAACGGCGAATTTAAAGCGAATCCACGGCATCTCTAAGTCGCTGATTCTCTTGGACATTCTCACTCTTTACACAGAGTGACGCTCCAGAATCTCCGAAGTCGCTCATTCGTAAGAAGTTATTCACTCTGTCATCTTTATGGGGGGGGTATACCCAGAGCTTCCCAAAACGGGAATATTTCGACCCGTCTCCGAGCCCTCTGCGAAGTCTGTGGTGAAATTCCCTGCTGGCTGGTTTCCTACGGGAACCGCTTCTTGATCTTCACGTCGATACCGAACGTCCCGTTGTAATCC
>DATBAX010000338.1:0-5067 GCA_036271275.1 Terriglobales bacterium
TCGAGGACCAGGAATTCGAAGAGCACAATGTCATCATGCATGGGCGTGCCCCATTCCTTGTCGTGATAAGGAATGGAGAGTTCGTTGCTCGCCCAGGCGCAACGGATAAGTTCTGTTTTGGCCATTGGTGGAAACTCGGACTGATTGCGAAGAGGCGGGCGTGGGCGCCCGCCCCCACATGATTATTCCAGCGACTTCGGTTCTGACAGGTTCTTCGGGCTCTTCCGGTTCAGCAGGGCAATGAGACCGGCTGCGGCTGGAGGAGCTTTTACTTTGTGTTCGCGGATGATTTCTTTGGCATCCAGCTTTTCTCCGTAAAGTTTTTCGTTGGCGCTTCCGTCCGAACGCAACGTGGAACCTTCGAGCGAGACGCCAGCGAACAATCCTTTGTTGCGCGAGTAAGAGAGGATTTCGGCGCTCATGACGATGTCGGTTGCGCCCTCTGCAGTGCGGCCTTTCGGGCCGGCAGCGGCGGATGCATCCGCACCCAGCTTTACTTTGCTGTTCAGAAGCGATTCCGCTCCCTTGGGATTCATGACCAGCAACACGAAGTCGGTGGCCTGACCGCCCAACTGAAAGCCAATGCTGACGCCTTCGAGGGCATAGAGGGCAGGTGCTCCCCAAGGGCCTTTGTAATGTTCTCCACTGCGGCAAATCATGACGCCGCGGCCATAACTTCCACCAACTCCAAATGCGCCCTTTTTCACCGAGGGCAGAATGATCAGGCATTCCGCTTTGTCGATCAGGTCTTGCGGAATGTCGTCGGGAATATTGAGGATTTCTTTGAGAACCACGCCGGAATTTTTCACCCGCTCGGCTTCGGTAGCATCATCAGCGGCGAAAGCGAGCGGCAGGAAAGCGAATACCAGTAATAGTGCGTAGAGCTTCTTCATAAATCCTCCTATGTTGTCGGTGGTTCATTTTACCGCGCATTGCTTCCTTGCGGGATGAGATTAGGAGCCTTAAATGCATTCGGCACTCAGCATTCAGCACTTGGCACTTGGTATTTAGCATTTGGCCGCTCTGGGTTCTTGCTGGTGATCTGCGAGAACTGCTGATTGTGGACTTGTGTGGGCCTAAAGTGTTGATCCGGAAGCACTCAGCACTCGGCATTCAGCCAGTACGCGGTTTTTGCCGTTGATCGGCAAGGACAGATAGGGGCCAATTGCTAAATGCCAAATGCCAAAGGGCTGAGTGCTGAATACCCAGTTGCTGCCCACCATGACCAAATGAGTGCTCCTTTTGTAACTTGGCACTGGCCTTTGACCTCGCCTACAGTCAACATACGGGAAGCCGCGTCCAGCGTGGATATTCCGGCCATTGAAGTGCATCTAATGAATTGGAATGGCGGCGGGCGGCATTTGGCCGTGGAATTTTGGGATGGATTGGGAATGAGTTACATGAAATCGGCAATTTATCTCGGGTTACTTCTTTTGGCTGTTGCGGCCTTGCCGTTGCGAGCACAGTCAAATTATGTGATGCCGGCGAGTGCGATTCCTGTAGTTTCTGCCTCCGTGGCTTCGACGCCTCCGGCATCCGAGCAGCCTGACGACAGCGTTCTAACCATCAAGAAGCGGGTGGACGAAGTTAATTTGCTGTTCATTGCCACCGATAAGCATGGCAAGTTTGTGCGCGATCTCAATCAGGCTGATTTCTCGATTCTCGACGACCACAAGCCACCACAATCGATCGCAAATTTTCGCCGGGAAACCGATTTGCCCCTGGAACTGGGTTTGTTAGTCGATACCAGTGGGTCGGTGCACGGCCGTTTTGATTTCGAGCAGGAAGCTGCCGTTAGTTTTCTTCAACACACGGTGCGTGCCAACTTCGACGAAGCTTTTGTGATGGGTTTTAACGGGCACAACCAGATCACGCAGGGCTTCACCGACAGCGTTCAATTATTGGCCACCGGTGTACATAATTTGAAAGATGGTGGAGGCACGGCGCTTTATGACGCCGTCTATCGCGCCTGCCGCGACAATTTGATCAAGCAGGCCACCGATCATCCGGTACGCCGGGCGATTGTGATCGTCAGCGACGGAGAAGATAATCAAAGCGAAATCACCCGTGCCCAGGCCATCGAGATGGCGCAACGCGCGGAAGTGATCATTTATGCGATTTCCACCGACGACAGCGGTTTGGTCCTGCGCGGAGACAAAGTCCTGCAACAGCTAGCCGACGCTACCGGCGGACGCGCATTCTTTCCCTACAAAATGAAGGACATCAAGGGTTCATTCGCCGCAATTGAAGATGAACTTCGCAGCCAGTATGTGATCTCGTATCATCCCGCCGACTTCGACGCCGACGGCCGCTACCGCTCGATTGAAATCACGTCGCAAAAGAAAGACCTGCAAGTCCGCGCCCGCAAGGGCTATTTCGCCCCCCACCAGTAGGTTTTTCCCTGTCCTGACGTCCACATATTTACTGGCGGGGTTTTTGACCCCGAGGACAGCACCACGCCCAAAAGAGTGAAAAACGTCCATATTGTAGCCTTGCTTCCGGTGCTAGAATTGGCAAAGATACATGTGGCGTTGCCGCGGAGCGGGTTTATGGCGGTTTTAGGAATGTCGAGCAGATTTGGATTCGCTGTTATTGCGATTGTGCTTAGTTTGCCAATCGCGGTTTCGGCCCAATCGGCCGCGCCTGCCACGACGCCCCGGCATCACGCCAGGAAAAAGCCAGTAAAGCAACAAGCTCAAGTCCAACCGACGGGTCCGACCCAGCCTCTGCCTCCGTCGGGACCACTTCCTGGATTCAACCTCGATCAGATCCCCTCATCAGCTCCTCTGGTGGCTTATCAGAGCGGTCAATTGACCATTGTGGCTCAGAACTCGACCTTGGGAGACATTCTGCGGGCGGTGCACTCGCAGACCGGCGCGAACGTGGATATGCCGTCTAACTCCACTGAGCGGGTGGTTGGACATTTTGGTCCGGGACCTGCGCGCGAGGTATTGGCTTCGCTGCTGAATGGATCGCATTTCGATTATGTGCTGTTGGGAACCGCCGCCAACCCCAATGCGTTGGACAAAGTAGTTTTGATCGCCCGGCCGATTGGTCCGGCGGAACAGCCTGCCGTCGAGGCGAATGCAGCGCAGCCTCAGCCAGCAAATGCTGTGCCGTTCGCCCGTCCTCAAGCCGCAGCGCAAGCAGCCGAAGAAGCATCTGACGATTCCGCGGATGACTCAGCAGCCGACGACTCCGCCGATCAAGCTGACGACCAGGCGGCCCAGCCTGCGGCAGCGCAGCCGAACGGATCGGCGGCCCCAAAGACCCCCGAAGAGCTTCTACAGCAGCTTCAGCAACAACAACAGCAACTGCAGCAGCAACAGCCAGGAGGAGTGCCGGGTACTCCGATCGCTCCGGGACAAGGTCCTGCACAGCGCATGCCTTTGATGAATAACCCCGATCCGCAATAGGGCAGTTTCAGATTTGTGATTTCAGATTTCAGATTGGAAGCGGCGGTTTTTCAATCTAGCGTCTGAAATCTACCATCTGAACTAACGTCGCAGAGGTCGCAAAGAAGAACGCTTGAAGGGAAGAATTTCGGGATTCGGGAGCGGGAAAGATTTTAATCTGCAATCAAAAATCTGCAATCCGAAATTAACTAGTCTCCGCTGGCAGCGGATTGGCTGGGGACGAGAATAAGACTTCGGGAAGTACGCTGGCGGGACTGGTAAGCGAACGCTTGAAGAATGCCAATCACGGCGCCATAAGCGGCAAAGATCCCGAGACCAACCACGGATATCGCGGTAAAAACCATCACAAAAACGACTAATAAGCTACCCAAGATCGGCCCACTTTCCCAAATAAATTGCCGCCGCCGCGACTTCGGAACTCTCTGGCGAGGCTTGGTTTGCGGCCCGCTGAGCTATCCTTCAATCTACCCGTCCTTGACGCTTCTAACTGTTAACAAATAAGATACGTGAGTAGAGTTGCGTACACCTACTGTCGAACATTTCTGTAGATCCGTCCACATTACGGAAGGGAAATACCGTCGGGATTAATGGCCATCACCAAAATCTCGGTGCGCGGAGCGCGCCAGCATAACCTGAAGAATATCGACGTGGAAATCCCGCGGAATTCGCTCACGGTCATTACCGGCCTGAGCGGATCGGGGAAGTCGTCGCTGGCTTTCGACACCATCTACGCCGAGGGGCAGCGACGCTACGTGGAGACGCTTTCGGCCTACGCCCGCCAGTTCCTCGACCAGATGGAGCGCCCCGATGTAGACGCCATTGACGGCCTCAGCCCGGCTATTTCCATCGAGCAGAAGACCACCAGCCGCAGTCCCCGGTCAACGGTCGGGACGATCACCGAAATCTACGATTATCTTCGCCTTTTGTACGCTTCCATCGGCATCCCTCATTGCCCGAAATGCGGACAGGCCATTACCCGGCAGTCTGCCGAACAGATCGTTCAGCGAGTCATGTCGTTGACCCCCGAAGACCGGGTGATGGTGCTCGCGCCGATCGTGCGAGGGCGCAAAGGCGAATTTAAGAAAGAAATGGAGAAGCTGGTACAACACGGCTTCACCCGCGCCCGCATCGATGGCGAGTTGGTCAACCTCGAAGATGATCTCGCGTTGGACAAACGCAAAAATCACACTATTGAAATCGTGATTGATCGCCTGTTGGTGAAGCCGGGGATCGAGCATCGCCTCGAACTTTCCGTAGGCCTTGCCATGAAACTGGCGGGCGGACTCGTGCAAGTCGCAGTGGTCGGCGGAGAAGAGCAGTTGTATTCGGCGAAGCTGGCTTGTCCGGACTGCGGCATCAACGTGCCACAACTCGAACCGCGTTCTTTTTCCTTCAACAGCACATATGGTGCCTGCCCGGAATGCCATGGTCTGGGTAGTCGTTATGATTTCGATCCCGGCAAAGTTGTGACCGATTGGTCGAAGCCGCTGCTTGAAGGCGGGTTGGGGCCAGGCTCGGCGTCGCAAAATCTGATTCACATGCTGGAGCTCACAGCTGCGGCGCACGGCTTCGATTTGAAGACGCCTTTCGACAAATATCCTGAGAAGACCCAAAACCTATTGCTCTACGGAGACGGCAAGGGCGGCCGAAC
>DATBAX010000339.1:0-3846 GCA_036271275.1 Terriglobales bacterium
CTGGAATACGCGCAGGAGCGCGAACGCTTTCGGCAATTACTGCCGCAGAATGCAGGAAAGGCATGGACACGCGAAGAAGAACAGCAGATTTGTGATGCATTGCGCCAGGGCACGAATTTTCAGGCAATCGCGAAGAACCACAATCGTACGGTGGGATCGATCGTCGCGCGATTGGTGAGGTTGGGGAAGATCAATGCGCGTCCGGCGAAAGGCAAGGCCGCCTAGGCACGCATGAAATTTTCTCGATGGGCGTTTGCAGCTTTCAGCTCGAGCTTTCTAATTCTGATTTTTGTCCCGTCGTTGGTTTTGGGGCAAGCGGGATTGAGTAGTTCCTCGTCCAATTCCGCTCATATTTCCGATCACTCTAAGCAACGAGAACAGTGGTTCCGACGTGGGCGAATGATTCCAGGACAGTCCGCGGCAGCGCTGCGGTATCGCGCTCACCTGCAAAAAATGCAACTCCGGGCTGTGCGACCGTTGGTGTCTCCAGTCATCACTGAAAGTTGGATTCCACTTGGTCCCGCGCCTCTGGCATCGGACGCCGGTGATATGGGACTTCAGGATTACAGTTGGGTTTCCGGACGGGCAACGGCAGTCGCCATCGATCCTGCCGATTCCAGCGGAAATACGGTTTATGCGGGTGGTGCGTACGGCGGCCTGTGGAAATCCGTCAACGCAGGACCTGCCAGTCCTACCGCGGCGAATGTTAAATGGACGCCGCTCATCGACAACCAAGCCACGCTCGCGGTCGGTTCGATTGCGATCCAACCGCAACTGGCGAACCCCAATCCGGCCAACAGTGTGATTCTGGTGGGAACCGGCGAGACCAACGGTTCCACAGATTCTTATTATGGTCTGGGCATCTTGCGGTCCGCCGACGCAGGAACAACATGGACTCTAACCGCGCAGGACACAACTCAGACCCGTTCTTTCGCGGGATTAGGTTTCAGCAAGATCGCGTTCAGCACGGTTTCTCCAAATTTGGCTGTGGCAGCGGCTTCGGCGACATCGGAAGGGATCGCCGAAGGATTGGAGAATCCTGTTGCGGCGAATCGTGGCATTTATTACTCAACCGACAGCGGGATTTCCTGGACTTACGCCAGCGTGACTGACGGTGCGACCGCACCCGACCCGAGTTCCGTAAGCTCTGTAGTTTATGACGCGGCGGCAGGAGAGTTCCTAGCAGCGATCAGCTCGCACGGATTTTATTCATCGAGCGATGGAATTCACTGGACGCGACTTGCCAGTCAACCCGGACCAGGTTTGACCACGACTGCATGTCCCTCGCATGGCGCGCCCCAGAGCGCTTGCCCGATTTATCGCGGCGAACTATCGGTGGTGCCGGGACGCAACGAAATGTACGCCTGGTACGTCGACGCGAACGACAACGATCAGGGGATTTGGCAATCTACCAACGGAGGCGTCTCGTGGATCCAGATCAGTGACACTGGGATCACGAATTGCGGTGATGCGTTCGGCGGCTGCGGAACATCGCAGGGCAGTTACAATCTGGCGCTCACAGCCGTCCCCGATGGCGGAGCCACGGACTTGTACGCTGGAGCCGTCAATCTTTACAAATGCCAAATCACGGCTGTTTCGCCAACCTGCAACGGCTCGGGAGCGAACACCTTTCTGAATCTCACCCATGTCTACGGATGCAGTTCGATCGCGCTGGTCCATCCCAATCAACATGCCATCGCTTCTCTGCTGATCAATAACGCGGCCGAGGACGTGTTGTACTTCGCCAACGATGGCGGGGTTTATCGCGCGCTCTCCGGTTATACAGATTTGACGACCGGCACATGCGGTGGCAGCAATCAGTTCGATAGCCTCAATCAGACACTAGGGTCGATGACGCAGTTCGTTTCGATCTCGCAGGCGTTCACTGATCCAAATGTCATTCTCGGCGGGGCCGGAGACAACGGTGCTCCCGCGAGTGCCGCGGCCGAAGGCAATAGTAGTTGGATCAATGTGAACGCCGGTGATGGTGGAACCACCGCGGTCAGTCCGGCCAATGAGGATGCTTGGTTCGTATCGACTCCTCCGGACTCGGTGTCGGGGATCAACATTTTCAGTTGTGTGGCGGGAATCGATTGTCACACCGATGACTTCATCAACAACCAGGTCGTAAGCAGCGCCACGGTGGGTGGAGATACGGGAGCGTTTTATCCGCCCTACATTTTCGACCCGCAGAATTCCGATGAACTTCTGGTGGGCACTTGCCGGATCTGGCGCGGAGCCAGTACCGGTGAAGGATTCACTGTGCTCAGCAATAATTTCGAGAGTGGTGGCACCGCGGTTTGCAGCGGCAGCGAAACCAATCTGGTGCGCTCAATGGCTGCGGGCGGTGCTCTCGATACAAATAGCTTTTCCAATGTGATTTATGCCGGCACCGACGGCTTTGGTCCAATGCTGACCACGTCGCCGACGGGAGGTCAGGTTTGGGTGAGCACCAATGTTGCGGGTGGAAGCCTGACGTGGAACGACCGGACTGGTGCGATCAATCCTGACAACTTTCCGATTTCCGCAATTGCAATCGACAACTCGGATACCAGTGGCCTGACCGCCTACGTGACGATGATGGGATTTCATGTTTCCCATATATGGAAAACCAACAATGGCGGGGCCTTGTGGACAGACTTTACCGCCAACCTGCCTGACGTACCGGTCAACTCCATTGCCATCGACTCGGGAACCACTTCGACAACCGGAATGATTTATGTCGGCACCGATGCAGGCGTTTTCTCGAGCAGCACCGGCTTAGCGAATTGGACGGAGGTGGGGCCAACTTCCAGCCAGGCTGGTTTTCTGCCGAATGTCGCAGTCACCGCGCTCGCAATTTTTAACAATGGCGGAACCAAGCGACTGCGAGCCGCGACTTACGGACGTGGAATCTGGGAACTCAATCTGATCACTATGCCGGATTTTCAGACTTCCGTTGCGCAGGATCCTTTGACGACATTTGTCGGGAACTCGGCCGTCTTCAATGGCACCATCACGGCCTTGAACGGATATGCCAGCTCGGTTGGTCTGAGCTGTACGGGTGGAGCAACCGTGGCGCCGACGAATTGCCTGGTCGCGCCCCGGAGTCAGACGCCCGCAAGCTCCGGCTCAGCGTTTACAGTCACGGCAAGCGGGCCGGCCGGAAATTATCTTTTCAATCTCCACGGAGTCGGATCGGATGCCAATGCGGTAATCCACGACCTCCCGCTTTCACTTTCGGTCGTCGATTTCAACCTCACTCTACCCTCACCCGCGAACATTGCGGTCACGCCGCCGAACAATACTGCTCCAATGACATTTCAGGTGACAGCGGCTGGATCTTTTCATGGAGTCGTCAGTCTCTCCTGTCTAGGCCTGCCAGTCGGCGCATCGTGCGAATTCATTCCAGCGACCATGAGCCCGACTTCCACAAATCCGGTTACCGTGACGTTGACGATAAGCGCGGGCACGAATATTCCCATCGGAACGTTTTCAATAATGATTCTCGGTACGACACCCGGCGGCCCTAACAGATTCCAGTCTGTGACTTTGCTGGTCAATGCCGCCGCCAGTCCGACCTATACTCTGACGATCTCGAATCCCGCATTGACCGCGCCGGTAAACGCCTCGGCGACTTTTAATGGGACGCTGATTGCGGCGAATGGCTACAGCAGTCAAGTCAATTTAAGTTGCGGGACAGGCGCGCCGCCTTCGTGTGCAGCGGTACCATCGATCGCGACGCCGTCCACCGCCGGCGAACCGTTTACGGTAATCGTGAGTAGCGTCTCGGCCCAGAGTTATAACTTTAACGTCGTCGGTCAGGGCACGGATGCTTCGTCGATCACACAGTCATATCCGGTTACG
>DATBAX010000340.1:0-3064 GCA_036271275.1 Terriglobales bacterium
AGGCAATGCTCCTCCCATTCGTCCGCGATTTATTTGCGGACGCGGAAAAACTCCCCGCTTTCACACGCGTAGCCTCCCACCTCAGAGAGAACGCGGGGCGCCTTCGTGTCTCAGGACTGATTCCCACCGCCAAAGCCTTGATGTTGGTCATGCTGCAAAAAAATCTGGGACGTCCGCTCATCGTCGTGGTCGCGGACAATCGCACCATGGAAGACTTTGTTCCAGTGCTTCAGGCTTTTGCGGAACTGGTCGGTGGGACCGATCCGGAAAAAATTGTCGGGCTTCCCACTCGCGACGTTCTGCCCTTCCAGAACTTATCGCCACATCCGGAAATCCAGGAAGAACGTGCCGTATCTCTCTGGAAAATCGCCACCGGCGCGGTTTCCATCGTTGTTTCGCCGGTAGCCGCCACCGCTCTTCGCCTGCGTTCCGCCGAATATTATGCAGACCTGGCACGCGTCATCCGGCGTGGAGAAACCTTCGACACCGAATTGTTGCTCAGCCATCTCAACACCGTCGGATACCTCGCCGCCGACGTTGTCGAAATGCCCGGCGAATACGCCTTGCGCGGCGGCATTCTCGATGTCTATCCCCCCGAGGCCGACCGCCCATTGCGCATCGAATTGCTGGGGGATGAAGTTGAGTCCATCCGAAAGTTTGATCCCACAACGCAGCGTTCATCGAACGCAGTCGAAGAAATCGTCCTGCTGCCCCTGACCGAAACTCCCGTTACCGAAGAAGTCCTCGGCGCAATCCACGCCCGCCTGTCTGGAAAACGAATCACCGGCGCTGAAGAAGTCATAGAACAAGCTGTTCGCGCCGGCGGCGTGACAGTATTTCCGGGATGGGAGTTCTACGCTCCCGTCGCCGGCGCTGAAAACGACATCTTCGATCTATTGCCCCACGCCGCGGTTGTGGCTGACGAGTCCAGCGCCATCAGGAAAGAATTCGATCATCTTTGGGAACGCATTGCTGAGGCGCATGAACGCAGCGGCGTCGGCAACCTGGTGCGTTCCACCGATTTGTATTTGGATCCCGAATCCTGGTGGCAAAAATTAGCCACGTTACCGGGCGCGGATTTCGAACATCTCGATGTCACGCGCTCTGACGAAACCGAAGCCGTCTCGTTTCATTCCCAGCCCACACCTCGCTTCCATGGCTCAGTTCCGCACATGCTCGAGGGAGTCAAAAAGCAAATCGCGGACAACAATCGCGTTTTGATCGCAGTCCCGAACACAGGAGAAGTGGAAAGGCTGGCCGACGTTTTCACCGAGTACGCGATTTCGTTTCGTTTAGGAAGCCGCACTCGCGGCGGCGAAAGTTATGCCGACGAGACTTCCTACTTCGCCGGCGAAATTCTTACGACTACTCTAGCCAAGGCATACATTCCCGACGGCCTGATTCTGCCGGACGCCAACCTGGCGATTTTCGGCGCGCGTGATCTGTTCGACGAATCCGAGTCGGTTGTTTCACGGCCACAGCGTCAGAAGTCCAAGGTCTCGGCATTTCTTTCCGACTTCCGCGATTTGGCCGTCGGAGATTATGTCGTCCATGTCGAGCACGGCATCGGCCAATACCTCGGATTGAAAGAAATCAATCAAGGCGACGGCAACGCCGAGTTCATGCTGCTCGAATACGCCGACGCCGCTCGTCTCTACGTGCCGCTCACCCGCCTGGATTTAATCCAAAAATATCGCTCGGCGGAAGGCATCAAACCTCAGCTCAATCACTTGGGCACGGCCACATGGAACAAAACCAAAGCTCGCGTGCGCAAGGCCATGAAGGACATGACCGACGAGCTCATCAAGCTCTACGCACAGCGCAAGACCGCCGAGGGTCACGCTTTCGCGCCCGACGGCGAATGGATGCGCGAATTCGAAGATGCCTTCGAATACAACGAAACCGACGACCAGTTGTATGCCATCGCCGACGTAAAACGCGACATGGAATCATCACAACCAATGGACCGCCTGCTCTGCGGCGACGTCGGCTACGGCAAAACGGAAATCTCCATGCGCGCAGCCTTCAAGGCCATCAGCGACAACAAACAGGTCGCCGTCCTCGCGCCCACCACCGTTCTCGCCTTTCAACATTATGAAACTTTCAAGCAACGTTTTGCCGCCTTCCCCGTCAAAATAGAAATGATCAGCCGTTTTCGAACGGCAAAGCAACAAAAAGAGATTCTGCAAAAAGTTGAAACCGGGAAAGTCGACATTTTGATTGGCACTCATCGCATTCTGTCCACCGACATCAAACTGCCCGATCTCGGTCTGTTGATCGTGGACGAGGAGCAGCGCTTCGGCGTCCGTCACAAAGAACGCCTGAAGCAAATGCGCAAAGAGGTGGATGTTCTGACCATGTCCGCGACACCCATTCCACGCACACTGCACATGTCCATGGTCGGGCTGCGCGACATGAGCGTGATCGAAACTCCGCCCAAAGATCGCATCGCCATCCAGACCGTAGTAGCAAGCTGGGACGAAAAGTTGATCCAGTCATCCATCGAGCAGGAACTCGACCGCGGCGGACAAATCTATTTCGTACACAACCGCGTCGAAAGCATCTGGGAAATCGCCGCCAAGCTTCAGGAATTAGTCCCGCGCGCCCGCGTGATCGTTGGCCACGGACAAATGTCCGAAGGCGAGCTCGAAAAAGTGATGCTCAAATTCATGCATCACGAAGCCGATATTTTAGTCGCCACCACGATCATCGAAAACGGCCTCGACATCCCGCTGTGCAACACCATCCTCATCAATCGCGCCGACCGCCTCGGACTCTCTGAACTCTATCAATTGCGCGGCCGCGTCGGACGCTCCAATCGTCGCGCCTACGCCTATCTTCTAATTCCGCAGGATGTCGAACTCACGCCGATCGCTCGCAGACGCCTCGCGGCCCTAAAAGAATTTTCCGACCTCGGCGCGGGATTCAAAATCGCCGCGCTGGATCTCGAATTGCGCGGCGCCGGGAACCTACTCGGCGGTGAACAAAGTGGACACATCGAAGCCATCGGCTTCGAGCTCTACACGCAAATGCTCGATCAGGCCGTCCGCGAAATGAAGGGCGA
>DATBAX010000341.1:0-18241 GCA_036271275.1 Terriglobales bacterium
GGCAGCGCTTGTAGTTGATGTCGATGGAAGGGCAGGGAGGATAGTGGCGGGAGTAAACAGAGAGCATGGAATCAGCACCTTTGCCGAATCCATTGTACGTTTATTGTACGTTTTTATAAACTTGTAAAGCGTTTTATATCAGTAATTTAGATTGGTGGAGGCGGCGGGAGTCGAACTATTCAGCGTGTTGACAACACGTAAGTTATTGATTCTTGGAACTGCCACAATCGCTAAAAAGGCCCCATTGCCCGATCCATTGTACGTTTATTGTACGAAAATGCTCTCCAATTCCAGCCGCCCTCCGGGAGCAGGTGTCCATGCGGAGTCTCCACATCTTAACGATTGCCCTCCAAATTCGCATCACAAAAATTAAGTCAACGTCGACTTGAATCGACGTTGAGCGTGTCGAATTTCCGCGCGGAAATCTTGGGGCGCGGGTGGAAACAACTGGCAAAGGCTATTCGGAAATAATTACGGGTCGGGTGTTCTGAGATGGACGCCGCCTCCGACGGGCCGTTTTCGGCGATGTACATTCCGGGTCCGAAAGGCGCTTGAAAAGGCCCGAAACTGCCGCAGCCTTTATTTCACAAAAGTCGAAGACGTCTTCGATAAGATTAACGGTGGGCGCAGTTTTAAGTCGCCAACAGAACGTTCCCATGTTCGATCTGCCTTACATCCTCACGCACCCGTTGCTCAAGAGAATCGTGGGTGCGGCACCCGGAACTGAGGGAGCAGGCGGAAGCTCTGGCGGCAGGAGCGGCCACGCGAAAGGACCTGGAGCGTCTTATCTCGCGCCTTGGAGCAGTTCCGGCTGCCGAAAGAAGATCGGCGAGAAATAGCTTTGGATGATGGTCGAAAGTATCCATGTTGATCTTCGTGTCGATCCGAGCGCTCTTTCCGACTTGAGTTCGCGTATCGTTGAGATCAACACTTTTATACTCACAAACGAGATTTATCTTTCAGACGGCGATCATCAACTTGTAAATCGCTATCTCAATGAACTGACCGGCGCCGTCATTTTTGCCAACCGAGAAGCTGACCCAAGAACAAAAATGGACCTTCATCAAAGTGGCTCTCTTCCTCCCGAAGCCACAGCGTTTGCCAACCCATTCTCCCTACGCAATCAGTTCCGTGATCAGATTCGAGAAGTACTCAAGAAAAATTGGCAGCAAGCTTGGAAGGATCAAGAATTCGTTTGCGGATTCACCGCCTTGGGAGCTTTGGTCACTCGTTGCGAAAAGCTGGAAAACTTTCCCGGTCGCGGCCAGCGAACGGCTAAGAGATCCAACATGATGTCTTCAGCAGGACGGTCGAGTTTGCCTTGAATAAACTCCATTAAAGAAAGATGCGAGGCCACAGTCTTCCTCGCTCTCTCTTCCTTCGGCATCAATAGAACCAACTGCGCGAATAATGGGGCAGTCAAGCTGGTGAGGAATTTCTCCAGATATTCGTTCCCCGTCGTTTCCCAAATCGCGCGGTGAAACTCCAAGTCCAATTGCATCGCATCGACTGCGGGCATCGGCTCTCCAGCTTCCATCTTAGTAACCAGACGTTCCAGTTTCGCTTCGGCTGCAGGAGTTAGGTTTGCCCGGCAAAGACGTAGAGCTTCGGCTTCAAGTACCACCCGCAAACTATTGATTTTCTGCAGGTCCTCTTCGTCGAGTTTCACTACCGAGATTCCGTGCCGCGGTTGGCTGACCGCTAATCCAAGTTCTTGTAGCTTGTGCAGCGCTTCCCGGATAGGTGCGCGGCTGATGCGAAATCTCTCGGCGAGATGGGCTTCGAAAAGTCGTTCGCCCGGCTTTATCTGTCCTGAAACGATCTCATCCGTCAGCCACTGCACCACGTGTTCCTTCAATGTAGGTGGTTTGCGCGGAGTCGATTCAATGGGTTCTTCGTGACGTTTCATTTGTCGACAGGTTACCTGTTTCCGAAGAACATCGTCAACGGTCACATTACAAAGGCCGTAGCCTCGGCCCACGCCTCAATGTCGGTACGCCCGTCCATTCCTTCGAGGGGAATCCGGTGGGGTCGGAGAATCTTTCAGCACATAATCCTAAATGGGAATGACCGATGGACATATGCTATGCGTTGTAAACTCGGCGAGGTTTTTCGCGCCAATGTTGAGCGTCGCAAATTTTTCGTTGCGTATATTGTCGACAGTATGATAGGTTGTGCATCGCGTCGGCAGACACGCGATTTCTGGATTTCCTTGCTGATACTGGATTTCGCTTGCCGAACGCGTTATTCCGCGACGGAGAGTTATGCGTCGAGTCAACTTGTCTGGAAACAACTTGTTAGGCTCTAGCCGAGGCCTTTCTGCTTCAGGTACGAGTAGGTCGGCATCGTCTGCCAAAGCCGTAGGCGGCCCAAAAGATTCTTCCGACGGACGGGGGAGTCTTCATACGGGATTTGTGGCCACGGGTCCGGTGCCACCCATTACGCGGGACATCCTGGGCCGGTTCGGTGCGATTTATGTCGCGCCGGAAACCTCGGAGCAGTCCCTTATTTCTGTGGTGGGGGATGCGATCGGGCTGATTGTTCGCGGGAACACGCCTGTTTCGCGGCGTGTCGTGGAAGCCGGGAAATATTTGCGAGTGATCGGCAGGAGCGGTGTTGGTTGCGATAACGTAGACGTCGCCGCCGCCACTGAACTTGGGATTCCCGTTGTTTTTACACCCGGCGCCGCCTCAAGAGCAGTCGCGGAAGGGGCGATGGCCTACACATTGGCCCTGGCAAAACATCTCAATGAACTCGATCAGAGAACCAAGGCCGGCGACTGGGAGTCGCGCGATCAAATCCAGGTTTTTGATCTTCAAGGCGCCACCCTGGGGATTATCGGTCTGGGCAGGATTGGCCAAGATTTTGCGCGCCTGCTCCAGCCTTTTGGTATGCGTGTCCTGGCATTCGACCCGTACGTACCAAGCGAGCGGGCGAAAGATGTATCGGTCGAACTCGTGGAGCTGGACACTTTGTTCACTCAGTCGGATTTCGTCGTGCTGGTTGCTCCTCTGACGAACGAAACCCAGGGAATCGTGAACCGGAGCCGCATTGCCTCCATGAAGACGGGTGCGATCCTGATTAATGTCGGACGCGGGAAGCTCTTGGAAAGTTTGGACATTGTCTTCGAAGCGCTTGAAAGTGGAAAATTATCGGCCGCCGGATTGGATGTCTTCCTGGAGGAACCGCCGGATGTTTCTCACCCCTTATTTTCCCATCCCAAACTCCTGTGCTCGCCCCACATTCTCGGTCTTTCGGTCTCGGCGACACAAAGCATTTTTAAAATGATGAGTGACGGAATGGCCGCGGTCCTTGACGGAAAAATGCCGGCAAACGTAATCAATCCCGATGTATTTCAAATGCATCCTGCCCGAAAAGAGCAATGAAATAAAAATACGAACTATTCGTCCTCTTCGTCTTCTTCGTCTCTTCTGTGCTGGCTCTTAGCGAAGCGGCGCTGTCCACATTGTCGGTTGGAGCGAATCACATGGGAACCGCAGGCGAAAACCCGGAAAGCAAAAAGCGATTTTATGTCTATCTGATATCTGCGGTGGCTTCGGTTGGTGGCTTCCTGATGGGCTACCATCTGGTGATCATCGGCGCCGCGATAATCTTCCTCAAAAAAGCTTTCGATTTAAGTCCGGTGGCAGTCGGATTCGCCGTAAGCAGCGTTGCCATCGGATGCATCGTTGGTCCGGCGATCGCCGGATCTTTGGGTGACCGGCTCGGCAGGAGATGGACACTTGCCGTGGCGGGCCTGCTTTTCGGAGTGGCCGCCGTTGGCAGCGCGTACGCGGGAAGCTTGGTCCAATTCAACGTCTGCCGAATTCTTGGGGGCATCGGCGTTGGTATTGCTTCGGTCACCTCGCCGATGTATCTGGCAGAGGTGGCGCCGGCGCGCATCCGGGGACGTCTGGTTACTTTCTTTCAGTTCGCCGTGGTGATGGGAGGCTTGTCGTCCATTGTGGTTTCATACTGGCTTTCGCCGAGTGGAAACTGGAGAGGGATGTTCGCCGCCCAGCTCGTACCCTCCCTGCTCTTTCTGATCGGACTCTTATTGGTCCCTGAAAGTCCGAGATGGTTGATTGAAAAGAATCAGCCGCAGGAAGCAATGCGAGTGTTGACCAAAATAAATGGTCGCCGGGATGCGCAGGAGGCTATCGACGAAATTTCTCTCTCCATCGCCGCCGCCGCCGGTGAAACCGGACGCTTCTCCGAACTCTTTCGTCCCGGAATCAGAACCGCGCTTTTCATTGCTGTAGCGCTGGGCGTGCTGCAGCAGTGGACCGGAGCCGGCACGCTATTCCTGTATGCGCCGGTCATTCTCCAAAAGGCCGGATTTCATAGCGCTCAGGATGCGCTCATGCAGACAATCTTTTTAAATGTGTGGAACTTGATTTGCACGCTACTCGCGCTCTGGCTGGTGGACCGTGCTGGACGCAGACCCCTGCTACTGATTGGCACTGCGGGCATGGCAGTTGGCTTTGTCGTGATGGGCATGGTGTTTAAGTTCGGTCTTTCGGGAGGGTATGTTCTTCTTATCATGCTGGCCTGTGTGGGTACGTACGCCATCAGTCTGGGTCCTCTCCCGTGGCTCATCATGTCGGAAATATTTCCGACTCGTTTGCGAGGAAAGGCGATGGCGCTCGGGTCAATTTCTGTTTGGCTGGCGCTTTTTGTGGCTAACCAGGCGTTTCCGCCGGTGGTCGCGAATCTCGAGAGAAAATTTGGTACGCCGGCCGGCGCATTCTGGATTTTTGCAGGAGTATGTTGTTTGGCGTTTGTTTTTAGCTGGCGAATGGTTCCGGAGACCAAAGGCAAATCTCTGGAAGAAATTTCGCGGTCGTGGAGTGTGGAACGAGAAAAGTAGCCGAATCGGGGGTCGCCACTTTGCAAAAAAGCGAGAATTTTTGATTGACACTTGAGTTCGGATGGTGGTATTGCTTTTTGTCGACACTCGACATTGGACGATCAGTCAGAGCGGGAATGGGCGAGCACCGAATCCGAAACCTTGGAGGAATACCGTGGACCGAAGAAAATTCGTAACCGGCGTTAGCGCTGCTGTGGCGGGAATGTTGTTACCGACGCGCAATCTATTCGGCTTTGCCAAAGATGGTAGTCCAATTCGCCTGATCGACTTCCTGCCCGGCAAGGCTCCAGGCAAATTCGCGGCGAATTTGTTACCCGGACCTGGATTTTCGTTCTCTCATTCAGGATTGAAGAATGCCGACTGCCTGGCCGCTCTCGGATCCGCACAAGAAGAACCGGACGGTACTGACGGCGGACAAAAAGTTCGACGCTTAAAGCTCGAAAATCGCGAGCAGGGCCTTCGCGTGACCCTCGAATACGCTTTGTTTCCCGAACATCACGCCGTTGTCTACGGCGGAGTAGTGGAAAATATTGGATTTCAAAACATCAACCATCTCACCCAGTTGCTCTCCTACGATTTGCAATTCAAGCCTCTCCAGAAGCTCGGAGATCCTTTAATCCATATCAGCAAGGGAGGCCCGAATTTTGACTTTTATCCCCCGGCGGCGTGGACGATTGGCGAGGAGACGATGTTTGGCCCCGGAGACTTCACTCTGGATTCCGGGCCGAGCGGAAGATCTTCGAACGTGGAACTTCCATTCTTCCTGGTCGAGGATGGCGACGGCTCGTCGGGAATTTTTGGAGGCATTGAATGGTCGGCGCTCTGGAACCTTAAATTTACTCGCACGGAGTTGCCGGAACTCGAGCACTACGGTGATTGGGGACCGGACAAAACGTTTTCGATCCAGGGCGGAATCAGCGGCGTGGACTTGACCCTCCAGCCGGGCGAAAAGTTCTACATACCGCGAGTGCTCCTGGGATTCTATGAAGGCCCGTTCGATACGGGACGCCTGGCCTTGCGTCGTTTTCTAAATGATTGGTCGCCGGCCCTCCCCCAGGGTGTACCCGACCCGCATGTCCAGGCCACGCCGGGCGGATGCTACACAAGCCAGAAGGCAACCATCGATAAAAATGTCCGATCACACGCCAAAGCTTGCGCGGATCTCGGCATCGAGTACTACTGCCTCGAGCAGTGGGAGCCCTGGTTTCCATACGGATCGGAGAGCCCCCAGACAAACGAAATGACCGGGTGGGCCCGGGGCAGTTGGGTCCCGGATTTGGAGCGGTTTCCCGATCTAAAGTCGCTTGCCGACTATGTTCGCTCGCTCGGGATGCAGTTTGGATTGTGGACAGATATCGAAGTCGCGCGGGCGGGATCGATGGTTGAGCGGCATCATCCCGATTGGGTTCTTTTCATGCCGAATGGGGGCGAAGAAGAAGGCGTACTCAACTTCGGTCTTCATCAGGTGCAGCAGTGGGCAATCGCAGTCTACGATCAAATGATCCAGGAATATGGTCTCAAGTGGATTTTCTGGGACAACAACATTGATCCAGGGCCGTACTGGCAAGCCAACGAAGCCCCGCACCGGCGCGGATGGATGCAACACGATCACATTCGCGGGGTGTACGCGGTTCGCGAGGCCTTATTGCAAAAGCATCCCGATGTGCTCATAGAGAATTGTTCGTCGGGAGGACGCCGCGTGGATCTGGGCATGTTCCGGAGAGCGCACTTCCACGTGCTGAGCGATCAATTCTGGTACCCAGACGCCATCCGATATCAGTTTTCGGGGGCCGATTACTTTTTACCCGCGAACCGGATCAAGAGCATTGTCGATACTCCCAGGAGTCCGCTTGATGACAATGTTTTCCATGCCAACTTTGGCGGCCTCATTTCAATTACAGAGGACATCGATTCCTGGAAGCCTGAGGAACGGCAGAGGGCGAAGCGCCACATCGAAGTGTACAAATCGGTCCGGCACCTGCTGAAGGAAGACTTCTATCCTTTATTCCCTCAGCCTGGATCCATGAAAGCCTGGGACGGTTGGCAGTTCCATGATCCGAAGAGTGGAGAAGGTTTTGTCCTGGCTTTTCGCGTAGAGTCTCCGGACGGAAACGCAAACTTGCGGTTCAGAAAACTGGAGCCGGGACGCCGCTACTCTCTGCAAGATCCCTATAGCGGGAAAGAACAAGTTGTGGAGGGGCGGACCTTGATGCAAGTGGGTTTCCCCGTGAAGCTGGATTTACATGGAACCACACTATGGAAATATCATCCCAGTTAGAATCGGAAGAATCTGGGATGCGGCTCGAAAGCTTCTCCGTTCCTGGCCGGGCGAATTCAAGTTCATCCGACCGGGAGCGTGACGAGCGAGAGGACAGTTAAGACATGAACGAAGATCGGGGTCTAAAGGACGCGGTAATTGTGATTACCGGCGCATGCGGCGATATCGGCAGCGCTACAGCACGCAAGCTCGCCTCGCAGGGTGCGAAAGTCATCGTGTGGGACATATTAGAAGATGCAATTGGGAACGCTCATGTAAAAACGTTGGGTGGCGTAGAATACCGGCGGATCGATCAAGGGGACGCCAGGAAAGTTCAGGAAGGAATAGAAGATGTTGCCAGGCGTTTTGGCCGGCTCGACGCGACAATTGCAAATGCGGTGCATGCCTCGCTGGGACGATTGCTCGACAGAACTGCGGAGGATTGGCAGGAGTCCTTTCGGGTCAACGTCACCGGCTGCGCGATGTTGGCCCAGGCTGCAGTTAAGATCATGCTTGCTCAAAAGCCCAATGCGGACGGCATCCGGGGAAAGCTGTTGTTTACCAGTTCATGGGTGGGGACCTATCCCTATCCTGGTTCCATCGACTACTGCGCCAGCAAGGCAGCCCTGGATCATCTGATTCGGCTGATTGCACAGGAGTACGCGTCGCAGGGGATTCGGGTCAACGGGGTTTCTCCTGGAATTCTGAATGCCGGATCTTCCCGTAAAGCACTGGAAAAGAAACCTGAGCTGTTGAAGATGATGCTCGCCGCGATCCCCGCCGAAGAACTGGGCACGCCGGAGCAGATTGCCGATGCCTACATTTTTCTGTGCTCCAAGGAATCGAACTACATGACGGGTCATGTCATGTTTGTGGATGGTGGTGCGTCTCTCACAAAGAGAGATTGATCCCGCCATGTTGAGTCGACACAAAATGCGGTGTAGCAAAAAAGAAAGGTAATTGTATGTCGCAGGAAATTATGGCTGCCCCCTCGACCACACTCAATAAGGACAGACTGCTCGAGTTATACAGCCGAATGCTTACCATCCGCGAGTTCGAAGAAAAAGCGCAGGATCTGTACTCGCGGACATTGATTCCGGGACTTCTCCACAGTTCGGTTGGACAGGAGGCTGTAGCCGTCGGAGTGTGCGCGGCGCTCCGCGATGATGATTACATTGCCAGCACGCATCGAGGGCATGGGCATTGCATCGCTAAGGGCGCCGACATCGGACGGATGTTTGCCGAGCTCTTCGGAAAGGCGGAAGGGTACTGTCGTGGCAAAGGCGGGTCGATGCATATCGCCAATCAAGCGGTGGGGAACCTCGGCGCAAACGCGATCGTCGGGGGAAACATTCCCATCGTGACCGGGGCGGCCCTGAGCGCGAAAATGCGGGCAACTGACCAGGTTGCGGTTAGTTTTTTCGGTGATGGTGCGTTGAACCAGGGAATCCTGCTGGAGTCGATGAATATGGCTGCGATTTGGAGCCTGCCTGTCATATACGCCTGCGAGAACAACCACTATGGCGAATACACCCCGATGGAACTCGTGACAGCCGGAGACATCAAGCAGCGCGGTACATCGTTGGGCATCGCATCCGAGGTCGTGGACGGCAACGATGTACTGGAGGTTTATCGGGCCACGATGGAGGCGGTGGATCGCGGGCGCCGCGGCGGAGGTCCGACATTTCTCATATTCAACACCTATCGTTATTACGGTCACGGGATGAGCGATCGAGACCGGCCGTACCGTTCTCGCGATGAAGAAAAAGAATGGCGAGAGAGTCGCGACCCACTCGATCGATTCGCCGCGCGTCTGATTGACGCCGGTCATATGACTCCCAGTGAAAAAGACCGAATCCATACGGACGTTACCGGATTGATCACCAGAGGCGTGGAGTTCGGAACCAGATCTCCTTTTCCAGACCCCGACGAGGTTTTAAAGCATGTCTACGCCGACTGAAGGTAGGGAAATTACGTTCGCCCAGGCCATTAATGAGGCGATGCACGAGGAAATGCAGCGCGATCCGAGTGTGTTCGTCCTGGGTGAAGATGTCGCCGCCGCCGGCGGCGTTTACAAGCTCACCAGAGGCTTGCTCGATGCGTTCGGGCCGGAACGGGTCCGGGACACTCCAATCTCAGAGGCAGGGATTACGGGCCTCGCTCTCGGAGCGGCCATGACCGGTATGCGGCCGATTGCCGAAATCATGTTCGGAGATTTTCTTGGCCTGGTCATGGACCAGATCGCCAATCAGGCGGCGAAAGTCCATTACATGTCCGGAGGAACTTTCAATGTTCCGCTGGTGATTCGTACCACGATGGGTGCAGGCAGGCGGGCGGCCGCCCAGCATTCCCAAAGTCTATGTGCCTGGGTCGCGCATATTCCCGGTCTCAAGGTCGTACTGCCGTCCACCCCGTACGACGCCAAGGGCCTGTTGAAGACTGCAATTCGTGACAACAATCCGGTCATATTTTTTGAAGACAAAATGATGTACCAGAAAAAAGGATTCGTCCCCGATCCCTCCGTGGAGTATGCGATTCCTTTTGGCAAGGCGGATGTCAAACGAACCGGAACGGACATCACCATCATCGCGACCTCCAGTATGGTGCAGGTTGCATTGGATGCGGCGGAGGAGTTAGCCCGTGAGGGAATCGACGCGGAGGTCATCGATCCGCAAACTCTGACGCCTCTCGACGAAGCGAGTTTGATTGACTCGGTCAAGAAGACTTCCCGATGCATCGTTGTGGATGAGGGCTACCAGCGATTTGGGGCGACTGCGGAAATCGCCGCAGTCATCGGCGAGAATGCGTTTTACCATCTTGACGCTCCCGTGCATCGCATGGGTGCAATGGATGTGCCGATCCCGTTCTCGCCAATTTTAGAAGATCAAACCATACCGAACCCAACTGCAGTCATCAAAGCTGCGCACACACTCGTAGGTCGTTAAGGGGACACTTGCCGACAGAGATCGTTATGCCCGCCCTGGAAATGGCGCAGGAGGAAGGCACCCTGGTTCGCTGGTTACAAGCGGAAGGCGCTCGTGTGCGCAAAGGCGAGCCGCTGATGGAAATAGAAACCGACAAGGCGGTCATGGAAATCGAAGCGTCGGACAGCGGAGTCCTTGCGAACCTTTCCGCGCAGGCCGGTCAAAAGATTCAGGTCGGACGTGTTATCGGACTACTCCTGACCGAACAGGAATATGCCGACGCAGAGGGCAGAGCGAAGGGTACGGATAACACTCCTGTCATCTCGAAGGAATCTGCTGCTGTGCAGCCAACCACGAGCACGCTTGCTGAGAGACCCGCATCATCGCAAAGATCGGGAAGCGAGCCGGTTGTCCCCAGGTTGAGGCCTGCCTCTCCGAAAGCTCGGCGGCTGGCTGCGGAGCAGGGAATCGACATCTCGACGATTTCCGGCTCCGCACACGAACGAGGCCTGACCTCGGCGGATGTCGCAGGCATGCTGAAGCAAGTTCCTCCGTCGCAATCGGCGGAAGAGTACGTGGTCGTTCCCATCAGCAAAATGCGTGGAATCATTTCCGAACGGCTACAGCGAAGTTCGCAGGAAGCGCCACACATAGCTCTGACTCTGTCCATCGACATGGGCAGAGCTTTGCAATTGGTGAAGACCTGGAACCAGAGCGCCAACGGTCCGCTCAAAATCAACGCTGTTCTTGCGAAAGCGGTTGCGAGAACACTGCAACAATTCCCCAGACTCAATGCCCACTGGGTCAAGGGTGAACTCAGGGAATACACGCCGGTCCATCTGGGATTTGCTGTTGCTCTGGATGATGGGTTGCTTGTTCCCACCCTGCGCGATACTCACAAAAAAGAATTTGCGGCCATTCAATCTGGTCTCGATGATCTTTTTGCCCGTGCTCGAAGTGGTCGTCTCCGGCTGGATGAAATCAAGGGAAGCACTTTTACAATCTCAAACCTGGGCATGTTCGGGATCGAGCAGTTCACGGCGATCCTGAATCCACCTGAAGTGGGGATTCTGTCGGTCGGCGCGATCAAGGATACGCCAGCGGTCGAGAATGGCCAGATTGTTTCTCGTCCGTTGATGCAGGCGACCGTTAACGCCGATCATCGCGCGGTCGATGGTGCGGCGGCGGCGAAGTTTCTGGCTGCTCTGAAACAAACGCTTGAAGATCCTCAATTCTTGTCAATCGAAACTGCTGGGTAGAGAAATCATTTCTGCAACACGAGGGTGGACTATGAAAGTTGTAACCGGTTTAGATCACATCGCGGTCACAGTCAGCGACTTGGACCGTTCACTAGCTTTTTACAAAGACGTGATGGGTTTTAAGGAAGTGGAGAGACACCGGTTGGAAGGGGAGACCATCTCCAGGATGGCTGGCAAGCCTGGAGTCATCATGCAGGTGGTTCGGTTGTTGTCTCCAGAGGGTCCGAAAGTATTGCTGGATCTTCAGCAGTACGTCCAGCCAAAAGGGACGTTGTCGAACGCACAATTGGGGATGGCCAACCACTCGCACTTCTGTTTCGGGGTCGAGAATATCGCTTCGGCTTATGCGAAACTTAAAGCCAAGGGAGTGGAGTTTGTTTCGGCTCCAGTCACTTTCGACCTTGGCCACGACTCCGCAGGCGTAATTCAAGTGGTTTTCCTGAAGGATCCGGATGGCTTTATTCTGGAATTGGTGGAGACGCCGGCGCAAGCCAGCTAGCCAGACTCATATTTTTATTCGGAGCCGCGATCATGGGGAAGTATCAGGAACTGCAGGGCAAAGTTGCCATCGTAACGGGCGCTGGGAGGGGAATTGGAAAAGCCATCGCGCTGCGCCTGGCCAGCGAAGGAGTTTCCGTTTCGGCAAACGATGTAGATTTGGCTTCGGTCAGTGAGTTGGCGAAGGAGATTGAATCGACCGGCCAACGAGCGCTTGCCACGAAAGTGGATGTCACAAATCAAAAAGACATCGACGCGATGATTTCGGCAACGGTGGAGAAGTTTGGGGAACTCAACATATTTGTAAACAATGCCGGCATCGGTGCGATCGCCAAACTTCTCGATACCGACGAACAAACCTGGGACCGGGTTATGGCGGTGAACGCCAAAGGTACCTTCCTAGGCTGCAAAGCTGCGGCGAAACAGATGATCAAACAAGGCAAGGGAGGAAGAATCATCGTGAACGCCTCCGGAGCTGGAAAAATTGCGCCCGGAAAAGCCACTCCTTTGGGCGCCTACGCTGCCAGCAAACACGCTGTCGTCGGACTCACGAAACAACTAGGTTTGGAACTTTCCGGATACCAGATACTGGTCAACTGTTTGTGTCCTGGAATCGTCGATACTCCCTTGTGGGACCAGATTGATCGAGAGATCGCCAAAATTGAAGGGGTTCCCGTCGGATCGGTTAAGGATCGAGCAATTGCCAGCGTCCCTCTGGGAAGAATTCAAACCCCCGAAGACGTCGCCAATGTTGTGGCGTTCTTGGCTTCCGACGACGCCAGCTACATCACTGCGGATGCAATCAACTGTGCCGGTGGTCTGCTTCCATATTGAGGGCAGGCTGAACGTCCTCAAGTCGGTCTAACCGCTTCGTAGAGTCAGAAGTGAAACGTAGGATCGAAAGTAAAAAGAAGGTAGTCGTGGCTCTGGATATGTCGACAATATATTGAATACAAAGAGCTTAATTATGCGAGATACAAGTTTTTGGCCAAAAGACTTCCTGGCGGAAATTGAAGCCGCCAAACCGGTGAAAGGAATTTCGCTATGGTCGTTGGGGAGCCCATCCTTTCTCTTTCGTTCTCCTGAATGCACCATTTACATCGACCCCTATTTCGGCCCGACGCCTCCCGAAGCGGCGACACTCTATCCAGGCGTTTATCGCTCAACTGCCGTGCCGATTTATCCCCCGGAAATCACGGTCGCGGACGTTTTGATCTCCACCCATGACCACACCGACCACTGCTATGAACCGACCCTGCAAGCTTTTCAAACTCATACGGATGTAAAGTTCCTGGCCCCGGACTCGAGTGCTCAGCGAATGGAGAAGTGTGGCGTCCAGTCCGGCCGGATCGTCCGCGTCAGTCCCGGCGATAAGTTTGACATCAAGGACGTCAAGATTCAGGTGCTTGAATCGAACGACCCGGATGCTCCTGGAGCGGTTACGTTCATTTTGTCGGCGGAAGGAGTGAACTTGTTTGTCTCCGGAGATACCCGGGATGGAAAGATCCTGAGCAAGATTGGCAGAGAGCACAACATTGACGTTGCACTATTAGCCTTTGGTGGAACCCGCTGGTACATGACGCACGAACAACTGCTTGCTGCGGCACGTCGCCTCAATCCAAAACTGCTACTGCCTTTCCACTGGGAAGTGTGGCGAGGCCAGACGGGTAACCCGCTGGCGTTAGGAAAATTACTGGTGATGGACCCCCCAGAATTCGATGTTCGGCTACTCCAAATCGGGGACAGCATTAACTACGAAGCAAAGATCGGGATTCGTGAGTAGTTTTCGCGGTCCGACCACGCAACCCTGACGACCTGCTTGCGTCTGGGACACCTCGGATTCACATACAAGAAGAAAATCTGGACATGGAAAGACGGAATGAAAAACATACGAGAACGATTACGGAAGAACGAAACGCTGATTGGCTGTTTTCTGAACCTGGGATCTTCCCTCACTGCGGAAATTGTGGGCCGGGCCGGATTTGACTGGGCACTCATTGATCTGGAGCATGGAGCCGGATTCGAATCCGAAGTTCTGCACCAGTTGCAGGCACTGGAAGCCACGCCGGCTGCCGCGGTAATCCGAGTGGAGGGTTCCGAGAGGCAGCGATTTCACCGAGTGCTGGATTTGGGGGCCCATGGAATCATGGTTCCACGCGTGGATACCGCCGATGACGCGAAACGCGCGGTGGCCGCCATGCGTTATCAACCGGAAGGCGTGCGCGGGGTGGCGCAAATGAATCGCGCCGCCGTTTTTGGCAGTGAGTTCGCCAGATATTTCGCTTCCGCCAACAGTTCCTTACTCACCGTGCTCCAGGTCGAGACCAAGGAAAGTCTTGCTAATCTTGATGCCATTGCTGCGATTGACGGATGCGATGTACTTTTCGTCGGTCCCGCCGATCTTTCTCAGAGTCTCGGGATACTGGGACAGGTGGATCATCCGGTATTTCTTGAAGCAGTGAAGGCCACTGCCAATGCCGCCCGCAAGCATCAGAAGACGGCCGGCATCCTGGCCAAAGGGCCGGAGGATTGCCGCCGCTACTGGGACATGGGATACCGCTTCATCGCCTGTAATTCTGATGGCGGTTTGCTGAATCTAGGAGCACGCGGCCTGTCGAGTTCCCTAAAGGCGGCTTTGCCAGCTTGAACCTTATCCACCTGTCCAATATCACGCGGCGGGTAATTCCTCTTTAATCCCGCGATGTTCGAGAAATCAGGGACAAAAAGGGTGGGGAACGCTCTGTCGCCATGGTTGCGCCCGAACATTATTCGGTGATTTCGTCGTAAAGCGAAGTTAGGGGTGAAAACCGCGGGTTGCACCACCGTTTTGAGGCAAGTTAACCCCTTGAGAAACGAGCTATCAGAATTTTCGCTTGACAAGATTCGTCTTTGTGGCCTAACTTACGTGGCGACAGACGACTGTCGACAAAATGCAATCTAGAACCCAGGGCCCGCGGAGGGGTAAATGAAATCGAATTCTTGGCTGTCATTGATGTTGGCGGTGTGCATTCTCGCTGGATCCGCAATTGGGCAGCAGAACGTATCGAGCTTAACCGGGACGCTACGGGACCAGTCCGGGGCAGTGGTTGCGAACGCCTCCGTTACCGCCCGCCTGGTGGATCGGAACACTGACACGACCGCAATTAGCGACAGTGAAGGCGTTTATACCTTTGTCAATCTTCCCATTGGGATCTACGTAATCACCGTAAAGGCGGCCGGGTTTGAAGAAACACGGCAGAAAGACGTCAGGTTAATTGCCAGCCAAACCACGACGACGGACTTCCAGCTTGCGGTAGGCAATGCATCGCAGGTAGTGACTGTCACCTCCGTGCAGCCCACTGTTGATTCTTCGGTGAGCGACACTGGTCAAACCCGTGTCACTGAAGAGATCTCAACCCTGCCTCTTACCATCTCGGGAGGTTCGCGTGGCGCACTGGACTTCATGAAGACAGAGGCTGGGGTCCAGGTCAACGTTGGACAACCGGGAATTATTCAGGACGAACGCGCGGTGGTCCAGGGGGTCGGCGATGGCGGAATCTCCCATAACGCGACCAGCTACATTATTGACGGCGTAAGTGCCAGCCAGAACCTGGCTCAAGGACCGAGAGATGAATCTGGACCCATCCCGGACGAGATTGCAGAGTTCCGTGTTTCTACCAATCTCAACGCTGAATACGGATGGAACCTCGGTTCCTCGATCGAACTTGTTTCGAAGTCTGGAACGAATCGATTTCACGGAAGCGCTTTCGAGTATTTGCGCAACGATGCCCTGGACGCTCGCAACTGGTTTGCCGCGACCGTAACGCCTGAGAAGCAAAACGAGTTTGGCGGAGTACTGGGTGGTCCGATTATCAAGGACAAGTTATTCTTCTTCACAACTTATGACGCTTACCGGCTCAGAACAACCGCCTCAGGAACGACCGCCACGGTACCAACGGACGCAATGAGAGGCGGAGACTTCAGTGCGTGGCTGGGCCCGCAGATCGGAACCGATCAGTTAGCTCGCCCCGTCTTTCAGGGCGAAATATATGATCCGGCAACGACACGACCCGATGGTGTGGGAGGGTTTATTCGAGATCCATTTCCGGGCAACGTAATTCCGATGGATCGGTTGAGTGCTCTGTCGCTCAATTTTCAGAAGGGCTATCCGGCAGCGACACTCCCCGGAATTTCTCTGAACTGGTCGGGCCAGGCGTTTCCGTCTCCCGATACGATCGACAAGATCAGCGAGAAAGTCGACTACATCTGGGGCAAAAACCGCCTGAGCGTTGGTTACAAGAAAGAGTTACGCGACGAGGAATGGTACGGCTCAATCTTCGACCCAACGATTTCAAGCACGTATGATGTTTTCTCGCATGAATGGAATGCCCGCATCAGTTACACCCGGACCATCACTTCCAACCTATTACTTAGCGTCCGGATGGGTGCCTCGCGCGATCCTCGGACGATTGGACAATTCGGCTTGCCCAGCTCGACTTATGGAGCCGCGGCCGGTCTCACGAATACTTACACCCCCGAAACGCCAACGGTTAGCATTCAGAACGTGACGGGTTTTGGCGGTCCCTTCCTTCTATTGAAGGATCCTTCCACAGGCATTCCGGGATACGTCGACCTCTCTTATGTGAAGGGCCACCACAATTGGAAGTTTGGAGTGGATTATTTAAACCAGACCAATATTTCCATTTTCAAAATAGGGGGATCCGGAAACTACAACTTTAATAACGCCGAGACCGGGTTGCCGACATTCGCAGGCACAACCGGAGTCGCTTATGCGAGCTTCCTGCTGGGCGATGTGGACACAGCGACAATGACTGCCCCGGCACCCACGAAATACAACTCGGCGCTTTGGGGCTTCTATTTCCAGGATGGCTGGCGTGCCACCAATAAGCTCACGGTGAATTATGGTCTGCGCTATGACCTCGAAATTCCTCTGAACGAGTCGACGAATCAGATTTCCTCGTTTGACCCAAATCTTCCAAATCCTGGGGCAGGAAACAATCTTGGTGCAGTCGCCTTTTGGGGACCTGCTCCGGACGGCAATGGCAGGACTCGTATCGTTGACAATTATTACAAGGCGTTTGGTCCTCGATTGGGACTCGCCTACGCTTTAAACCGTAAAACGGTGGTTCGCGCTTACGGTGGAATCATTTATGGCCCCATCACTGCCTTTGCCGGTAACGGGACAGATATCCCAGCGAACTACGCCTACAGCCCTACCATCACGAGGGTGAGTCCTGATCAGGGTGTGACTTCTGCATTTAACTGGACCGATGGTTGGCCCAATCCACTGCCGCTGATTCCCAATCGGGATCCAAGTATCCAGAATGGTGGAGCGGTCGCCTATTACAATCCGAAACAGGATGGCCGGCCTATGTACGCTGAGAACCTTGGCTTCGGCATCGAACGCGAACTACCATGGGGCATTTCGGCCCGCGCGGAATATGTTGGCAAGCTAGGCCACCGGATTTTCTTGCCCGATCCGATCAACAACCTCGATCCTCAGTATCTGAGCTTGGGAACGCTGCTTCTGCAAAACATTAACTCTCCGGAGGCGA
Organism: Terriglobales bacterium; assembly: GCA_036271275.1. Classification (GTDB taxonomy): domain Bacteria; phylum Acidobacteriota; class Terriglobia; order Terriglobales; family Acidobacteriaceae; genus DATBAX01. Next base: position 17,364 of record DATBAX010000341.1, read on the forward strand.
TTGCCGCTGGGATCCCAATTCCTTACGTGGGATTCGATGGCACGGTCCAACAGGCGCTGCTGCCGTATCCACAATATCCAGGTGGCGTGACCCGATCGAAAGATCCGTGGCAAAACACCGCGTACCACGCGCTGGAAGTGAACGTGCAAAAGCATTTCGGAAGCGGATTGAGTTTCCTCGCAGCCTACACTTTCTCGAAAAATATCGGTTCTTCCATCGGCGCTTACCCTACCGAACATATCAACGTCATTCAGTCGCTGGATCGCCCGCAGAATCTGGTTGTGAGTTACACCTACGATCTGCCGATTGGTCCGGGCAAGCGTTTCCTGGCAGGCGGGAATTCTGCGGTCCGGCAGATTGTTGGCGGATGGCAGGTGTCAGGCATCCAGAACTACGCGAGCGGCACCCCCATCGACTTTGCTCCCGCGGTTGATTTAACCGGACAAGCAGTTCGAGCAGGCAATTGCGGCAGCGTAAATCCATACAGCCTGACCGGAGGCATCCTGAATCCCGCCGGGTTTAGCAGTCCGGCCGCATTTACCGTGCCCACCACCATTCAGTTGAATGGAGTACGAAACTGCGGATATGAGAATGAGAACGTGGCATTCAGCAAAATGTTCCCCATTCGCGAAGGCATCCGTCTCAACTTCGGGGCGGAAATGTTTAACATATTCAATCGTCATGGATGGACGGGTCTGAACACGTCTGTCACGAGCGCGACGTTTGGTAACTATACTGCCGCGACGACGCCACGAAACGTTCAGTTCCACTTAAGAGTTGAGTTCTAGAACTGCAGTGGCCCGCATGCTTTGGGTCTCAAACGGGGCATGAGGGCCGCTGAACTAAAATTGCTTCTGCTGGCCGCGTTGGTCCGGTCA
>DATBAX010000342.1:0-10681 GCA_036271275.1 Terriglobales bacterium
GTCTTCCGGGCTCTTCGATCCCAGTTCAGGATGCTTTTCCAAAGCCGCATTCAAGTTTTTCACGTAGGCGGCATGGTGCATATCATGATGCAGCTTCATGGTTGCGGCATCGATTACCGGTTCAAGAGCGGAATAGTCGTAGGGTAGCGGGGGGAGCTCGTGCGCCATTAATTTTCCTCCAGGAGAATGTCTTTCATTTGGATGACGGAATCAGCAAGTCCGTTTCACAGAGATTTTTCGCCAACATCAATTCTACACCTCGAAAGTGGGTGCTGATTGTGAGCGCATCCATCATGAAAGGGCAAATTCGACCAATGGTTGAAGGTCGCCACAGTCAGCCAGTCTGAGGGCAGCGAGATATCGGACTCGCGCCCCGCCTTGTTGAATGAGATCGGTGGAGCCCCAGGTGAGTGCGGGCCGGCCAAGCTTGGCGACAAGTACATCCGCAACCAGGCGTGCGTGTCTGCCGTTGCCGTTGGGAAAGGGATGGATCACAACCAGGCGGTGGTGGAGGCGAACAGCAATTTCATCGTACGGGTACGTGGTGTTTTCCATCCAATAGCGAACGTCGCCAAACAACGTGGCGAGTCGTTCTCGAATCTCTTCGAAGGGGACGCCAAGATTCTTCTCGGTGCGTCGATATTGTCCCGCCCATTTCCATGTCTGGTCGAACATTTGCAGATGTAATTTTCGAACGTAACGGTCCGAGGCAAGTTCAGAAAGACGAGTACGATTTCTGGTGGTCCACTCTCTGGCGAGAAGTATGTTTTCCCGTTCCCATTCGTTGAGTTCTTCTTTTGTCGCGAGGCTTGGAACCAGGTCTGCAAGCTCGTCCGCCGACAGGGGAGTGTTGCCGTCGCCGGTGGTAGCCAACGGCATCACTTGTTGCGGCCTCGTTTCAGAAGACGCGCCGTCTCTTCGTCAATCTTCTCCGGCACTCCTCCAACTGCCTGATTTTCCAGAGCCATCGTATGCTCCACAGCCTGGACGTTTTCCGAGGCAGCCGTTCTCGCGCGCTGCTCTGAAAGCTCGTAGATGCTTCCGCTTTTTGGGACCAGAGCATAAACCAACTCACATCCCAGGGCATCGGCGGCGTCACGCAGGTTTCCCAAGCTAATGTGGTAGTCGGTTTCGGACTTTTCAAGATAAAGAACAATCGACGGCACTTTGCCTAACCGCTTTCCCATCTCGCGAATGGTCACCCCGCTGGCTTCGCGAATAGCGCGAAGCCAGCCTTTTTGCGGACGCGGAGCTTTGATTGCTAGAAAAGGCTTGAGCGCTCGTTCGAGTTGTTGAAGTCTCAACTTCCTGAATTCGGGTTTCATAGGGATAAACGTTTTGCGCGATCAATTTTATATGATCATAATTCGTATTTAGATCAATAATATTAGATCCAATTTTGTAAATAAGTCAATAAAAATCGGTTATTTTATGACATATAGTCAATAATAATTGAACACAATTCCCCGTGTTTTCATGGATAAGCGACTTCGCCCGGCAACTAACAGTCGAAATTGATTTTCGTCAGCGATTCAGTGTCACAAGTAGCATCCTCGTCTGAAGTGGTGATTTACAAGGCATCCTGACTCAGGGTATCGTTTTACAACGTGTGTACTTCCAGCTCGTAAGTCCTGTGGGGATTTTGATGGGTAGCAGGCAAGACTTTCTAATATTGCCGAAGGCCGTTCTGTTTGTGTTTGCCGTTGCGGCAGCCGCCTTCGCGCAGAACGTCCCATCTGAACAGGTCTCCAGGGGACTTCGGAATGCCAGCACAGAATTCACGCAGCTTGCGCCTCGAGGAAATGCCGGCCCAAGTCCACACGCTGCGATTCGCGGAGCCCATGAGATCGATTCGCTGCAGACCTTCCAAGGTCAATTTCAGGCATTGGGCGTGGACGACAACGGCAACAAGAGAAAAAACTGGAAGTACCGGATTGCAGGCAGGCAGCCGCAGGAGGGTGGCACCACGGTTTTCAACGCCCCGCTTGTGCCAGTTTCGCTTGATTTATTGAACTATGATGGCGCTGGGCACACTCTGCATTACAGCGTCGCGCCGTTTGTTTTGCCCACGATCTACTCTCCGCTTTTTCAGAGTTCCAACTACAGCAGCAGCGAGCTCCCCACGCAAATTATCGATGCCGAATTGCGGGCGGAATTCTACAACGCGATGAAGCCGAACTGGCATACGCTGTTGAATCCCAGCGTGAAGACAGAACGAACCATGGCTCTGCCGGCGGGCTCTTATTATTATCAACTGAAAAAAGACGGCAGTTGTTGCGAGTATGTGCTGGTGGACGGCAAGGTCTTCGGCAATCTTTTATTTCCACCCAATCCCGCTGACACGACCACACCCATTGGGGCGGCGGAAAATTCGGGAGAGATCACCACCAGGGACATTTCAACTTTTCTGTTTCCCAATACTTATCTCTACGATCGCGATCCCGGTAATTGTTGTGTGTTGGGCTATCACTCTTATGACTACGAGCCGGGCGACGCCAGCAACAACTATGCGGAAAAGCGCTACGTCCTGAATTTTTCCACCTGGATCAGCCCCGGACTTTTCAAGGAAGGCGTCGAGGACATCACGGCCATCAGCCATGAACTTGCGGAGACCTTCCACGATCCTTTCGTAGTGAGCGACCGCCTGTATGACCTCACGCCCTGGTGGATTTCGCCGAACGGCAACTGTCAGGATGATCTCGAAGTGGGAGATGCCGTGGAAGGACTTCCTTTGGATGTTTACCCGATCGGGATGAACGGAAGAGCTTACCATCCGCAGAATGTGGCGCTGCTGCAATGGTTTGCTTTCGAGTCTCCATCGAGCGCGCTGGGCGGGGCTTATAGCTACCCCAATCCCAATACACTGACTGCGCTGTCTCCGATGCAGGCCAAGAACTGCAGGTAGAGTAGGGCGCCTCCGAAGCACTCCATCCAAAGTCAGAATCCTTCTCCAACATCTAGGTGAAGAATGAGATGTCCCATTCATCACCGTGGAAGAGCGGCCCTTGCAGGGCCGCATAGAATATCAAAGCGATTTAACGCGGCGCTGAAGCGCCGCTCTTCCACGGCTGATCTACGAGTCGAAGGCCTTCGACGGCCACAAGAACGGAGGTCAAGAGCCCCGTCTAGTTTTCAGAACGTGAATCGCGCTTGCAGATCGATACGCCGATTGGCGGATTGTCCACCGAAAGTTCCGCCGAGGGTGGTGGATCTATCAAAATTTGGGGAATCGATATTGCCGGAAGGTGTTCCCAAATTAACGTGATTAAAAACGTTCCTTGCCGAGACGCTCAAAGTTAAGTTATACCGGCGATTGGTGACGGGGCCGCCGCCAAAGGGATTGCCACCGCCTCCAGCGAGTCCACGGCCTCCTAATCCCCCGCCCGGTCCGCCCCGTCCGCCTCCAGAACCACCGCCGCCGGGGAAGCCGCCACCGCCTCCGGCACCATCCGCCTTTTTACCAAATCCGAATGTACGGCTTAAACGCAAAATCACATTGGCTTGGCCGGGGCCGGTTCCATAGTTCACTGGAACTATGTTGCCGGCGGCCGGCGCAACATCAAAGCTTCCCAGCGGCGTTGCTTTTATATTTGCCAGCGGAGTGGAACTGGTGACGAAGCCCGGCCGGTCGTTCAGGATGGAATCGCCATTGAGGTCCTGGCTGACTACAACGTTAAACGGCGTCCCAGAATTGACGATGATCAGAGGGTTGAGACTGAATGCGTAGGGCAAAGTAAGGGAGCCGCCCAGAAAAACTCGATGGCGTACGTCGAACGACGCGCGTCCGTAATTCTCCAGCGGATCGAATTGGTTTGTTGGGAAACTGTTCGCGCCACCCGTATCGCTGTTGGCATAGTTGAGCGTGTAAAAACCGAAGAGCGAAAGCTTGGTGCCCAGGCTCACTCGTCCGTTGGCGATAAGTTGGTTCTGCCGGAAGGTTCCTTCGGAAGTGTACTGATAAATATTGTTGTCGCCTCCGTCCGGCCTGGGACCGAGCGGGCCACCGTCGGGAGCATTGGTATTCAGCGTGAACAATTGATGATTGCCAATCGAGTTGAGGTAGGTCACCGCAACTGTCGCCGACTTGCTTAGTTGCCGCTCAACGCTAAATGCGGATTGCATGGTGTAAGGGGCCCGTAGATTGGGATCGGTCCGGTAAACCGTCGGCGAAGTTGCGCCGGCGCTCAGTTCGACGGGAGTCGGAAGATTGGGATAGAAGGTGGGATTGGCTACGATGAATTGCTGCTGAGTAACGCCGTTCAGCCGTTCCTGTTGCAATATTTCGTTGTAGAGGAAGCGGTCGTAGAACATCCCCCATCCGGCGCGCAGGACCGTCTTGGGAGTTTTCTTGGCCCCGCCGTCTACGCCCCACGCGAGGCTAAGCCGCGGAGCCAGATCGCCGTGGTCGTGGATATCATTTTGAGTTTCGAATCGCAGGCCGTAGCTGAATGTCAGGTTGGGGCGAATGCGCCAGTCATCGGAAACATACAAGCCAACATCCGCCACGGCGATTTCCGCAGCGGACGAACCTTGGGTGATCGAGAACTGGTTGGGGCCGCAGGGAGTTGTCGAAGGAACGCCGGTGCAGTTGCCGCCATTCAGATCCAGGTTTTGTAGCGCAACCAGAGAAGGGAAATTAAATACTCCGTTGAAGTTCTCTGTCGCGTTGTTGGAATCACGCAACACTCGCAGCCGGCCTCCAAATTTGAAGAAGTGCGTGCCGTGGCTGATCGAAGTGTAATTCTGCAACTCATAATGGTTTTCGCGGTCGATAACTTTTCCTACTGAGTTGCCGCCGTCGGTAAACGCTGCGGGCACCTGAATAGTTGGCAGCAAGCTGGTTGAAGTCTGGACTGGAGTCTGGTCGGTGCTGTCGCGGTAGAACTGAAACCGCGTTTCATTGATGACGTTTGTGCCCAGCACCTGGGTGTCACTGATTTGGAATGTTTGTTCGAGTTCGTGTTCGTCGTAGGCTTGCGAGGGCAACGCAAACTGTCCGACTCCCTCGTTGTCCTCATGGTTGTCGGTGTATTGATAGCGGGCCGTGAGGGTATTGTTTTTGCTGACCTGATAGTCAATACGCGGACTGAGGTTGGTTCGCGTACTGGGATTGGTCAGCGACTGCTGGAACGGCGTTTCATTGAAGGTGGGACCGGGGCCGAGAGTGATGGCATTCACGATGGCAACGTCCTGAATGTTTCTGTGTTCGACGTTGAAGAAGAATGAAGCTTTCTTGCCGAGAGGGCCGCCAATATTGCCGTTCACGATTTCCGATTGATAACCCGGTTCCGAGACCGCGAAGGGATTCGAGGTGTTGAAAATGGAATCGTTGTCGTTGAAGAAAATTTGCCCGTGATATTTGTCGGAACCTGGCTTGGTGAAAATCTCGATGCGGCCGTAGCCCAGTTTGTCGTATTCCGGAGAAAACGGATTTTGATTGAGACGGATCTCGCGGATGGAAGCTTTGGGCGGAAGCTGGCCTCCGGTGAATCCGTCAATATAAATTTGCCCGCCATTCGGGCCTGCGGACGGCCCTGCCAGAGCTTCTAGTTCGGACTGCAATTCATCGGGATCATCGGAGAGTGCTTCGAGGTCTTTTCCTTTGATAATTGTGGTGCTCGCATTATTGTCAGGACTGACGCTGACCTGGTTGCCTTCTTCCTGTACCTCGACTTTTTCCTGTTTCACAGCGATGCCGAGAGCAAGATCGAATTGCTGCACCTGGCCCGCTGTAATAGTTACGTTTGGCTCGACGTCGGGCGCGAAACCGTTGGCCACAGCCGTGACGGTGTAGGCGCCGGCGGCCAGTCCTTTGACCTCATAGACACCTTGGCTGTTGCTTACGGCACTGGTCTGTTGTCCAGTGGGCGTTGTTGCCGTGACGGTCGCTCCTGAAATTACGGCGCCGCTAGGATCGGTCACTTTTCCGCGCAAAGTGCCGGAAGAAGTTTGCGCGGACAAATGGCGCGTGGAGATTATCGTTAACAATACGAGGACGATAACTTTGAGGACACGAATTCTTGATTGCCCGGACTTCATTCACTCTCCAGAAGATTCCGATTGTTTGTTCTTTTTAGTGCTGGTTATTGCGCTCCCAGATCTCCACCAGAATTCAGGCTCCAGGGCGATAGGACGCTGGCTGCGGCTGGCGAAGCGGTCAGTAAGGCCTCCACACCGCTCAATAAAGTGATGGCACTGGGCGCGGAGGTTTCGCTGCCTTGGGTGGCGACCACGATGAGGGCATCGCCTTTTTGTAGATCGGCCAATTTGACTTCCGGCATTCGTGCCAGCATCTGTTGAAAATCCGCACCGCCGCCTGATCGAGAACTTCCGGCATTGCCGGCTGGAGGCGTCGCGCTTCCAATGTTGGACGCAGAATTTCCAGCCGTATTAGGAGGTTTGCCTGAACCTGAAAGTCCTCCACCAGACACCGCCTCGGGCGAGATGCCTTTCAACCGCAACGCCATCCGCTGGGCCACGAAAGTGGGTAGTTTTCGCAGTTGGGAGTCGGTGGTAATTCGCACCACTATTGGCTTCTTGGTCAGGAGATCTAAAATGCTGACCGTGTTTTGGCTGGGATCGGCCGATACCACGGTGCCGGCGATGTTGCGAAATGTTCCCGAAACAATTTCCTGGGCAGTCAATTCATTGCCATCAGGGCTGCGATCTCCGCGCGCGCGCAGTTGATCTCCCGGCTTGATCTGATCGATGGTTGCGATTTTGGCGTCGTCGAACTTCACGGAATCCGGGGAGTAGCGCCGCACGATCGTATCTTTCGAAGTATGGACCTCGAGTATCTTGCTGGCGCCAGCGTTGGAAGTCGAAATCGTAATCATTCCCGTGCCCGAATCGATTGTTTTTACCACCCCGCCCACACCGCGTTTTTGCCAATCATCGAGATCATGTTGCTGCTTATCGGCAATGTCGGTCTTTTTCATGACGATGACCCTGGAGGCCAGAACAGACTTGCCATCGTCCCCAATTGTTCCTAGAACGAGCACGCGGTCACCAACTTGCACGTCTTGTAGCTGGATCGGAGTCGCACCCTTGAGGTCTTTTTGTCCGGGGGCTGTTTTGACCAGGGTGGTAGAGTCCTGGACCGTCACGTCGATATCGGTTCCTCCACCTGCCGTCAGAGTGATGGTGTTGCCGTTCACCAGTTTGACCGTGCCGAACGGTTTTGCGGTCGAGCCGGGAGCCGGTAGAGTGGCTTGGGCCTGCGCGAAACTGGCGCAAAGGAAAACCGAAGAAATTATCAGGCGTAATGTTCGCTTGGAAATCATAATGATGAACTCGACGTGGACTGGGTTTTTACTCCCGTCATTATCATAGCGTCTTCATTAGTCAATTCGATGAACACATCGTGACTAACTCGCGTAAAGAATGGTCAACCGACTGTAAAGTTATGTGTTGGAGATAGTTCTTTACGCTTCATGTCGGACGAGAAAGGGCCGGGTTGAAAACCCGGCCCCTCGTATTCTGCGAATATTCCTAGTGAGTGAATGTGATATTGAGACCAGTGGTGAACAGAACGTCGTCAGTTTTCTTGCCGATTGGCGGATTGGTTACGTAGATATCGCCGAAAGCATTCTGCCATCCCAGCCATTTGTTGAGCTTGGTGACGGTGCCGAAGTTGAAAGTGGCGCGGTATTGGCTGCCATCGCTGAAGTCCGGGAAAAAATAGAGTTTCTGGGTCACAATCGTGGATTTTCCCCACTTGTGCATAAGTTCTTCACCCAGAGTTGCGGCTGCAAAGCTGTTCGTGATGGGGGCGACCGGGGTAGAAACTCCACCTACGACTGCGACCGAACCGCTGTAATTTTCCCGCGTGTAGTTGATGCCGGCTAGCAGGTCCAGCGTGGTGCGATCATTTTTAATTGCATGAAATCCTATGCCGCCGCCCAGAACTGAGCGCAGGTCCAGGGTTTGGAGAGCGTCGGTTTGGAAGTCGGCGCTGCCGAAGGCAAACAGGCTTGCCGCGAAATTTCGATCGTAGCGGAAGCCGCCCTGCACGGTATTGGCAGTTGTGGTGGTTGTGGAGATCCCGGTATCGGGTGACGGAGTCGTACTTCTGCCGTAAACCGAGTTCGTATACAGCCCGATATGGTCACCCAGAGTTTTTCGGTCGGCAGTGAAGGCAATCGCCAGATTTTCGGTTTCGCTATTGCCGCCAGTCAGGGCAAAGCCGACGTTCGCGCCCGCTGCCCACCCCTGGGTCAGCCGGGGGTGCAGGGTCTTTTCGTAAGCGGCCTGTTCCGCAGCGCTGCGTAGATCAACTAGGGTTGCTGCCGGGGCCGTGATCGGGCCACTGGTGGTCGTCACCACGATATTTCCATCGCTGGTGGTCACCGTACCGACAGCAGATTTTCCATTGGGCAGATCGACATGCAGAGGCTGCGTGGATTGGATCTCCTGGATCGCCGAAAATTGCACGGTGACTTCACCGGCAGATTCCGTCTTGATCACCAGGGTCTTGCCGTCGGATTTCTCGATCGTTCCCGATATCCGGTCTCCATTTTTCAACGTCACCTGGTCGGCAAACAAGTTAGAGCCGAACGCGAAAACAAAAATAGAGAGCAGCATTGTGAGTCGCAACTTAAGCACAGTATTCCTCCATGAATTTGGATATCTTTTGCCCAGGGCCAGAGTCGAAAATTACGAACCGAAATAAATGACGATGTGAAAACTCTTCGCGCGATGAAGCTCCATCATCTGTTTTTGAGTTTCCAACTGGTTCGATGCAGAGACAACGCCGGGAAACTACGGTGTGGAACGAAATGTTTCTCGGGACGGTCCTCGCAGAATGTTGGAGGACTGGCCCGATTAGCTCTTTACGTCAGCATCCGCTTTGCGGTTCGAGATTGGCTCAGCAGCCTTGGGTTCGGCGCTGGCGTCTTTCATTCCGTCCTTGAGTGCGCGGAAGCCTTCGCCTATCCCCTTGCCCAGTTCAGGAAGTTTCTTGGGGCCGAAAACTAGCAAAGCGATGAAGAAGATAACCAACAGGTGCATCGGTTGAAAAAGGCCTTCCATAAAAACCTCCACGCGGACGACTACAGACCTAACCTTACTCAAATCAGAGGGTTCCGTCAACCTGGCGTTGGGACAAAACGCCGTTGGCCGTTGGTCGTTGGCCGTTGGCTAAATCCCTTGTACCAAAGGCTTTGATTTCCGGCGGGTCGCGCATCCCTGCCTCGCTTCGCGCGGCGGACAGACGGGGCGTCTATCCCACGTGTTTTGGCCGACGACCAACGACGAACGGCCAACGACGGGTTCGACGATTACCACGGTTACCTACCCCTGAGTTACTGGCTGCTTTATGTTGCGAACAGGCTGTTTCAACATTGTTTCGGAAGGCTCAGTCCGGAAGACCCAAGGAGTTCTGCTTGTTTCGCAAGAGTCTCGTAATTGTTGGCTTCATCTGCTTAACAATTTCCACATTTGCGTCAGACAATCTGGCTCCTGTGGATTGTTCACAGCTTCTCGCCTGGATGACTGGCGGCATCTCCGGTCAATCGCTTAACCACCTGCTTCAGCAAAGAGGAAGTGCGTTTTCCGTTCATACAAACACGAGCGACGAGGCCGCGAAAACTTTGCTGGCACTGGGACGAAATTCGAATTGTCCCGCTCGATTCGTGAATGCCGCTCAACTTGTGCAGCAGAAATCGTTTCCTCAAGCTGAAAAAGTTCTGCGTACGTTGTTAGCGGAAGAGCCGAAAAATCCCACGCTGCATTTCGCGCTGGGATACGTTCGTCAGCAACAACAGGATTGGGACCAGGCTTTCGACGAATACAGTACGTCCAAAGAAATCGATCCAGGATTTTCCTATGTTCATAGCCGTCTGGCGTATGTGTTTTATCAGTCTGACGACGGCGACAACGCGATTGCGGAAGCGCGAACAGCCTTAAGTATCGATCCGCAGAATGCGGAGGCCTATCGCTTCCTCGGTTTGGGATTGTTTGCCAACGCCCAGTACCAGGCCGCATTGCATGCGTTCCAGGAATCACTGGATCGAGATCCGCAAAACGCCGATGTTTATTACGACATGGGGATCGCCGCCCACGATAAGGGAGACCCGAATGCCGCGGCCACAGCCTATCGCAAGGCCATTCATCTGAATCCCGAGTTCTGGGAGGCACACAGCAATCTGGCAATGGTCCTGCATGACCAGGGAAAATTCGATGAAGCTATCGCCGAATATCGGGAGGCCAAGCGGCTAGCCCCGCACGAACCCAGCGTCCGCAACAATCTTGGAAACACGTATTACGACAAGGGCGATTACGATACTGCGATTTCAGAATTTCATGAACTGTTCCGCATCGCTCCCCAGTGGCAGCGTGGGCACGACTATCTGGCCAAGGCTTTCATGGCCAAGAAGGCCTATCCGTCGGCCATCAGCGAACTGAAACTCGCAATCCTGGAGAACCCAACCGGCGCTGCCGAACACCGAGTTCTCGGACAGGTATTGCTACTGACCAACCAACCGGCAGACGCGCTGCGCGAGTTGCGCATTGCCGTTGAACTCGATCCCGATTCAGCCGCGGCCCACCGTTATTTGGGCACAGCGATGTTTGAGACCCAGGACTTGCAATCCGCGGCTACGGAATTTCGGCAGGCGTTGCGGCTGGAACCTTCAGCGGACAATCACTATTATCTCGCCGCCTGTTTGATGAGCCTGGGCCG
>DATBAX010000343.1:0-10699 GCA_036271275.1 Terriglobales bacterium
ACAATGACCTCATCTCCATGCGCCCGCACCTGCATATAAGGACGCGCCCCGAGAAAGGTAAAGCGCCCGATCTGCTCGCCACGCTCCACCGATTCAAGCAAAAATGCATCCGGCTCCTTGGCGGCGATCGCAAGAAATGCCGAGACAGGTGTGAGCAAATCGGCCATCACCGATTTCACCACCGGCACCAGCGTGGCTTCCTTGGCCAAACGTGAAAATTCTTTGTAATCCGGAACAGGCATGGGGTTGCCACATTATAGCCGCAGCTCTATCCAGCATTGTCATTCCAGCGAACCCAAAAAATCTCTGTCATCCTGAGCCCAGCAGACGTTCACGAAGTGAACGTCTGCGGAATCGAAGGACCCCTACCTCATCCAACACTCTCTTCCCGAAGAATCTTCTTTATCCCATCTTCATCCGAAGCAAAAATCCGTTTCTCCCAGCCGAACCAGCGAATGAATTGACGAATGTCAACAAAGCAATAGAAGATGACTGATCGGTCTGCCCTTGTTCGCGGAGCCCTATGCGGATCAAATTTTGGGGAGTTCGGGGTTCCACACCGGCTGCTCAACCTGAAAACATGCGATATGGAGGCAACACTTCCTGCGTCGAAGTGCGTCTCGGCGATCAGCTCTACATTTTCGATTGCGGCACCGGCTTCCGCCTGCTGGGCAACCAACTCCGCAGCCAGGCCAACGGCAATCCGATTTCCGCACACGTTTTCCTCTCCCACTTTCATTGGGACCACATTCAGGGACTCCCCTTCTTCGGCCCACTTTACGAGAACGCGAAAAATCGTTTCGTATTTCACTCTTCTAACCGCAATCGCGCCCTGAAGCAGGTCCTCGAAGAACAAATGTCGTCCCCTTACTTTCCCGTAGGATTCAAGGAAATGAAGGCGCAGCGCGAATTTCACAATCTCGAAGAAGGCAGCATTCAACTCGACGACATCACCATTCGCACCGCCTGGCTCAACCATCCCCAGGGCTGTATGGGCTTCCGCCTCGAAACCAAAGAGGGCGTGATCGTCTACGCAACCGACAATGAACCGGGCGACGAAGGCTTCGACAAAAGCGTTCGCAAGCTGGCCGAAGGCGCGGACGTCCTGATCTACGACGCCCAATATTTGCCCGACGAATACGAAACCCGCCGCCGCGGCTGGGGACACAGTCACTGGCGCGAAGCCGTCAACGTAGTCATGCAAAGCGGCGCGAAAGATTTAATTCTCTACCACCACGATCCCGATCATGACGATCTCTGCCTCGATAAAGTCGTGCAGGAAGCCCGCAATTACTATCCTCGCGTGCGGGCAGCTTCCGAAGGCATGGAGATCGTGCTCTAAGAACTATTTCAGATTTATGATTTTAGATTGCAGATTCAACGGCAAAATCTACAGTCTGAAATCTCCAATCTGAAATTGCCTCACTTGCCTCCCCGCCCCACCCCGCTTAGAATTGGACGGTTTGGCCTATCGCTGCCGGAAAGTTACCTATTCGCCAGTTTTACCTGAACATCGAACCGCACTCATACGGAGATTGTCATGAAAACCTTGTCCCTCGAGCAGGAAATTAATCCCTGGGAAGCGCAAGCTGCCCGCTTTGACTTTGCCGCTGAAAAGCTGGGCCTGGACGAGGGCATTCGCAAAGTTTTGAGTTATCCCACGCGCGAAATCATCGTGCATATTCCGGTCAGCATGGATAACGGCAAACTCGAAGTTTTCACCGGATTCCGCGTTCAGCATTCCATCGCCCGCGGTCCCGGCAAAGGCGGAATCCGCTATGCTCCCGACGTCACGCTCGACGAAGTCCGCGCTCTGGCGAGTTGGATGACCTGGAAGTGCGCCGTGGTAAACATTCCCTTCGGCGGCGCCAAAGGTGGAGTCATTTGCGATCCCCATAAAATGTCGATGGGCGAACTCGAGCGCATGACGCGCCGCTACACTGCCGAGCTGATCGAATTCATCGGGCCGGAAAAAGATGTTCCCGCTCCCGACATCAATACCAACGAACAAACCATGGCCTGGATCATGGACACCTACTCCATGCACATGCGCCAGACTGTCACTGCGGTCGTCACCGGCAAGCCCATCAACATTGGCGGTTCGCGCGGACGCCGCGAAGCCACCGGCCGCGGCATCATGATTGTCTGCGAAGAAGCCATCAAGAAGCTGGGGCTCACTCGCGAAACCACACGAGTGATTGTGCAGGGCTTCGGCAACGTGGGATCGAATGCGGCGTTACTGATGCATCAAGCCGGGTACAAAGTCATCGGCATTATTGAAGTCAATGGCAGCTTATTCAACAAGAACGGAATCAACGTTCAGGCAGTCACCGAATATCGTGAAAAGAATCGCACCTTGAAGGGCTTCCCCGAAGCCGAGGCTGCCGATCCCGCTGAACTTTTCCTCACCGACTGTGACATCCTGATTCCCGCCGCCACCGAAAACCAGATCACCAGCCGCAATGCCGACCGCGTGAAATGCAAGATTCTCGCTGAAGGCGCAAACGGCCCCACCACTGCCGCAGCGGACGCCATCCTCGCCGACAAAGGAGTTTTCGTCATTCCGGATATTCTCTGCAACGCCGGCGGCGTAACCACTTCCTACTTCGAATGGGTGCAAGACCGTCAGGGATATTTCTGGAAAGAGTCCGTCGTGAATGAACAGCTCGAAGAAATTATGGTGGCTGCGTTCCATGACGTAGTACGCTATTCCGAGACCCACGGCGTCAATAATCGAATCGCGGCTTACATGCTTGCGATTGATCGCGTGGCCTACACCATTCGTCAGCGCGGGATCTACGCGTAAACGTTTTTCAGGGTCAACGGAACCAGACAGCAACGGAACCGGGCCCATTCCAACCACACACGGAGAGATCGATATGACCAAATTACAAAAGCATTTGTTTGTCTGGAGCCTCGGGCTCTGCATGTTGCTTGCATTGGCAATTGCGCCCGTAATCGCGCAGACGACCGGCGATGCAACAGCCGACCAAACCACGGCCACCACCAAAAAGAAGAAGAAAAAAGCGAAAGCTGATGCGGCAGCAACAGATTCCACCACTGCGGCGTCCAGCGACACCACCACGCCGAAGAAAACCAGAAAGAAAAAGGCCGAAGCCACTGACGCGACGACTCCCGCCGCAAGTTCGGATGCCTCTGCAACTCCGGCAACAAAGTCCAGCCGAAAGAAAAAAGCGAAAGCTGATACCGCCGCCGAACCAGCCGCCGCGACAGCCCCTGCTGCAGCACCGGCACCTGCCGCCGATGCCATGGCACCCAAAAAGACCCGCAAGAGCAAGGCTGAAACCGCAGCCGTGCCCGCCAGCAGCGCAACTCCAGCCAGTGGAGCTCCTGCCAGCACGCCGGCTCCCGTGCCCTCCAAAGCCACCCCAGCGCCGGCAACGAGCGCTCCAGCCGCTGCTGCTGCTCCTGCATCAGCCCCGGCAAAGCGGGCCGCTCCCGCTCCCAGCGCCAACGCCTCCAGCGCGGACATTGCCTCCGCCAAGGCCAGCGGGAAAGTCTGGGTTAACACCGAGAGCAAGGTCTACCACAAGAGTGGACGCTGGTACGGGACCACGAAAAAGGGCCAGTTCATGACCGAGGACGAAGCCAAAGCGGCGGGATACAAAGCCGCCGAAAAAGAATAATTTCAAAAATTAAAAAGGAGAAATCATGCGTAATAAATTGACCAATCGGATTTTGATCGCCCTGTTCGCTTTCACTCTGCTTTGCAGCGTGGGCGTAACCAAGAGCATCGCTCAGGACACGATGTCGAAACCGGCCGCAGCCAAAGCGGACTTGCTCGACATCAACTCTGCCACCGCAGACCAACTCAGCGCCCTGCCCGGAATCGGCGATGCGTATTCCAAAAAAATCATCGCCGGTCGCCCTTATGCCAAGAAGACCGATCTGGTGCAGAAGAAAGTTCTTCCGCAGGCGACCTACAACAAGATCAAAGACAAGATCATCGCCAAACAGAAGTAGTTGGATTTTCTAAGGCCCCGGAAATTTCCGGGGCCATTCTTTTCTAAATTCGTTTTTGGAGGAATTCATGGGACTTTTAGATGATCTGGAAAATAAAGCCGTCAGCAGCGTAATGGGTGGCACTACCAATCCGCTAGCTTCGCAATTACTGCAAATGCTCCAACAACAACCGGGCGGCCTCTCGGGCCTGGTGCAGAATTTTCACGACAAGGGATTGGGCGGCCTCGTAACTTCGTGGGTCGGCACCGGACAGAACCTGCCCATTTCCGCCGATCAGATTCAGCACGTTCTGGGCAGCGCCCAAGTGCAGCAACTGGCAGCGAAAGTCGGCATTTCGCCGGAAGCAGCCAGTTCGCAACTGTCCCAACTCTTGCCCACCATCGTGGACAAACTCACTCCCAACGGACAGATGCCGCAATCCGGTGGCAATCTTATGGAAATGGGAATGAATCTATTGAAGTCGCTGGAGACTCCGGGAACGGGTGCAGCCTAAATTCGTAAACCACCCAGGACACGAAGGTACACGAAGAAGGCCCCAAAAACCTCTGTGAACCTCAGTGTCCTCTGTGGTGAAATGTCTTTTCTCCGCTCTTCGATTGCTTTCCCTATTCACAGTGGAGGATAATTTGGCATTGTCGGTTTCAGCGGTTTTGTCACCGGCGATGTCGTCCTCCGGTGAACCTGCCTAACTCCATCACGCTTACTCGCATTTGCAGCATCCCGCTGCTGATCTGGATTCTGTCCAGCAGCCGTTTTCACGGCATGAACGGCGAGCAGGAACTGCTGGCCTCAGGATTGTTCATCGCCGCATCGATCACCGATGGCATCGACGGTTATCTCGCCCGCAAGCGTGGACAGATCACCACCATGGGCATTCTGCTGGATCCGCTCGCAGACAAGTTGCTGATCGCTGCCGCTTTTGTGACGCTGGTCCAGTTCAATCCCAGCATGGTTCCGGCGTGGATGGCTGTCGTCATCATCGGCCGCGAATTTCTGGTGAGTGGATTGCGTTCCATCGCCGCGTCTGAAGGCTTCACCATCGAAGCCAGCGAACTGGGCAAATTCAAAATGCTGGTGCAGATTGTTTCCGTGGTGGCCGTGATCCTCGATCATCGCTGGAAAGAATGGCCGATTTACGGACCGTACTTTTTGCCAGTCCACGTCATTGCCTGGCTTTCCATCTGGTTCATGATCGTGCTCTCGTTGTTCTCGGCAGGCGATTACTTTATCGCCTTCTGGTCGAAGATCGACCGGCAAGTCGTAAAGAGCCGGCGCCGTAATTTCATTCTCAGCCGGCGGAGAAAACGCGATGTCCCCGTCACCTGAGGATTCGCAGAAAGAATTCACTCCGGAAGAACGCAGCATTCTCCTAAAAGTCGCGCACGAATCGATCCTCTCCAAATTCGACCTCCGCGAAATTTCTCTTGAGCCACCTTCTCCTCACCTCGCGGAGCCGCGGGGGGTATTCACCACGATTTATTTGCAAGGCGCTTTGCATGGATGCGTCGGGTTCGTACTACCGGTTGCTTCTCTGTATCGCAACGTGGCGGAAACCGCGCGCTCAGCGGCTTTCGAGGACACGCGATTCACACCCATCACGCGTGAAGAGGCACCCAATTTGGAAGTCTCGTTAAGCATTCTGTCCCCCCTCACGCAGATCGCCCCAGAGAAAATCGAAATCGGACGCCACGGCCTTCTCATCAGCAAGGCAGGCCGGCGAGGATTACTGCTGCCCCAAGTTCCAGTCGAGCACGGATGGGACCGCATCACTTTCCTCGAACAAACCTGCCGCAAAGCCGGCCTACCCTCGGACGCCTGGCAGAACGGCGCAAGCATCGAAGCGTTTACCGCGGAAATCTTCAGCGACGCGGAAGCTAGCCTCTGATAATGAATCTATAAATCTTGTCATTCCGAGAAGCGCAGCGCCGAATGTCGTCCTGAGCGTAGTGGAAATTGCGCGCAGCGCACTTTCCACGGAGTCGAAGGATCCCTACTATCGGCAGTCTGCTTGATGTAGGGGTCCTTCGACTCCGGAAATCCGCTCAAAAGGCGAGCGGATCTCCGGCACTCAGGATGACAATATCAAATTTGTTTTGGAGGATAGAAGACAGCATGGAAGTGTTGAGATCTTTTGGGTGGCACAGGCGCCACCTCCTAAAACTCACGCCAGCTTAAGCTGAATCGGCAAAACCTTGGCATAGCGAGCAAAATCAGCATCGGTAGTAAAAATAATCCAATTGCGACGCCATGCCGTCGAGCAGATTAAAAAATCGATGGCCGAGCCGGCAATACCGCGGCCCCGGCATTGGTTGCTCATGCGAGCCGCTTCTTCATAGTCTTCACTCTGGAGACGCGGTTCCGGAAAACCACGCAGACTGTCGCGAAGCCGATCAAATTCGGCGGGATCACGCATTCCCGACAACAATTCTTGCCGCACCGGCCCCAGCAGGTGCACCCGATTCTCGCGGATGAGCTGAGCCAAGGCTTCTGTAAGTTGTCGTTCCTTGGAATTCAGATCTCTCGGCTTTCGTCGCAACGCCAGACACCAAACCGGCGTATCGACCACGACATTCATCGCATCTTCCTGGATCGCTCTGGTTTGTAGTCGTACTTGGGGTCGAAATCGAACGTCCCGAACGCCTCAACAAACCCCAACTGCTTGCGATGGCGGACGTACTCACCGAGGGCCGCGTTCACGGCCTCCCGCTTCGTCTTATGCCCGCCAGTAAGCCGGGCCTCCTCGACCAGCTTGTCATCCAATGCAAGATTCGTTGCCATGTGTAGATTATTACACATCATAACGTGTAGAAAACACAAAAGAAAAAGCCGGGAGAATTTAATCTCCCGGCGCAAAATAAAGCGTTAGCTAGCAGCTAGAAGCTGCCTTACTGTTGTTCATCCAATTCAACCGCATCACCAACATGAATATCTTCCATGGCGAACACGATCATGCCCGTGGCGGTCGTTGGCGTAGTGCCGATGATCACGAGTTCACCTACCGCGCGGCGCGGAAAGTCAGAAACGTGGATCGTCGGTCCGTTGGTCTTGGTCAACAACTTAGGATCGATGGACGGCTGTTTTTTCTGCGTATCTTCTGAGGTAGAGGCTTTGAAAGAAAGCGAATCGACCGGATCTTTCAGGTCAGCGGTGTAGGAACGCACGGCCCGGAAATAATCGCCGATCTTGACTCCCTGGTTGCCGCCAACGTTGAGGTAAACTTTCGCGCCATTGGCCAATTCTCCGTCAAAATCTTTAGCCATCAAGATACGGCCACCGACTTTTCCGTTTGCCAATGCCATGCGATCAAAGCGCGCCGGAGGATGGAACGCAATTGCCGGTTTTTCGACAAAAGGAACCAGAATGTCGCCGGGGTTTACCGGATCGCAACTAAAATTCACACGGGCTACGGCGGTTTTGTGCCGAGCGTCCAGCACCTGCACCCGTCCCACTTCGTAGTAGGGCTGGCCGGCCGCCTTCAGCATCGAGTGCTGGCCCGCGAACAGCTCGTACTTGTTAGGATCCACGAGTTCACGCAGCACGGTGAACTGTTGTCCCGGTTGATAGCTGCTGCCGGTCAAGAAGACTACGTCGCCTTTGACGAATTTGGAGGTTCCCGGGCTCTCTAACCCACCAGCCACATAGTTGCTGTTGGGCAGGAGGTCGTGGCTGATAAAACCAGCGCAGTACATGTCGGTGGCGGTTGGCGTTTCCACGCGCTCAAAAGGAAAGGTTGTGGTCGTCAAGAGTGTCCCATCGGCGGCAGTTTCCTCTGCCGGGGTCGATGCAGCTTGCTGGGCTTGGGCGGCAATCGCCAGTGACAAAAGCAGCAACAGTCCTATTTTCTTCATGTTATCTCCAGGTCGGGGCCGGGATGTGCCGGCGAGTCCGCCTAACTACAGCAAATAAAGGGTTTCCAACCCGGACAGTAACAAGCAGGTAAGCCCCGGTCAAGGTTACGAGGGTGTTATGACGACCCGTTAAAAAGTTTGCATTCCGTCAAAATATCGTCAGTCCTTGTTGCATCTGGACTTACTCGCCTGTAATATCGGCGCCGACCTTCATTACGATGACAGCTTCGTCCAACCAATTCATATCGCGCCTCTTGCACCAGCGCTTGCCCCGTGTCTGCGTGGCCCTGACCGCTTCCGATCCCACCGAATTGGTGGATAAAGCGGAGGCCTTGGTTCGCGATAACACCTTTCTGGAGTTAAGGTTAGACTATCTTGCCAAGCCGTTACTGGCCTTGCCAAAGATCAAGCAGTTCACCGACTACTATCCCCATGTCGTGGTGATTGCCACGTGTCGGCGGACCGCCAGTGGCGGAAAGTTCAAAGGCACCACTGCGGCCCAGCTTGACATTCTGACCAAGGCATCCGCAGCCGGATGTCAGCTTGTGGACGTCGAATTACAGACGGCCGTCCAAATCAAGCCGGCCCAGTTGCAAAAGCTCCGCGACAAAGCCTCTCTAATCCTTTCGTTTCATGACTTCAAAGCCACAAAGAAGCTCGAAGAAACGCTGGAAAAGATGACGGCGTTCCCCGCCGACTTCTACAAAATCGTGACCACGGCGACCACGTTGTACGACAACGTGGTGATGATGAAGTTTCTGGAGAAGCATCGCGACCAGCATTCCCTGATTGGCCTCTGCATGGGCGAACAAGGGATCATCAGCCGCGTGCTGGGTGTCCGAGCGGGCAGCGTATTCACTTTCGCGGCGTTGACTGCCGATGAAAAAACCGCGCCCGGTCAAACCACTGCGCAGGAACTGCGCAGCATTTACAGAATCGAGCAAGTCGATATCGCGACGCGAGTGTATGGCGTGGCGGGAGATCCAGTCGCGCAATCGCTTTCACCGGCGATCATGAATGCGGCCATGCGACGCGAAACCGTCAACGGCGTCTATGTCGCACTTCATGCCAAGACTTTGAAAGACTTGTTGGCCTGCGTTCGCGATATCCCGATCCATGGGTTGTCGATCACCATGCCGTATAAGCAGCCGATCGTGAGCCATCTGGACAACACCGACACGCACACGACAAAGATCGGCGCCTGCAATACTGTCGTTCGCGCTCAGGACGGCAAGCTCTATGGCTTCAACACGGACTCGTCCGGCGTCGTGCGTCCGCTCGAAAAGCGCATCACCATCGAAGGCGCAAGAATATTGGTGTTAGGTGCTGGCGGCGCGGCGCGGGCTGCGGTATTTGGACTGAAAGAGCGCGGTGCGGAAGTTTTCATTCTGAATCGAACCGCAGCGCAGGCACAAAAATTAGCTCGACAGGCCAGAGTCAAATCCATCAAACGCCCAGATTTAAAGAAGTTGGCGTTCGATGTGATCATCAACGCCACCCCGGTAGGGATGGGAAACACCAAAGACTCGCCGTTGAATGCCGACGAAATCAAAGCCAAATACGTGTTTGACATGGTCTACGATCCCCGCGAGACTCGGCTGATTAAGCTGGCGAAAGAAAAGGGCGCGGAAGTGATCCCCGGAATCGAAATGTTCGTCCACCAGGCCGCCCGCCAGTTCGAAATCTGGACCGGCAAGCCCGCCCCCTGGGACGAGATGCTGCACGTCGTCACCATAGCCCTCAACGAACGCGACGCGGCCCGTGAAGCGGCTAGCAAGCCCGAGAAGAAGGCAGTGGCGAAGTCTCACCACGCGGATTGAGCTACAAGAAACGCGTAAATCAATGCACTCCATAGGTTCGCTCATCCTGAGCGAAATGGATGATTCGCGGAGCGAAGCGTCCATGCAGTCGAAGGACGTGGAAACCTTTAACTTTTGGAAATGCTCAGCCCGGAAAACCGGTTTTCTGGCTGTCTTCGAGGCGATCTCCACAACCTTTCGATCCGCTAACGCCCTGCTTTTATTGCTTTAACGCCGCAAGATGCTTTTTGCCACGAAACGGTTGCATTTTTAATGGTGCCGGTAGTACACTCCCTATAGGGCGCGGCTGTAAATGCCCAATCCAGTAGTAAGCCCTTTCTTCCAATGTTCAAGAGCCGTTGCTAGCTGTCACGGACGTTTGAAACGAATTCCCTTCGTTTCAAGCCACAAAGGTTCGGAGAGACCCTTATGTCGTGGTACGCGTACTGCCTCACAGAACAACAAACCCAAATTAATGGAACTCGCGCCCGCCGTCCCTTCCTGCTTGAGGGGATCCAAGGTGTAAATGGTGCCCCAGTGCTCAGCTACCCCAGTGGCGAGTTTGCGGTAGTGGTCAGTGAATACGACCGCACCCTGAGCGGCACCGGAAAACTGGAAGAAAAGACCGTTTTGGAGCATGCGCACGTAGTAAGTGTGTGTTTCCGCAGCGGGACCGTACTCCCGTTCCGATTTGGGACGATTTTTGACAGCGACGATGCCCTTCGACAGGCTGTCCGCACCAACCGGCGCGCCTTTGGCGTCAGCGTGGCCCGACTGCGTGGCAAGGCCGAGATGCACCTCAAAGTCCTGATCAAAGACGGTGCCCTGCGCGAGTTCATGGCCGATGTGCCGCTGCCGGACACGGTTGGCGGCGACTATCTCATGAAGCTGCGAGAGAAGGCCTCCAAAGACCGCGAACGCCAGACTAAGGCCCGGGCGCTTTCCGTCCAGGTCCACAAGCTTTTCAATCCGCTCGAAGAAGAAGTCAGCTGCAAGCGAGTCAACACCAACGGCATGCTGATCGATATCGCCCACCTGATCGATTCGAAATCCGTGGAAAAATATCAG
>DATBAX010000344.1:0-5357 GCA_036271275.1 Terriglobales bacterium
CGGCACCGTAGCCTTTGGCTTCGATATCGAAATTGAGAACGATCCGGTCTCCTCGGGATTCCGGGACGAGCGCAACGCCATGATAGAGGTCAAAATATTTCATCTCTGGTGTTGCCGGCAGCTCGATCTGCGCGCCGGACAGGTCATATTCGTTGCGATTAACAATCGTCCACACCGTCTGATCGCTTTGTGGCCAGCGGCTGGCGAATACGCCGAATCGAAGCATGGGAGAAAACGGCTCCCAATCTTGGCTCACCAGAAAAGGCGCGACTGCGCGCTCGATGGTTGCCACCCGGCGAGTCGCTTCTGCATCTCGGGGCGTGATCCCATTCCATATCCCCCAAATATTTTCCCAGCTTTCCCAACCCACGCCATTGAAGAATGCGAATTGCAGATTGTCGGTTTTATTTCGGCTCCAACGGTCCGAAATGTTCACCATGTGGCGAGGTTCCAGCCATTTATATCGATCGACCTGGGGGGCAAAAGGATAGTCGTATTGCCCCCACGTAAGAATGTTGTAGTTGGCAGCTTCGTCGGAAGGACCATCTTCCGGTTGGAACGCAAGAGGATGGCCGGCCTTGTCCGCAGCATCTGGAAACGCGCGCGCGATGCCTTCTTCCGTGTCGCCATTCACGCCGTCCACATCCAATTCCTTCATCAGTTCGGCGATTGCGTCGGGCCACGGCATTCCCGGATTTCGCGTTCCCTGGTCCCACATCATCATGGGGAACAGAACCCGTACGCTTCGACGATGAAAGTCGGCAACCATTTGTTTGACGCCGTCCACTCCTCCAGGCATTGAGCGAATCAGATCGTGTTGATTGCGGTTGTCGATTCCGATGTTGGAATACGTCGGCCAAATCAACACCGCATCGATCCCTCCATATCGCTGCACCAGGTCATCGAGATATCGATCGACGGTGTAACGGCGAGTTGCAGGATCGTAGAAATAGCGGTCCTCAATCATTAACAGCGGTTGAATGAAACTCGATTGCGTCCATTTCAGGGCAGGGATTTCGTAACGTGATCCGTCGTAACCAATTCTGATGCGGCGCTCATCGCGCCAATGGCGGACATCCGCGAGCCACGCATCATGTTCGCCGCGGGCACATTCTCCGGCCCAAAGATCTCGTACGGCCAGACAGCCGGGAGGTGGGATTTGCTGTGAATTAGGAGAAAACCTTGTGTCCTGCGCCTGACAAACCGCTGACAGAAGAAGCCCGACAACCAGTATTGAAAATAATGTTTTCATTTTCGCGCGCGGCCCAACAGAGTGTACACGAGTCGGTTTATCGGTCAGCGTGCCCCGAAGACGAAAAAACAAAAACTTAAACCACCAAGGACACGAAGTTACACCAAGGAAAATCCTAAGATTTCCTTCGTGTGCCTGGTGGTTTAAAGGTTTTCGGGGCGCCAGGGCATTTCAAAATGCGCCACTCCCCGAAATCGGCTTAACAAACCTGGCATCATCAATGGGAGTATTTTGCTGAACCTTTTCCATCTGAATGGTCGAACTCCTGTCTGGGCGCGCGATTATCGTGCGAAACGGAACCTGCACACCGTCAACGTCGCGGTAATCTCCGTAGTCCATGCGAGTTGGGACGAGGCCGACGGGTGACTCGGCATATCTCACCATACGCGAGAGAAGTCCGGATTCTTCATCGAAATAAAGCTTTACCGGAGGCTTGCCGGCTCTCGTCCCCGAAATCAAATAAGCCTCGCGATCTCCAACCTTCTCGGGATATTCCACATGTAACTCAACGAACATCTGCTTGATGTGCAAAGGGAAATGCAGGTCAGCGTCCATCTCGGCGTCGTCGAGATCAGAACCCCGCATATCGCGTATCGGACGCCCCGGCGCGCTCGACCAGCCTTCCTGTCCATTGAATCCAGTGACATTGTCTCCTCCCGGATTATGGCGGATGAAAACTTGCTTCTTTGGGTCGCGATCCAAAACTTCGATGCCGATGGATTTTTCGTTGATAGTCTCTGTGCCTATTGCGACCCGGCTAATAATTTTCTCAATCGCCGTCGCGCCACCAATAGCCTGAACATAGTGATCGATGATTTGGTCGGCAGTAGGCAAGCTCGCAGTAAGCGAACTAACTTCCGGCTTTGATTGTGGCTCCTCGCCGACTGCCGGAATGCCCTCCGGCTTTAGCGAACCTCGATGGCAGGAGTAGCAGGTCACTTCACGGTTGCCGGCGAAACTATTTTTGTCGATTGCAAACATCATGCGCATCATTTCACGTGCGGTTTGTTTGGGCTTCTTGTCATCTTTTTCGAAATGGTCCGGGACATGGCAGTAGCTGCACTCGACGCCGAGTGATGCAGCCATGAACCGCATGGCGGGAATGATTTTGTCGGCAGGAACACCCTTGAGTACCTGGATGTTTTGGAATGCGGCTTCGGCCGTTCGAGGTGAATCGCTGGCGGCCTTCTCCGCAAGTTTGTCTGAAGAAGACATAGCCGCTTTGACTTTCGCGGAAAGCTCTTCGGCCTCGGCCAATTTCCCCTGTTGTTGATAGATGTCGATCAGAGGCCCGTCGGCTGGCAGATGCAGCGGATCGATCGCGACCGCCCGTTCCAGATGAGCGACAGCGCCATCGAGGTCGCCCGCTTGCAGGTATGCCGACGCGGCGTTGGTCTCGGCATTCGCCGAGTTCGGCGCCAGTTCTAAAGAGTGCTCGAAAGCCAGTTTTGCTTCCGAGGTTTGTTTTGCCAGAAGCAAAGCAGAACCCAGCGACGCGAAGACTTCAGTATCCCTGGAGAAGTGATTTTGCACCTCCGTAAGCATGCGGTAGCCGTCAACCACGAATGGCAGCGAATGCCGTTCCATGCCTACATCGACGTACGCGATGCCAAGATTTCTTTTTTGCAGATCGGCGGCAGGTTCACGCCACGCAGCAATGTCGAGGTCTTTCGGCTCGGACGGCTGGGGATGCGGGCGCCGTTGAATTCGATGATCAGTGAATGCCGTGTGCCCGCCGTCTTTGGCGTCGCGCCGGGGCATGTGACAGCCAATACAATTGGTGTCCCTGGCGGGATGCGAAACAGGAAAAGCTCTGGTGTGGCAAGAGAGACATTTAGCGCGATAGTAAACGATCGGCTCACTCGGTTTGTTGTGCGGATCATGACAAGTCCCGCACCATAGCTGACCGTTACTATTGCGTGAACAGGCGCTCCTCGCGAGTTGCTCGACGTGGCTGATCACTTTAAACTCTCCAGCTTCGGCGCCAGCCGGCAAGGCGTAGGTGTATGTGGTGAAAACGTCCTCCAGTCGCTGTCCCGGACGGAAGTCGCTATATTTCCGTTCCGGATTCAGCACCCTGCCGACTCCTAACAAATGACACTGTTCGCAAACACTGTCGCGGGCCGCAGGTTCGAGCTTCGCCGGATTGATGATCGTGCCCGCCCTCGGATCATGGAGATGCTTCTCAGCCGATCCGTGACAACGCTCGCAGGTAATCGCTTCCGCCGAGAATGGCGGGGATTGATATTGATTTGTAGTCCCCGCTATCGGTAACGCGTCGCCGGAATGGCAGAACAGGCAGCCTTCCGCGACTGGTCGCGTGAAATCCGGATTCGGATTTCCTTCATATCCTGGAGTCAGACCGTAAGCGTGGCGGCTTTTGTAGTAAGTAACCGGAGACTCGAAGAGATGGCCGGCAAGATCGAGTAGATAACTCGAAGCGTGAGTTCCCGACCCAATTACATAGTCGATGCGATAGTTAATTGCGTCGGCGCCACTTTGCCAATCCTGCCAGTATCCAGTTGCGGACGAGTGCATGGTGATTTTTGCGTTCGTCGCGTTGACCGTACCATCCGGCTCGTTGCCGGCATGGCGCAGGGAGTGCGCCATAGCGGAACGACTATAGCCATCGACTTCGGAACGATGGCAAGTCAGGCAGCGGGCCGCGCCAGTAGGCTCGCTCACCATTTGCGGCGCGGTAGCTTGCGAAGACGCATGCCCGTCAGGGCTTCTGGATTGTCCTCTGCCCGAAGACACAACGCCCATGAAGGCGAGGACAAAAACAATTAGCAGCCGCCGAATATAATTTGCAACCATGAATGTGCCGGGATCGGTGTCCTGATGCTACCAGCTACGATGGGATTGCTCATCGTCGTCACGATTTGTATATCAGCTCGCTTCATGGGCTCAGAATGAAGATCGGTACTTCGCAAATCGAAGACTCTGGATATTCACGAGCAATTCATTCGCGAGTCGCAGCAGAAAGTCGTAGACTGCAGGCAAATTGAGCCGGCGATTGCATTGAAGCCAAGAGGAAGCAAAAGGCGGATTGCAAAGATGCTAAGTTTAACAAAACGATGGTGGCCAGGGACGGAGTTGAACCGCCGACGCCAGCCTTTTCAGGGCTGGATTCTTCAGGCCTAAACCATTTTTCAATCAACAACTTAACTCACCAAGATGGTCGTTTTATTGTGACCATTCTGTGACCAGCGCCGATGTTCGCCTAAACGTCGGCCCCAATCTGAGCCCTGCTGCTTGCCTGGGAAACGTCGATCTCACCAGTCCAAGGCGCGGACTAGTGGCATATCAGGAACACAAATTCCCGGCTGCTCCGGTGCCCCGTTATCTGTAGCAGCCGAGAATGCTCCCGAACTTCGAGCAGTCCCCCAATAATTGGCGAAAAATCGCATTCTCACCAACAATACTGCTTTTGGGTGATAGTTGGTGAAATTGCCTGTGGCTGTTGAAAAACTCGTTCACCGAAAACTGGCTGAAAAAACTTTGCAATAGGATGCCCTACAAACGACGTTCTAGGTTTTCCCGTACATTTAGTATCCCCCAAATTTCCGCTGTTTTAACGAAATGGAGTTTTTCAACAGCCACGCCTGTTTACATCAACTAACAACTCGGTTCGGGAACCCAGCAGAATCGATTGATAACGGCGTCGAAGAGAGCCGCGTTTTCTGGCGAGGCGTCATCCTTCCTGCGCGGGCAAGGCCATATGCCATTACATCTTTCCGCTGGGCAGGGGCGCGCCCTCAACTGTTTAAGCCAAACACCCACCCCGGCGGCGAACTCCAGCTTCCAGCCCGTTTCCAGCCCGTATTGACCAAAGGCGCTGAAAAGGCTATTATCCGACCGCGAATCAAGTCAGAGTCCGGCTTCAGTTCGTTTTTTTTGACGGTGGGTTGGGATAATCCAGCTACCCGTCTACGTCGCGAGAGAAAATTATGTTGAAGCGAAACCTTTTAAGTCATCTCACCCGCTGGGGTATTCCACGGTCTTACGAAAGTTTGTCTTTTTTCGCGATTGTACCTATTTTTTTCGCGTGCACTTTGCCGTGTCAGTCGCAGATCTTCAAGGCGAATCCGGTCGTTTATCAGTC
>DATBAX010000345.1:0-5644 GCA_036271275.1 Terriglobales bacterium
GAAAAAACTGGCCGAACAGCACGACCGAATGAAGCTCCCGGATGGCGTCGGCGGAATGAAAGTGGAAAACGGCGAGCTGGTGATGACGCAGAAGTGATCAGATTGTTTCAATGATGCTCAACCGGTAGGCCGTTGGCGGCAGCCACCTTTGCGTACCATTTTCCCGAATCTTTCATTGTTCGTTTCTGAGTAGCGAAATCCACGTAGGTCATCCCAAATCGCTGACTGAACCCTTCTTCCCATTCAAAGTTATCCAGCAGACTCCAGGCATGGTAGCCGCGAACGTCGGCACCATCATGAATAGCTCGCGCCAGTTCAGTTAAGTAACTGTGATGATATGCAATTCGACGTGAATCATGAACAGTATCGTCCGGGCCCGGTGCATCGTTATAGGAACAGCCACTCTCGGTTATCTCAATCGATGGCCGGTTGTAGTCGCGCGTGATGCGCATCACGATGTCGTAGAGCGCTTTGGGCCAGACTTCCCAGTCGAGATCAGTTTGCGCGCCCTGCCTGGCGGGATACATCTTTGCCGGTAGTAGCCAGAATTTTGGGTCCAATGTGCGTTCTTTCAGGCTGGGCGCGGAAACCAGAGTGCGGTAGTAAAGATTGATGCCAATAAAATCCAGTGGCGCTCGGATCTTTTCCATGTCGCCGGATTTCATGCCCATTAGAAAGCCTGGGAATATTGGGAAAGCCTCGGGATATTTCCCGCGCAACGCCGGTTCGAGAAACCAGAGATTAGTGATGCCATGAGCTCGTTCGGCGGCAATTTTATCTCCCTCGGAGGCAGTCGCCGGTTCGCAGGGTGACATGCTAAATGCCGATCCGATACGAGCATTCGGACGGATTGCCTTCAGCGCGCGGAATCCTGCTCCCTGCGCCAGATTTACCGTGTGCGTGGCCCGCAGAAAATCGTGAATGCTTTTTTTCCCCGGCGCGTGGATGCCATCCAGATAGCCCTTGCTGGCGAATGCGATCGGTTCGTTGACCAGCACCCAATCGGAAACGCGATCACCGAGTGCGCGCCCCATGATTTCTACATAATCCCCAAAGCGAGCGGCCGTGTCGCGGTTCGGCCATCCTCCGGCGTCTTCCAGCGCCTGCGGTAAGTCCCAGTGATAAAGCGTCACGAACGGACGAATTTTCGCCGCGAGCAACGCATCCACCAGACGATTATAAAAATCGACTCCTTTTGGATTGGGTGTCCCTGAACCCGACGGTTGAATGCGAGGCCACGCGATGGAAAACCGGTAGCTGCTCAGATTCATTTCCCGCATCGCTGCAATGTCTTCCAGATAGCGATGGTAGTGGTCGCATGCGACATCGGCTGTATCGCTATGTTTGATTTTGCCGGAGGTATGCGAGAAGCGGTCCCAGATCGATTCACCTTTACCATCTTCGTTCCAGGCGCCTTCGACCTGATAGGCGGCAGTGGCCGCACCCCACCAGAAATTCTTTGGGAATGGGATAGAGGTCATGGAGTTTTGTCCGCTCTTCAACAGCCTGCCGGGCGAGACCCGCTAAGTGCCCGGGCAGATATCGAAGCCAGTACAGTATGCAGGAATTCGCGGCACGTTTGATTCGGGAAGTTTTTACATTACTCGTGCCGCAAAAGTTAACCCATACCTGTGTTAGAAATATCCCTTGGAACCTATCACCCACTTCCTGACTGGCGCCTGTCTGGGACGCGCCGGATTCAATCGAACAACCGCATTGGCTACTGCCACGATGGCTCTGGCAGCGGAGGCCCCCGATCTCGATATGTTGGGCCAGTTTAAGGACCCTGTATTTGGATTCGCCCATCATCGCGGATTTACGCATTCGTTTCTTGGTCTTTTTCTGATGTCGGGGCTTGTGGTTGGCTTTATGTATTTGATTTGGCATTTGCGCGGGCGGAAGGCGAGCAATTCGGCCCTGCCTCCACGATGGGGATTGCTGTTCGTTTATGCCTACCTCGCCGGCCTGACGCATATTCTGTTGGATTTCACCAATAATTATGGTGTGCGTCCCTTCTGGCCTTTTTCTGAAAAATGGTATTCCTGGGACATTGTTTTTATTGCGGACCCTTTTCTTTGGCTGGTCCTAGTAGCTGGGCTGCTCGTGCCCACATTCTTTTCGCTGGTGGATCGAGAGCTTGGGGTGAGGCCAAAGGTCCCTGCCGGGAGGATCGGCGCAACTTTGGCGTTATTCGGCGTACTTGCGGTGTGGGGGGTGCGCGACTACCAGCATCGCCGGGCGGTGAATGCGCTGAAAGCGTATGTGTATGAAAAGGCCGAACCCATCCGGGCGTCTGCTTATCCCAATTGGTGGAATCCATTTGCCTGGAATGGAGTGGTGGAGACCCGGAATTTTTACGCGACAACGCTCGTGGATTCGCTGCAGCCCGAGGTCGATCCCAATGCAGAAATGCAAATCGTCTACAAGCCCGAGGAAACTCCGATTACGCTCGCGGCCAAGAATTCGCGGCTTGGACATGTGTATTTGGATTGGGCGCAGTATCCCGTTGCTGAAACCGAAGCCATTCAAACTCCGCAACCGGGATACATCGTGCACTTTATCGATCTCAGGTATGGTTCTCCGCAGTTCGGGGTAAAAAAGAGTCTTTCCGCAGGTGTGGAGTTAAATGGCAACTTGCACGTTGTGGCGGAGATTTTCGGACATCGGCGGCGGTCCCTACCATGATCAAAACTTTTTGCGTTTCACAAATCGCGTTCTCCCTGTTGCTGGCTGCTGCCGCTGTAGCACAATCTGCTCCCGCCGAGGTCGATGAATACATTCAAGCCGAAATGACCAGACAGCACATCCCTGGTCTGGCTTTGCTGGTGGTGCGTGATGGCAAGATCGTTCAGGCCCAAGGCTACGGCTTCTCCAACGTTGAACTACAGGTTCCGGTCAAGCCCGAGACTGTTTTCCAATCGGGATCGATGGGCAAACAATTTGCCGCAACTGCCGTGATGATGCTGGTGGAGGAGGGAAAAGTCGCTCTCGACGATCCGCTGACGAAATATTTCAAAGATGCGCCTCCGGCCTGGAAACAAGTTACTGTTCGCCAGCTTCTAAGCCATACCGCCGGATTCACCGACTATCCTAAAAACTACAACTTCCGCCGGGACCACACCGAAGCTGAAATGTTGAAGATCGTCGAAGGCATTCCGCTGGCATATCCTCCCGGTACAAAATTCGATTACTCAAACCTTGGATATTTGACCATCGGCATTCTCATTCATCAGGTCACCGGCGAGTTTTACGGCGATTTTCTGCAGGAGCGAATTTTCCGTCCATTGGGTATGACCACGACCCGGATCATCAGCGAGGCCGACATTGTTCCCAACCGGGCCGCCGGCTATCGGCTGCTCAAAGGAGAATTGAAAAACCAGGAATGGGTTGCGCCTTCACTGAACACCACGGCGGATGGAAGTCTGTATTTCTCCATCCTCGATTTGGCCAAGTGGGACGCCGCGTTAAATACCGAAAAGTTGTTGAAGGCTTCCGGTCTCCAGCAGATGTGGACGATCGCCAAGCTAAACGACGGCCGCCTTAATCCGGATAATTATGGTTTCGGTTGGTTCATCGATAACATCCGCGGCCACCGCGTCATCGAACACGAAGGCGAATGGCAGGGATTTGCCACCCAGATATCCCGATATGTGGACGACAAATTATCGGTCGTGGTGTTGACCAACATAGCCGGGGCAACTCCCGACGAGCTTGCCCATCATGTTGCCGGTCTGTACGTGCCGGAACTTATGCCATTGCCTAAGCACCGATAAGGCTCATGAGTGCGCGGCTGGCCGCATGCACTTGACGCGGCCCCTCCTACGGGCCACAATCATTACTCAGATTTACCGAGGTGATTCATGCTGGCATATTTGTTTATCGTATTCGCTGTTGCTATCCGGTTCCTGCCACATCCGTGGTCCTTCACCCCGGTTGTCGGGGCGCTGCTTTTCTTTGGCGCCCGCGGATCGCGCCGCCAGCTATGGGTTCCCTTTGCATTGTTGGCTGTCTCGGACATTGTCCTCACCAAGTTTGTTTATACCTATCCGTTCACTTGGGACCACTACGTAACTTGGGCGTGGTATGCGGCCGTTCTGTGGCTGGGAACCAATCTGCGGAAGAATGCGAAACCGTTGCCGGTGATCGGTGCGGCTTTGGCCAGCTCCACGTCATTCTTCCTGCTAAGCAACTTCGCAGTCTGGGCCGGTGGGACGATGTATCCGCACACCTGGGCTGGCTTGATGACTTCCTATACCCTGGGCCTGCCGTTTTTCCGCCCAGCCATTGAAGGCGATCTGCTCTTCACCGCCGCGATGTTTGCCACTCCGGGCCTACTGTATGTACTCGGCATTGACGGCGCGCACGGAGACCACACCGCGTCCGCGTAACTCCGATTCAACCTCTGCAATCGCTTCTGTACCGAGTTGGCGCGCTGATCGAAAGCATTGAGTACCGTGGAAGAGCGGCGCCTTCAGCGCCGCGTGAATCGCGTATCGTTCCGGAACGCGGGACTGCAAGGCCCGCTCTCTCGCGGCGGCGCATACCGCACTGAAGTGTTCCTTACACGAGCTTTTCCCGTCCGCGCATCGAGTTTTCCGCAAACACTAAAGGCGACGCCTGAAACAAATCTTCTAAAGAGCCTACGCTTTCCCGCCTCATGCCTTCGCCGTATCGGGATCGCCATTTTGAGATTTACGCACTAACAGCCAAACTCCAATCCCCGCCGCAATCACAATCAAAACCCAATAAAAATGCCGGCGCACCAATTCCCCCAAAACGTGAACGACGTTGGGACCATATTTCAATGTCAGTAATCCCAGTATCAGGAAGCGCAAAAATCGCCCCGAGAAAATCGCCAGCAGGTAGTGACTAAATCTCATCTCGGAGACCGCCGCGGCCAAAGCGAAAAGCTTGAACGGAGTCGGCGGGGGCAGCATCGCCGGAAACATCAAACTCCAAAAAGGATGCCGGTCGAACGCGTTATGAATTTTCGCAAAGCGCTCGGGTGAGATGCGTTTGCGCAACAATTCTTCTCCGCCCTTGTATCCGATCACGTAGACCACAATACTTCCAAGAGTCGAACCCGCCGCCGCCATGAATACATAAAGCAGAAACCGAGGACGATCCGTGAGTACATACGCGATGACGGTTGCGTCCACAGGCAGGCCGATCGAGCTGCCATCGATTGCCGCCACAAGAAAAACTCCCCACGCACCCAAAGGCTTCAGGAATGCCCAAATAATGGCGGTATAACGGGAAAAAATGTGAGTGAGGGTCTTCAAAATGATCTAAATCAGTACGCGTAAAAGTGTACGCGAAAAGAGAGGCGGCATGGAGACGCAGTGGGCTGCGTCTCCATGCCTGAGTCAGTAGGTCTGACTATTTCTTAGGGAAATTCGGATCGGCTTTCACTTCATTGATCTGCTTGGTATGGCGTTCGCTATGGCCCGCGATCAGAAGTATCCACTGGTATCCATCCAACTTGTTTCCCGTGGGCCCTTCCATGGAATGGGTCCGCAGATCGTCGTGCTGTTTTAGGAAGTCAATGGTCTGCTGGCGGCTCTCGACGAAGTGCTTGATTGAAGCCTCGGGCGAGCCATAGCGGTTGGTGGGTTTTAGCGGTTCCGGGGCCTGCAGCTTGTGG
>DATBAX010000346.1:0-4023 GCA_036271275.1 Terriglobales bacterium
CGGCGATATTCGAACTTGTCGACGGCCTTCATCAAACCGATGTTGCCTTCCTGAATCAAGTCCAGGAATTGCAATCCGCGGTTGGTGTATTTTTTGGCGATGGAAACCACCAGCCGAAGGTTCGCTTCAATCAGCTCACGCTTCGCCTGTTCGGCGTCCATGTCTCCCTGGATAACTTCGCGCTGCGTGCGCTTGAGCTCCGGGAAGGAAACGCCCGCTTCCAGTTCCAGCTTTTCCAGCTCCGCATGAATGGCGCGGGCCTGGCGGCGGTAGTCCTTGCGCTGGTCGTCACTGCGCGTGGCCTCCGCTTTTTTTTCCAGGTTCTGCGACTGGCGGTCGAGCGAGCGCATGGTATCGACCGTTTTGTTGACGCGTTCGATCAGGCGCTTGCGTTCATTGTTGGTAAAGCCGAGTTTGCGGACGCACAACGACACAGCCACAATCGACCGAGCGAGCGCGATGCGGTAACGGCGATAGTCCTTGGGACGCTTCTTCTGGGAAACAGCCGCGAACTTTTCCAGAAGCTGTCCGGACTTTTTGTAGGCTTTGTTGAGGTCGTCGATCTTGCCGGTAAATTCTTTCAGCCGAGCATCGAGAATTTCCTGCGTGATCTCTTCCTCGTCAAACGTGACCACTTCCTTGATGGAGCGGACGCCCTTTTTGAGGTCCTCACCCATCGAAAGCAATTCGTGGATCACGATTGGCGAACGGGAAATTGCCTTGAGCACGCGCAGTTGTCCGCGCTCAATGCGCTTGGCGATTTCAACTTCGCCTTCGCGGGTGAGCAGGGGCACGGTGCCCATTTCCCGCAAATACATTCTTACGGGGTCGTTGGTTTTTTCGAGTGCGCCGGGCGTGAGGTCGAGTTCGACATCCTCGCCGGCTTCCTCATCGTCGAATTTCTTATCGAGCGCGGAGGAAGGCAGTTTCGGGCCTTCCAGCACATCGATTCCCTGCGTACCAATGGTGGTCAGCAGATCGTCCAGGTCCTCGGGAGAATGCACGTCGTGCGGGATAAGGTCGTTGACCTGGTCATAGGTCAGATATCCCTTCTCTTTACCTGTATCGATCAGCTTTTTAAGTTCGTCGAACTTGTCTTCTAGAGCCAAGACGGATTATCCTCGAAGCGTCTCCGGTGAAGGGGACGTGGGAATTTTGTTTTCAGAAGTTGGGAGCGTGGAATGGCGGAGCTATGCCGACGCAAACCTTAGAAGTTTAGCACAGATCCCGGCCGTTTTCCCGTTTCCGGCCATTTCCCATCCCGTTCCGCTACAGCAAACCCATTTTGCCTGTATTACTTAGATGCTTCTCAGAGTCCCCAAGTTTCAGGGGGTTTTGTCACGAAAATTGACTAAAATCCCTAACTGGCCAGTTCGCGGTCGATTTGCTGCTTTTCCTGGACCAGTTTGGTCAAAGTTGGCAGGTCTTTGGTGTGTTCCGCGTTGGCAATAAGGGTCTTAATGACTCTTTGCCGGTGCTCGAGCTGACGGCGGCGCAGAGCACTCACGGCCTCTTCCAGCAGCTCGGCAGTCAACTCCTCGTGTTCGGACATCAGGACCGACGCTAGTAACCTCCTGTCGCCGTCGGACATCGGCAATTGCATTACATCGGCAGATTCCTCTCCGGCGTTCAGAAAGACCTCTACCAGAGACTCCGAAGTTAGCCCGATATGGAACCGCTCGGTCTTCAGGACGAAATGGGCCTGTCGGGCGGGATCGAAGTCCTCTTCGGCGCCATCGCGTCCGGAGAGATGTTGTTCAGATGTCAGGAGCTCGCGGGCCGATGCCAGAGCGCGAACAAGAATTCTTTCGGCGTCGGTCATTTGGGCTTCGGCCGCGGCCTTGACCGTGGCAGTGGAACGGCTTCCGGCGGCGTGTTTGAGTTCCTGGCGAAGGACGGAAGAATCGATGCCGAGGCGCTGCGCGATTTCGTGGGCCAGTTCGTCGCGGACGATGCGGCTCGGCACTCGCTGAATGTGCGGGAGAAGATAGTTAACGGCTTTTACTTTGGTCTCGGCGCTGCGGGTGGAAAATTTGGCGCGCGCGGATTCGATCAGATAGTCGAAATATTTTTGAGATTTCTTGAGCTCACCCGCATACGCATCTTTTCCTTTGCGACGGATGAAGAGATCAGGATCGAATCCGGCTTCGAGCGTCAGAACTTTAATTTGGAATTCTTCTTCGATGAGAAGACCCAACGTGCGTTCGGTGGCTTTGGCGCCGGCTGTGTCGGGATCGAAATTTACGACTACGTTTTTGCTGAAGCGTCCCAGCAGCTTGGCTTGCAGTTCGGTAAAAGCCGTGCCGGAGCTGGCAATTACGTTGTGGAATCCGGCGGCGAAGACTGCGATGCAGTCCATTTGTCCTTCAACCAGGATAGCGTAATCGAGTTTGCGAATGGCTTCTTTGGCGTGGTCGAGATTGAAGAGTACCCGGCTTTTGGAATAGATCGCCGTTTCCGGCGAGTTCAAATATTTCGGGCCGGCCTTTTCGTCGGTGGCGAGGGTGCGTCCGGTGAAGGCGATGACGCGTCCGGTTTCGTTGGCGATGGGAAAGAGGACGCGGTTGCGGAATTTGGAGTACATGGCGATAGGAACCGTTGGCCGTTGGTCGTTGGCCGTTAGCGGAGCCTGCCGCTCCCCATCATTCTTGTCATCCCGAGCGGAGTCGAGGGACCTTGCGTTTGGGTCAGGGCTGACTGCTGACGGTTGAGCGCTTTCCTTCCACGAAAACAAGCCACTCTCTCGCAACACTTCTTCGGGGAACTCGTTCTTTAGCCGATCACGCAGCAAGAATCCCGAATCAGGCGCGTAACCGAT
Organism: Terriglobales bacterium; assembly: GCA_036271275.1. Classification (GTDB taxonomy): domain Bacteria; phylum Acidobacteriota; class Terriglobia; order Terriglobales; family Acidobacteriaceae; genus DATBAX01. The sequence goes on from DATBAX010000346.1 coordinate 2,819, forward strand.
GCGGAAAGCTTTGATGGTTTCTTCATCCAGGCCGCGTCCGGCCAGATATTCGCGCGCGTGTGCTCCGTCAGGCCTCCGCAGACACTCTTGAAAAAATGCGCAGGCCTTTTCGTGGACTTCCAGCAGCACCGTCCGCATCTGAGCTTCTTTGGCTTCCACCGGACTGCTATAGGTGACCTTCGGCATCGCGATGCCCAGCTTCTGCGCGATTGCTCGCACTGCCTCGGGAAAGGTAATGTTTTCGATTTTTTGAACAAACGCGAATACGTCCCCCGAAACTCCGCAGCCGAAACAATGAAAAAATTGCCGCGTGGCGTGAACGGAAAACGACGGCGTCTTCTCCCCATGAAACGGACAGAGTCCCGAATAATTCTGGGCTCCCGCCTTGCGCAGCTTGACGTAGTCGCCGACCACCCGAACGATGTCGGCCTGCTGCTTAACGATTTCCTTGAAGTCGGATGCTTCGGTCATGGGGTGCTTTTGAGAATATACCGGAGCAGTGCTGTGGAGAGCTGTGAAGAATGTGGTGGGAGAAACGGTTCGGTGGAGGGAGTAGGGGTCCTTCGACTCCGTGAATGCTTCGCGTTCGCGAAGCATTCACTACGCTCAGGATGACAGGGGGGAGGGTGTGAGGCAAAAAACTAGAGGGCAGATCAACTATTTCACTTTTCACCCCAACTCTTACTCCCTGTCATGCTGAGCGGAGGAAGAGCGGTCGTAGACCGGTCTTCCGGAGTCGAAGCACCCCTACTATCGGCACACTCTTTCATATGTGGGTACCACTCACTGCTCAAATCCAGCCACTGAAGATTTTGTGATTCGATCAGCGCGATTTTCTTGGAGCGACGCCAGCCTTTTAGTTGCTTCTCACGTCCGATTGCTCGGTGCACATCATCGTAGGACTCCCAGTAGAGCAGGCGATGAACTTCAGAGTGTTCTGTAAATCCTTCGATGTGCTCAAATTTGTGTTGGAAGATGCGCTTGTTCAAGTTGCCAGTTACGCCGATGTAAAGCGTTCCCGTGCGGCTTCCGATGATGTACACGCAATACGATCGCCGGGTTCGCATGAGGGGGTAGGGGTCCTTCCACCACGCTCAGGATGACAGGAAACTGAGGGATTTGATGTGATGGATGTCACAAGCCACAAAAATAACCTTGTCATGCTGAGCGACGGGAACACCCCGACTCCTCAACTACACTCTCAG
>DATBAX010000347.1:0-2122 GCA_036271275.1 Terriglobales bacterium
TCGGGCGCAAGCGGCTCGGCGTGCCACCGAAGCAGTGATTGCTTTGTACAAGCCAAGTAAGATTGAGTCGGTTGGGTTTGCCGGAGCGCTGGATCATTTCTGGAAAGTGGGCGCGATTATGACGCCGGCTCAAGTGATCGATGCGCAGGATGGAAGCCGCGTCGTGCTTGGCCTGCCTGGCGAGGGCGTGTTGGTAAGCGTTGCCACGGTTGCCGGCATCGAGCAGAAAAAGCAGTTGGCGAAATCCTACGGGGCGCAGGCGGTCGATATGGAAGCTGCCGCGGTGGCCAAAGGCGCAGAGGCACGCCGAGTAGCGTTTTCCGCTGTGAAAGTAATTTCAGACGAAGTCGATTTCGAGCTGCCGTCGATGGAGCGATTCATCAGCATGGATGGACAGTTCCGGACCGGCAAATTTGCGGCATTTGTAGCGCTCCGGCCCTGGCTCTGGATGCGGGTGATCAGGCTGTGGAAAAACAGCTCTCTTGCAGCCAAGGCCCTGTGCAAGTTTTTGGCAGCCCGGTTGAAAGATACAACAGAAGAATTGGATAATTCCAGGGTTGAGGCGCATCCAATCCTGAAAGCTCGGGTTTGAAGATGGCTATGGCAGATCAACTTGCGGTCGATGAATTAAAGCAGGCGATTCCGTCGACCATGCTGGCTGCCGTCTATCACGGCCTGAATGACATTCGGCTGGAAACGGTCGCAGTCCCCGCGATTGGGGTCGGCGAATTATTGGTAAAAGTTCACACCTGCGGCATCTGCGGAACGGACCTGAAGAAAATCGCTACTGGCTCGCATTCGGCGCCACGAATCTTCGGACACGAAACATCCGGCACGGTCGCTGCCGTCGGCAACGGCGTGAAGAATTTCAAACCCGGCGACCGCGTGATTTTCTTTCATCACATTCCGTGTGGTGAGTGTTTTTACTGTCAGCACAAAACTTTCGCCCAGTGTGAGACTTACAAAAAAGTTGGAGTTACGGCGGGCTTTGAACCATCCGGCGGCGGCTTCGCGGAGTACGTTCGAGTGATGGACTGGATCGTCGATCGCGGGACAGTTCCTATCCCCGATGACGTTTCGTTCGAGCAAGCTTGCTTCGTCGAGCCGGTCAATACTTGCATGAAGGGGATTGAAGCTTTACGGCTCACCAAGGGCGAAACCGTTCTAGTCATTGGTCAGGGGCCTATCGGTATCATATTGAGCGCATTGGCCCAAAAGGCAGGGGCCTCGGTAATAACTTCCGATTTATACGAGCAGAGGCTTACAATATCAATAACACTCGGGTTAACGAATACAGTCAATGCTTCGCGCGCGGACGTAGTGCAGGAAGTGCGCAAGCAGACCGAAGGCCGGGGCGCGGACGCAGCAATTTTGGCCGTTGGGGGCAACGGTCTGATCCGTACTGCGATGGATGCAGTTCGTCCGGGCGGGCGGGTTTTGTTATTTGCGCAGACGGTTCACGGGGAAGCGACCATCGATCCCGCGGCGGTTTGTGTGGACGAGAAGACTTTGCTCGGTTCGTACAGTGCATCGGTCGATTTGCAGGAAGCGGCGGTAAAGTTTGTCATGGGACGCGAAATGGATCTGGAAAAATTGATCAGTCATCGCTTTGCTTTGTCGGACGGTTTGGAAGCGTTGGAACTGGCCGCCCATCCTAAAGCGGATTCCATGAAAATTGTGGTCCAACCAGGTATGTCTTCTCAGCGGATTCGGGAAGGAAACCCAGAGTGAACGGAAAAATGACAGCGGCAGTCCTCTACGGTAAAGAGGACGTGAAGATTGAACGCGTTCCCATCCCACGGGTTGGGGAAGGCGAAGTGCTGGTCAAAGTGCAAGTGGCGTTGACCTGCGGCACCGACTTGAAGGTCTATCAGCGAGGCTACCACGCCCGCATGATTGTGCCCCCTGCGCTATTCGGACACGAACTGGCCGGCGTGATTGAAGAAGTTGGCCCCGGCGTTCGCTCGTTCAAAAAAGGCATGCGCGTGGTGGCCCTCAATTCCGCGCCCTGCCAGATGTGTTTCTATTGCTCGAAGCATCAAGCCAATCTTTGTGAAGATCTGCTCTTCAATAACGGCGCTTATGCCGAGTACATCAAGATTCCACGACGGATTGTTGAACT
>DATBAX010000348.1:0-2335 GCA_036271275.1 Terriglobales bacterium
AAATCACTCATCGTCTGGGCAAGATGATCGAATGTGTAAGTGTAGGCGGTCGGCGAGGGCGCGTCGCTCAGACCGAATCCGGGATAATCCGGAGCGATCAGATGATATTTTGTCGCAAGCAAGGGAATGAGCGTGTCAAACTCGCGCGAAGACGACGGGAAACCATGCAAGAGCACGATGGTTGGGGCGTCCCTTGGGCCGGCTTCCCGGTAGAAAATCCCGACGCCGTCGACCTGTACGCGGTGATATGTCGTCGTAGCGTTGGTCGAAGGCAGCGGCGCGGCTTGTGCCGTACCTGCAAAAAGGGCCGTGGCAAGAACGTATTTCGATAGGCGGTTCACTGAGATGTTCCTTTTGATTCGAGAAGGTAGCGCTCCGCCTCAGATGAGACGAACACGTCGAGCATTTCTTGCTGATCATCCAGCGAGAAAAGTTTGGCGCTGGGCTGAAGACGGCCAGGGTTGCGGCTTTCTGCATGCTCATGGGAATAGATCAGGCATTCCGATGCACCTTCCTCAGTGACTTGAAAGCGATCCTGCAGCGGGACCTCGAACGTATCGACCAACGCTCTGTCAACTCCATCCGCTACGGCGCGATGGTAGTCAGCCGGCTGAAACGCTTCGCGATGAGTGCATCTACCGAAAATAAACCCGCCCCCAAAATGAGCACCATCAGCGATGCGAAGAGAAAGGTATAAGGGTCGGCGGCGTAGAACTTACCGGGATCGGAGAAGATAGAAACTAGCGCGCCGTGGTCGGCTGTCCAGTAGGCGACGAGCATGTCGAACGCCAGCAGCAGTCCGGTCAAGCGGGAAGCAAGTCCAAGAATGAGAAGCAGGCCGCCGAATAACTCCATCCCGGAAGCGAGGTAGGCGCTGGTCGCGGGAAACGGAATGTTGAGGCTCATAAAGAATCCGGCAGTCCTGGTGATGTGGTGCAACTTGCCCCATCCGGTTTGCACGAATTGCCAGCCCCAGTAGAGTCGGACCGCGAGCAGAAATGGCCACCGCAGCAAGGAGATCTTTTCGACGCCAAGGGAGTAATAACAGAGGAAATGTTTCAGCATACGTTGCTCCTCGTTCCATGGCACATTTTCATCACTGACCGCAGCTCGCGTCTTCATGGCGGACTCTTCTCCGCACCGTTAGAGCGTAGCGTGATCCGATCGTTACAGGGAAAAATGAAGATCGATGACTTTGAGGAAGTTTAGCGGCGCAACCGGAAGGTTTTCACTCGGGACGTGCCTGTACTAAGAAATGCTGTAACCCGCAGCACCAGAGCCGCGTCGGATATTCAACTCGCGGGCAGGGAAAGAATACGCATACGCCAAAAAGAACTCGTTGAATGAAAGTCCCATCGCTCCTTCTGTTAAATCCCAGGAACTTGTTCTGGCAGGCATCATTTCTCATTACATAAAACATAAAGACGCTCCGCTGACGGCGACGCAATTGGCTCAAGGCGAAGACGGTTGGAATGCTTGTTGCAGCAGCTGACACAGCGATAGAGATGTTGCGGGCGAACGGCGGCGATTGCTAAACACCTTCAGACAAACTGGATCGGAAGAGGCACAGAAAAGCTTGTAACCTTTGTCGGGCAATCCTTTCAAACATGCAAGCTGAGGAAGGGTTTTCACCCACCTAGTCTTGCAATAAAACTCACGGGCACCGGTCTGGAAGTCCCGACAACGTCCAACGTCCGGCGCACACGGTGCGCGGCCCAACCAACGAAAGGTCATCCACCATGAACACCAAATCCATCCAAACTCTCGCGCTTGCCGCCGCATTTGCGGGCATGATGAGCGGCACTAGCGCCCGCTTGAACGCCCAAGCAACCTCCAATACGTCCCCTACTCCCGCAACGGCCTCGGCACATGCCGGAATCCTCCACGTCCAGGACCAGCCGCTGCCGAAGCACGCTTGCAAGGGTCAGAACGATTGTAAGGGCCAGGGCGGCGGCAAGCACCCCGGCAAGAACAGCTGCAAGGGGAAAGGCGGCTGCGCCACCGACGGCTCCAAAGCACCTTCGATGGTCTAGCTTCAATCGATACTGGAGGCTTGCGATCGTTCAAGCCTCCACCTTTTTGCTTTGTTGATTGACAACAGGAGTTCGCGATGTCGGCCAACCGATTCAACGCATTCACCGAATATGGTGTCGGTATCGGGCTGCGAGTCCCACACTACGACCACATCTTTTCTGAAAAACCTTTGGTCGACTGGTTCGAAATCATCTCCGAAAATTACATGGTCGATGGCGGAAGTCCGTTGCGGATCCTCGATCAAATTCTTGAACGGTATCGGGTGGTGCAGCACGGCGTTTCACTGTATTTCGGGTCTTCG
>DATBAX010000349.1:0-20180 GCA_036271275.1 Terriglobales bacterium
CGGAATGACAAGGGTGAGGGAGCGCTTCGGATCGAAATGTTGCGGGATCGTTTGCTGCGCATCCAGATGACGATTCGGGGATTGTGCGGATTGGTTTGCATTGAGTGGAGCCGAATATCCCAGGCGCTTGGCCTTTCGTTAAATCCCATGTCTCGCACCGGCGGCGAGACACGGGACACCCGGCCGTCATTAGTAAAGTCCGGCGAGAAAATCCTCGTTATGCCGTGATCGATTGCGGCACGCTGCGTCCGGGTTGTCGTTGAGTGGCGTTGCTGGCGGCGGATTTCCAGGCGCTAGCCTGGGCGATGCAGATTATGTGGAGGATCAGAAACAGCGGCACCAGAAATGTTGGGATGAGGCTTAGAGGGAGCACCGTCATGGCGGCCATGGAGGTGCTGTGCGGGCTGAGCAGGCGGGCGGTAGTGCCGAGGCCGACGGCGAGGACGAGGTCGGTGATGCCGAGCGCTTGCCAGAAAATGAAACTGTAGCGGCGGCCGGGATTGGCGAGCGTCCAGGCGGCGAGCGTGGCGGTGGCGCCGATGAGCATGTCGCCGTATCCCGCGGGCAGCGCGAAAATGGCGGGGAGGATGCCACGGGCTTGCGATACCAGAAAAGTGAATCCGAGGAGGCGCCACGTTTGCACGGCGGTCAGAATTTGTGGGTCCAACGAGAACGCGAATTGGCGGAAGGTTGGCGACACGGCGAACCAGAGTGCGAACACGATGACTGGCACGAGCGCGGCCACGGCGACTGCGCCGCCGATGCGGCCTGCGTCATTATTGAACCAATGGAGCAATGAAGCTGATAGCGCGAAGAGAAACCAGGCTGCGATTATTACGGCGGTGAGTTTGGCATAGGTTTTCATAATGTTTCTCCTTCTGTGATCAGGTCGGTAAGTTGATTGTTGAATTGCATGAGGCTCTTCCAATTCTGGTCGCCTAGTTGGTGGCGCAGGCGTGATTGGAGTTTGTCCCATGCCGGGGTGGCACGAGTGAGTTTGGCTTCTCCGGATTTCGACATGCGCAGCAGGCGTTCGCGACGATCGGCGCCACGGCGCTCGGAGATCCATCCTTGTTTGGTCATGAGTTTCAGGGTGCGAGTGAGAGTGGTGCTGTCCATGACCAGGATTTCGGCCAGCTGACCTTGGGAGATTTCTCCGGCGCGCGAAAATACTTGCAGGATGGTTAGCTGGGTGAGGCTTAGGCCCTGCTGGCGGATGGCGTCGTCATAGAGTTGCGTCAGGGCGCGGGTGGTCCGGCGAAGGGTGGCGCACAGGCAGGGGAGATTTGGGAGTCTGCTCATACCGTAATAGATGTATATACATGTAGTTGGATTCAGGAAATCCTTCAGTCATGGCATTGTGTAATCCTCAGTTCCCTTGGTTTCTACAGGTGTGCGACCGGCATAGCACTGTTGTAATCTCCGCGAATCGCGTTAGGCGCATCAGAATAGTGACATGTATTTGAAGGCAAAATGCGTCGGGCTATTGCTGGCGGGGGTTTTACTCCCGGCACTGCTGGCGGCGCAACAGGACGCGCTGGAATCAAAGGCGACCAGATCCTCAGACGCCCGGCAATCCTCATTGATGAATGCCAGTGAGGGATTGTCAGTGATTGGCGCGGCTTTGGAGACGCGCAAGAATGGTCTGGCCCGGCTCGATTGCTCTCATCTGGTGCATACCGTCTACGAGCGTGCCGGATTTCCGTACTCTTACGCAAGCTCATCCGACCTATATGCAGGAGTCGATGAGTTTCAATCGATAACGCGTCCTCACGCCGGTGACTTAGTGGTGTGGCCTGGGCACGTTGGGATTGTGGTGAATCCCGCGGAGAGCACCTTCTTCAGTTCATTGCGTACCGGGATCGGGGTTGAATCGTATTCCTCGGGATACTGGAAAGAACGGGGCGCGCCTCGCTTTTATCGCTACGCGAAAGTTGCGGGACAGGAGAGGGCGAGTGCTCCTAGTCTGACGCGCGCAACTCTGGACGCGTCACCGAATACTGAACCGAAGTTGTCGGTTGATGTGAATCCTGCGAACAGCAAATTTCCGGAAGTGCAAGTGATCGATTCGGCCAAGCCTAAATCTAAAGAAGTCATGCAGGCGATTCTCAACGCGCTCAGCGCCGATTCCAACGATCTGCGTGAAGTAGACGTGTTCAAACTCAACCGGCCTCTGATCGTATTCAGCCAAATTGAAGTTCGGGCGGTCAAGATCCACGGTCACCAAGGGCAAGCGCAGGTGAGGATTACCGCGCTACTTTCCATGGAGGACGGTCGCGTGAATCCCAAACAATGGCAGCAAGTGCAGACATGGGCCATGCGCTGGCGGGATCGCAAGAGTTGGGAGTTGATGCTTCCACAGGATGCGATTTACATGCCGCGGGAGACTGCCGTGCGGATTTTGGCTCACCGGCTTTCGGTGTTGGCAGATGCCGAGAATTCCTCAGCCAGCCTTCGCCAGAAGACGCAGTTGGCGCAGATGCTGAATGCAATTCTTGCGGACTAGAAGAACGCTTCGTTATCCCCGAAGATTGTGGAGATAGGGAACACTGGCTTTCATCATGTCGAGGTTCATTTCGACGAAGTAATTCTTGATGCCGCCGATTTTCGCCGCGGCAAAAATCTTCTTCCAATCCAGAGTGTCCTGCCCAACCGGCATGGTCTGTTTTGTTACGGCCGACCATCCCTGTACGTGCATTGAAATGAAGCGTCCGGGATATTTCGTGAAATACTCAGCAGCGTCATAACCATTGCTGATTGTCGAAACCTGAAACTGGAACTTGACCAGCTTGGGATCGAGAAGATTGAACAGCACATCGTAAGTACGTTTGCCGTCAACCATCGAGAGCTCGAAGCCCTCATTGTGAAGGCCTTGCTGGATGCCGGCTTGGGCTGATTTCTCGCCCATTTTGTTGTACTCGTCGGCAGCCCGCTTCACGTCGTCCATGGTTGGATTCTTGGGACCGCCGAGACTCGGGACCAGCATTTGCGTCAGGCCCAGATCTTTCGCCCAGGAAATTGCGCGGTCTTGATCCTGTCTGAGCTCCTCGATGACGAAGTGTGAACTCAGGCAACTGACGCCGGCATCGCCCAGAATTTTGCGGAGCTCGGAACCTTTATATTTTGCGAGACCCCCAAAGCCATCATCGGCATAACCAACAGGGGAACACAGTTCAATCGTCTGGAACCCGGCATCGGCCAGTTGCTTGATGGTGCCGGGAAAATCTTTGGCAATCATTTCCCGTACAGGCCAGGTCTGACACCCAATCGGCATCCCGAGCGGATTAGCGTGAAGCCGCAGAGAACTTGTAGAAAGAAATCCGGCGGCGGCGGTACATGTTGCCGCAGTTTTCAGAAAGTCCCTTCTTGAAATCGTGACCATCGGTCCTCCTTAATTGCGAAAATACTTGCTAAAGTTCCCAGCCACTGCGTCGTTCCGGAGAAACGTATTTCTGCGCGATGTCGGAGTTGACGCTGAGTTTGGAATGGTCCCAGGTGAGTCTTTGTCCCATGCGCGATGCGACATTTCCCAGAAGCAATGATTCTGTGACGACGCCTTCGAACTCAAAGTTCCCGCCGGGTTTCACTTTGCCACCTTTGCAGGCATCGAGCCACTCTCGCTCGTTGCCGGGGGAACGAGGCAATGTTTTCGGAGGTTGTTTATAGCTATCCATTTTGCTTTGGGGGATGATCTTCGGATTGCCGCCGTTGAAAGTACAAAGAATCTTGCCGCGGTCTCCGATGAAGAGCATGCCTTCATCTTCTTCCTCGGCATCGTTTTTCATAGGCCGATTTTCCTCAAGCTCATCCGGACGCGAAGGCTTCAGGCCACCGTCATACCAGGTAAATTTCACGGGCGGCATGTCACCGCGGGCAGGGAAGTTGTAGCGAATGATCGACGCCAGCGGATACGTTTCCTCGTACCTGTCGCTGGAACTTGCTTCGACGCTTAAGGGCGCTTCCAGTTTCAGGACACGAAAAATTGTGTCGAAACTATACGATCCCATATCGCCCAAAGCCCCGCAGCCGAAATCGCTCCAGCCGCGCCATACGAATGGTAAGTAAGCGTGATTGAACGGCCGTTCGGGGGCCGGGCCGAGCCAGAGATTCCAATCCAAACCTTCGGGGACCGGTTCAGTTTCTTTCGGGCGCTCGATGCCCTGCGGCCAGAAAGGACGACTCGACCAGTTCAAGACTTCGCGCACCGGGCCAATGGCGCCATCCCAGATCCATTCACAAAGCTGGCGGGTGGATTCGGATGCCTGGTTGGCAACCGCAATCTGCGTGGCGACGCCGGTTTCTTTGGCGATTTCGGCGATGCGCCGCGCTTCGTAGATGGTATGCGTCAAAGGCTTCTGACAAAAAACATGCTTGTGTTTCTTCATTGCCGCGGCGGATACGGATGCATGCAGATTGTCCGTGGTACACACCACGACGGCGTCCAGGTCTTTCTGTTTTTCAAGCAGCTCGCGGAAATCGTTATAGGCCGAGCAACCGTGATATTCGCCGGAGCGCTTCTGAGTGCCGTAATAACCATCCACAATTTTTTGGCATGGTTCGCGACCGGCAACTCCGCTGGTCACGGCGAGGGTGTGACTTAACTGAAGCGGCTGGTCGGGGCTTAGCCAATCCCAGCCAGTATCGACGCCGAGCAACTTGCGGACAGAATTGCAGAACTCATGCGTCTCCCACTGGGGATAATTTGCGGCGGATTTGGTGACGTCACAGACAGCAATGCCCTGGACGTCAGGTTGCTTCAGGAAATTAAGCATGACACGCAAGCCCTGGGCACCGACGCCGATGAATGCGATATTTACCTTGTCACTGGGCGCAACGTAACCGGTGCCGCCCAACACATGCCGCGGAACGATGGTGAAGCCCAGCGCCGCCGCGGCAGTTTGCCCGAGGAACTTGCGCCGCGAAACCGATCCCTTCACAAGATTGCGAGACTGAAGCGGATTCTTCATTGATCCTCCACTAACCGCACGTAACCCGGATACTCTAAATGAAACTGGAGGCCTGCAGGCACGAAAGTTGGAGGGCTGGTGAATTTCGGCTATGAGGAGTGCTGCCGCATTTTTCCCACGAAGTCCAAAGCATGTCTCGATTGATTTTTCTTCGGCACTGTGAAAAGACTCTTAAGCGCAAAGAGCGCAAAGAAAACCCATACCGATCTTGTTTCACTCGCATTACTGCGAAATCTGCTTTTCTATTTCGCGCTTGATTTTCGAAGTCCAGAGCGCAGTTTCAATTCACAGCGCAGGACCTCTGCGACGCTCCATGCTTGAGCGATGCATCCGCGTGGGTTGAATGGGGGCTCGGCGTCGAAAATCTCGCTGATGGTGCCAATGCCAGATTCGCTCATCTCGCTGTCAAAACCCGAGAGGAAAGTTTTGGCCGTTTCCCAGTCTGTGGGATTGGCGCGAAGCCAGGCGTCGAAGAAAGGTCCAATAAGCCAGGCCCAAACCGTGCCTTGATGATAAGCGGCATCACGGGCCCGCAAGTCTCCATCATAGTAGGGCTTAAAGTTTGGATCGGACGGCGCGAGCGACCGCAATCCAAGGGGAGTGACAAGCTGTTTCCGAACCGTGTTGACAACCGCCTGCCACTTGTCTTCGGCAAGAATTGCGTGCGGCAAAGAGATACTAAGAATCTGGTTCGGTCGAAGCGAGGAGTCATTGCCGCCGCCCTCTTTGTCGACAACGTCGAAGCAGTAACCGAGATCCGGTGACCAGAATTTCGCATTGAAGGTGGCGTACAAATCGGAAGCGACTGTGGAGAACCTTTTCGCGCGATCGGTGTCGCCCGCGGTCTCAAGCCATCCGGCAGTCACGCATAGAGCGTTGTACCAGAGAGCATTGATCTCGACAGCCTTACCGCGGCGGGGAGTGACCACCCAATCGTCGACCTTGGCATCCATCCACGTAAGTTGGTAACCGGGGGCTCCCTGGCGAAGTAATCCATCCGATGGATCAACTCCAATCCCGAAATCTGTTCCTTTCTGATGGTGATCGATGATGTCGAGAAACTTTGGCAATAAGACTTCCAGCGTTTCGGTATCGCCTGTCTCTTGTATATATCGATCGGCGGCATGAAAAAACCACAGCGTGGCGTCCGCAGTGTGATAAAGACCCGAGATTTTGCCTTCGGGGAACATATTGGGGATGAGGCCATTGCGAATGTATTTGGCAAAACTGCGCAGGATGTATTGAGCTTCCAGGGTGCGGCCGGTAGCGAGCGTCAAGCCTTCGAGCGAGATCATGGTGTCGCGTCCCCAATCGGTGAACCAGTGGTAACCGGCAATCACTGTCCGAACTTCATCGCCGATGCTGTGAGCTTGCACGGTGTCGCGGGTGCGCCCGACGGGCTTGATCAAGAATTGGTCAGCAGCTAGGACTAGTTCGGCGGCAATTCCGGACCGAGCTTCTTCAGGCGCGGCGCGCAACAGACGCCGACGCCGTTCGGCTTCCGCGGCAAAAGCTTCCTCGGGAGAAAGGGCGTTGACATGGTCCCAATCCTCGGTGGTGGCGATGAGGGAAGCAGGGTGCCCTTTGGAAAGATCCGCCGAGAAACACCCGGGACTCCACAGATTCCCTTTCCAGTCGTAACCCCGGCTTTGCTCGATGCGGTAACGAAGATCGCTAAGCTTTTCGAGCGAAAGGCGAAAGGACGTTCCATCGCCCAACCACGCGAGTCGCAGCGGCGGAAGGTCTTTCGCTACCACCAGCTCATAGCCGCTCGATACGGCGCTGAAGCAATAATCCTCATGCTTTGGACCTTCCAGCAACCCTTCATGAGGACGTATATCGACGGCGGGACGAAGATCAAGTTGCGCAGTTTTTCCCTCGAGCAATCGATACGTGATGTAAGTGGTGTTCTGCGTATGCGTCATGCAGAGACGCTTTTCCAGAACGAATTCATCGGCGGCGTAGGTAAAAACCGGTAAGCCGTTTTCGAGGCGGAAGTTTTTCAAAAACACACTGACGGTATCGGTATTCGTAGCCTGACTTAGATTGTCAGCGGTCAGACGGTATTTGCGGTCTTCGATACAAAGAGTTTCTTCGACTTGGTTCAACATCATCATGCGGCCGTGCGGGGCCGGCAGGGCGGCGATCAACCATCCGTGAAAGCGCCGCGTGTTCAGGCCGGCGATGGTGCCAGAGGCGTAGCCGCCCAGGCCGTTGGTAACAATCCATTCGCGATCCAGCTCAGAGGATGTCTGATCGACTTTGACAGTCCTGATGAGTTCGGGAGCGCGAAAGATTTGCATGTTTCTCCTTAGTAATTAGTTGCAGATTCGACGTGAACGTTTGAAGCGCTCCAACCATTTAACCAGTCTTCGGCGGATCGGGTGGCAACGGATGATTCCCGGGTACGGGTATAAGCCACTGGGCCGACTCGCCGGGAACGTGCCAGGCGCCAAATCGTCCCGGGGCCGACGCGCCGAAACCGCCATAGGCCGGCGACTCGCTCGACCATTTCACCTGCCACTGATGGCCGGCTGGCGGTGCGACCAGTGGTTCGGGAAGATGAGGAAGGTCAATCCCGGTTCCTAGATTGATGACTAAAAGACGATCGTTATTATTCGTGGGAGTCAAATAGCGAAGTACAAAACAGGCTTCACCCAGCACCGCGCCATCGATCGATACTCCTGCGTGCGCCCTGAACACTGGATCGTTCCTCCGTAATTCGAGCAAGTCGGTGTGAAGCATGGTGATTTCCGGATGACTGCTTTGCTCTTTCGGATCGAGACAGGATTCGCGAAACGTTTCGGGATCTTTAGGATTCTTGAAGATGGCCTTCATTTCCGGAGTGTCCTTGTTGGCGAACTGGAGCATAAACTTTTCACGGCCTTCACAGACTGCTTCGGCAAGGTCGCCTGAGTGTCCGGCGAAATAATAAAAAGGAAGGTTCGAGCCATATTCCTGGCCTTGAAAAAACATGGGAGTGCCCGGACTTAGCAGCCACAGAGCGGTCACAGCGCGATAGCGCGCGGCGCTGGAAATCAGCCGCAAATGCAGGGAACGTCCAAAGTTTGCGACCTGGTCGTGATTTTCTAGAAATGTGATGAAGGCTTTTGGCGAAAGTCCCAGCGAGGACGTGCCGCGAGGTTGATGTTGCCATGAATAATATTGTCCCTGGAACAGATAGCCATATTTGGCGGCCGAGATGAACTCCTGGGGGCGTCCGAGATGATCGTTGAAATAACCCTCCCGTCGACCGGTGAGCGCGACCGCCGCGCTGTGATGAAAGTCGTCATTCCAAACTCCATCGAGACCATAACCGTGTTGTTCGAGCGGGCGGATCAAGCGGGAATCCTGGGGCTCGTTTTCGGCGACAACGATGGTTTTGCGATTGCCAGCGCTCGCACGAACTTTCGTCCTGATCTCACTCAGAATGTGGACCCCATGCGAACCGTTATCGTGGATGGATTGGGTGGCGTCGAGACGTAATCCATCGAAATGGTATTCGCCGATCCAGTGGGCGGCATTGGCGAGAAAAAAATGCCGCACCGGATCGCTATGTTCACCATCGAAATTTATGGCATTGCCCCATTCGGTATCGAAGCGCGAAAAATAATCCAACGAATATTTGCCGAGATAATTTCCGTCCGGCCCAAGATGGTTATAAACAACATCCAGAATTACACCGAGCCCGTTCTGATGGGCTGCGTCAATCATGCGCCGCAGATCGTCCGGCGTTCCGTAATGATGAAAAGGAGCAAACAGGCTTACTCCGTCATAACCCCAGCCAACGGCGCCCGCAAACTCCGCCAGCGGCATGCATTCGATGGCAGTGATGCCAAGCTCGCGCAATCGAGGAAACTGGCTGATGGCCGCGAGAAAAGTGCCTTCTGGAGTGAAGGTGCCGACATGAAATTCGTATAACACTTGATCGTCAATGGAAATCCCTGGCCAGCCTGCTTCGGTCGGACTCCAAATGTAAGTGGTGGGGTCGATCACTTCGGATGCGCCGTGTGGACCGTTCGGCTGATAACGCGAGGCGGGGTCGGGAAACGGTTCGCCATCGTCGAGACTGAATTTGTAACGGTTGCCCGCGTGTATGTCGCGGGCAATCCCTGAGAAGTATCCGCCGGGTTCAGGCTGCAGCGGGAATTGAGCATCACGGCCTTCAACGATCACCGCGACCGCCTTGGCAATTGGAGCCCATACGCGAAAACTGGTGCCTGCGGAGTGGGGAGTCGCTCCAATCGAATGATCTTTTTTATTCTTGTCCTTGTCCTTGTCGAGCGGATCCGGAACGCTCTCCGCAGCTGGAAGTGAAGTTGAAAGTGCCATAGTCGGCTGATTCAGAGACCTTCAGATGCATCCGCGAACGCTCGCGTTTCAGGAATTCGTAGAGGAATGGTACAACGAATTTTCGTTTAACCCTTGACGATCGAAATATCTAACGAGGCGGAGTTAACGAAATAGTAAATGCAGTGTTCACCCGATTGTTGAGCGCCGCCGAGCTTTGATAATGATAATTATTAGGTAAAGGCATTCTTAGCTTTTCGCTAGAACTCTGGGTAGCGCCCCCCGGGAGAGATGGTATGAACGCTAGCTCTTCGTCTGCAAGATCTTCCAATCAGGGCTGGAGAGATCTGTACATCGCAGCCTTGTTTGAAAACGACAAATCGAAGATGGCCAATAAAATTGCTCAGGCCCAAGCCGCCATCGCTTTTGAACGGCGAAGATTGATGGCATTGGACAATGACATTCGCGAAAGGCAGCTTCTCGATAACGCTCTTTTTTCCCTGCGAGCATTACGAAGTTGCTTGGCGATTCCGCCAGGAACGAGCGAAGAAACCAATTGGTTTAGGCCGCGTTCAAGCCCTTTTTAATTCTTGGCAATACCTCACTTCCGTAAAAGTCGATGACGCGCTTCTGATCGGGCTGGCCGGAATGGATATGAACTCCCGTGGCACCGCTTTTAAATAAATCCGAGATGGTCTTCAGGTGGACCTCGGGATCCGTGCCGATCGGCCAGCCTTCGGATACCTTTTCGAGGGGAATCTCGGCATTGGCGCGCTCCTCAATTACCTTCGGATCGCGAATGTTGTAGTAGGGCTTCCATGCCTTAGGCCCGAAACGCCAGAATTTGGCCGCAATTTCCGCGTCTTTTTTGTCGCCTACCACGACATATTGTTCGATAAATACGAGCATCTCGCTCGGATCCTTGCCCGCTTCTCGCGCTCCCTTTTCGAATTCTTCTTTACTCTCTTTCCAGGTCTTGGGATCGGTGATGAGGCCGTCGGCGTATCGTCCGGCCCGCCGCATGGCTTTGGGTCCATTCCCCGCCATCAGTAAGGGAACTTTCCTTGCCGGTGGATCATAAAGTTTCGCGTTTACGTGATAGTACTTTCCGGGATGAACGATTTGTTCGCCGGTCCATAATTTCCGAATGATCTCCGAGGCTTCAATCAAACGCTCCGACCGTTCCGGCCATTTTGGCCAGGAACCAATCGCAGCTTCCTCGTTGAGTGCTTCTCCTGAGCCAATTCCAAGAAAAATGCGTCCAGGGTAAAGCAAGTTTAGCGAAGCGAAAGCCTCGGCGACAACTGCGGGGTTATAACGGAAAGTAGGGCAGGTCACCGTTGTTCCCATCCGGATTCGTCGGGTGCGCTGTCCGATTGCGCTCATCGTGACCCAGGCCTGTCCGGAATGTCCTTCGTTTGCCTGCCAGGGTTGCAGATGATCGCTCACGGCCAGTAGATCGAAGCCGGCCTGTTCTGCCGCGACGCCGAATTCCACGAGTTGCGGAACGGTGAATTGCTCATGAGCAAGCTGAAATCCGATCTGATTTTTATTCCAGGGATTTTTTTTGTGATCTTGGGCGCGCGCAATCGATTCTGCCTGGGTAAACCCACCTCCCGCAGCGGCCACTTTCGGAGCGCCTATTAAGGTCGATCCGCCGGCTACCGCCATTGCGCCGACCGTCTTGAGGACTCTTCGACGGTCGAGCGCGTATTGAGAGATTGCTTCGGCTGTGTCTTTCATTTCTTGCACGACCTCGCTATTTTTTTCACAGCGCAGCCAAATCAAGCCGCTTTTTCTTCGCCGAACTTGATCAGGATTTTGGTATAGCCCTCGATGCGCTTGTCGAATTTGTCATAAGCGTCGGGAGCCTCATCAATGCGTATGTGATGGCTCACGATCTTGCTGGGTTTGGCCCTTCCGCTGACGATCAGGTCCCGAAGATATTCGTTGTACTTCTTGACCGGAGCCTGGCCGCTTCCCATGGTGATTCCCTTGTCGAAGAAATCGGCGACGGGAAATGGAAAGATTCCTTTTTTCGCCTGATCGTTCTTGGCGCCAGGATCGGGAGCGATATATACACCGATCATCCCAATGCTGCCCGTAGCGTTCACTACCTTGAGACAGTTTTCCAGCACCTGCGTTGGTTTTTCCTTATTCGGATCCTCGTCGTCCCGCGCCTGATAACCTACCGCATCGATGGCGCAATCCACGCCCTTCATTTTCTCTTCACCTGGCCGCAGGCTTTGCTGAATACCTTTATTTTTCTTTCGAAGCTTGAAGATTTGCTCAACGGGATCTCCGTTCGAGAAATCAATTGGCACCGCGCCGAGTTCTTCCGCTTTTTGCAATCGTTCGGGAATACTGTCGACCACGTAAACCTCGGACGCTCCCTTCAAAAGCGCACAATAAGCTGAGAGCAAACCGACGGGACCGGCTCCAAACACGGCAACCGTTTTCCCTGCGCTAACACACGCGAGCTCGGTCGCATGAAACGCCGTTGGAAACACGTCAGACAGAAGAAGGAAATCATCCTCCCACTCGTCACCTGGTTTTCCGGGCAATTTCAGACAATTAAAATCGGCTTGGGGAACAAGTACGAACTCAGCTTGTCCTCCCTTATAGGGGCCCATTCCGGCGTATCCGTACGCGGCATGCGGCTCTTCTGGATTCATCACCAGACAAGATTCGGTATGGCCCCGGTGACAGTTAAAGCAATATCCGCAAGCGATGTTGAAAGGCAATACCACTCGGTCGCCTTTCTTGATGCTCTGAACGGCTTCTCCAACCTCTTCTATGACGCCCATGATTTCGTGACCGACCACCGTACCTTTTTCAAGCGGCGTTCGACCGTCGTACATGTGCAAGTCACTGCCGCATATTCCGGTAGTGGTGACTCTGAGGATGGCATCGGTTGGAGAATCTAATTTTGGTTTTGATTGCTGGGACATCGACATTTTGCGGATGCCTTCGTAAGTGATTGCTTTCATTTTCATCGCAACTCCAATGTTTTCAAAAGAAATGAATCGTGTATTTCATCCACGATTGCCGCCACACAAGAAGACTATGAAACTCATATCGCGAATGAAATCGGGTCTACTCTGTACATTGATCTGCTATTTCCTCTAAGGCCTCTTCAGCTTTGAAATTTAATGAATAGGAAATAAAAACTTTTGGATTGCTGGACGCTCGAGTTCTACTCCGCATCATAGGGTTGCGGTACATCCCCAAAGAAGTAGGAGAATTATCATGGCAGTTCAAGGACTCAGGGAACTTTACATCGACGAATTGAAAGACCTCTATAGCGCTGAGAATCAGCTGGTAAAAGCTTTGCCGAAGATGGCGAAAGCGGCCACATCGGGAGACTTGCGCGCTGGCTTCGAAGAGCATTTGGAACAAACTAAGGGACATGTGCAGCGTCTCGAAAGCATTTTCCAGCAACTCGAGGAGAGCCCCAAAGGAAAGAAGTGCAAGGGCATGGAAGGTCTGATCGAAGAAGGCGCCGAAGCAATCGGCGAGTACGAAGGCGATCTGCTCGACGCGGCGCTCATCGGGGCCGCTCAGCGTGTCGAACATTATGAAATTGCCGGCTACGGGACCGTAAGGGCAATGGCGGAAGAACTTGGCGAGTCCGAGCAAGTTTCTCTGCTCAACGAAACGCTGGAAGAAGAAAAAGCAACGGACGAGAAACTCACCGAGCTTTCCGGGGACGTCAACGCTCAGGCGAACCAGGATGAGGAAGCCTCCGAGGAAGATGCGGAGCAGGAAGAAAAGAAAAAGCCGCGCCGGGTGGCGTAGGGTTTTGAGATTTGATTGTCTGCGGTTAGCGCCGTTGCGCCGTTACTCCGCGCAACGGCATTTTTTCTGGTTCGGCTAGGGAACCAATCCGAAAAGAAGTAAAGACCGGGCCGTGACCTGGTATACATCGCCAGCAGAAAACTGCATCGACCCGAGCTCGCCAGTTTCGTTGGTATCAATCATTCGCATCCAGTGCTCACCGCCGGCACAAGCCGGTAATGTGAACTCGACCATATCGTGATGAACGTTAATAATGATCAGCAACGTGGCTTCCTTGCCGCGCTGGCGAACGCCGGTCGTTTGCGCACGCCCATCGAGTTGCATGCCAAAACAGCGCATGCCGGAATCACCCCAGTGCGTGTCGTCCATCTCCGTGCCGTTGGCATTGATCCAGGTCACATCTTTGACGCCAAGTTCTTCGATGTACTCGCCGGTCAGAAAACGACTGCGGCGAAGCACGGGATATTTGTGCCGCAAGCTTGTCAATTCGCGAACGAAATTGATCAGCGAGCCATTCTTTTCCGCCAATCTCCAATCGACCCAACTGATTTCGTTGTCCTGGCAGTAAGCGTTATTGTTGCCCAGTTGGCTGCGCCCGAGCTCGTCGCCGGCCTGTAGCATCGGCGTTCCTTGCGACAGCAGGAGGGTGGCGAGGAAATTCCGGATCTGGCGTTGGCGCAGAACGTTTATCTCGGGATCATCCGTAGGCCCTTCGGCGCCGCAATTCCAGGAAAGATTGTTGGAACTTCCATCGTTGTTGTTTTCGCCATTGGCGGCGTTGTGTTTTTCGTTGTAGCTGACAAGGTCATTCAGAGTGAATCCGTCGTGGGCTGTAATGAAGTTGATCGAAGCCCAGGGACGCCGGCCTTCGTAATTAAAAATATCCGCGGATGCGCACAACCGTGACGTCAGGGCTGACGCCGGTGCGTCGCCCTTCCACCATTCACGGACAGTGTCGCGAAATCGATCGTTCCATTCTTCCCAGCCCGGCGGAAACCCTCCGACCTGATATCCACCTGGACCACAATCCCAAGGCTCAGTGATCAACTTGACGGTCGACAACACGGGGTCCTGACTGCAGGCCTTTAGAAACCCGCTTTGATTGTCAAAACCGTTCGGCTCGCGCGCGAGAATAGTTCCGAGATCGAAGCGAAATCCGTCGATATTTGTCTGCTCAACCCAATAGCGAAGGCTGTCCGTCACCATTTGCAGAACGCGGCGGTGACTCACATTCAAGGTATTTCCTGTTCCGGTGTCGTTGATGTAGAAACGCTTGTCGTCCGGCAGCAGCCGATAGTAGCTGGCATTATCGATGCCTTTGAACGACAATGTCGGGCCTCTCTCGTTGCCTTCGGCGGTGTGGTTATAAACAACGTCAAGAATGACTTCCAGACCTGCCTTGTGAAATTGCGAAACCATTTCCTTAAATTCCCGTAGATTGTCTTTCTTGTCGGCCGCGTAGCGAGGGTCCGGAGCGAAAAAGCCGATGCTGTTGTATCCCCAATAATTGGTTAGGCCCTTTTCCAGAAGTTGACTGTCGTTGATAAAGGTGTGGACCGGCAGCAGCTCGACCGACGTCACGCCAAGCGACCGGATGTAATCCGTGACCTCTTTTGTGCCGAGGCCGGCATAAGTGCCACGCTGTGCCTCCGGGATCGCGGGATGTAGTTTGGTAAAGCCCTTTACGTGGAGTTCGTAGAGAATTGTGTTGTCACGAGGTACGACGCGTCTTCCCGGATGGCCCTTCCAATCGAAGCCGGGATCGACGACGATGCATTTCGGCATAAAGCTGGCACTGTCGCGTTCGTCGAAGGTCAGGTCGTCTGCCGATTCCATCTGATAGCCGAACACGGCCGGGTCCCATTTCAACTCGCCGATATGCGCGCAAGCGTAGGGATCAAGCACCAATTTATTGGGGTTGAATCGATGGCCCTGCTCGGGTTGGTAGGGGCCATGAACACGATAGCCATAAACCGAACCGGGACGGACGTTGTCGAGATAGCCGTGCCAGATCTGGTCGGTATATTCCGGCAGTTCGATGCGGTCGAGTTCCTGTTCTCCCTTGTCATCGAAAAGACAAAGTTCCACTTTCGTGGCGTGCGCCGAAAACAAAGCAAAGTTGGTGCCTTTGCCGTCCCATGTCGCGCCGCGCGGAAAGGGCGCACCTTCGCGGATTTCTATTTTTTTGGATTGATTCATGATTTGTTTTCAGTAATTACATTGAGGGAACGGAACCAGACGTAGTGAACCCTTCTGATTCTACAATCGCCGCTCCAGTTGGCTGTAGGTTGCGGTCAGAGTTTTGACCAACCTCTGATCAAAATTGCGCCTCTAATGCTGCGGAGGACGAAAGCAATCATGCCTGCTAAAAAACGTTCTACTGCCAGAAAAAAATCCAGCACGAAATACGGGAAAGCTGCCGGCAAGAGTGTGAAGAGCGCCATGCATCGCGAGAAAAAAGGTACGCTTCGGTCTGGTAAAGGCGGCAAGGGCGGGAAAGTAACCAGCCGGAAACAAGCCATCGCGATTGGACTTTCGGAAGCGCGCAAGAAAGGCGCGAAAGTACCGAAGAAAAAGTCGTCTTAGGAAGTACTCGCGCCGGCAGCCCGGCTGGAATTCAAAGCTTCCCGTATGGAATTGCCCAGCACGGTCAGGCGAAATGGCTTTTGCAGAAGAACATGTTTTGAATCGAGGACCTGCTCGTTGGAGAGCAGGTTATTGGAGTATCCAGACATGAAGACCACCTTGGTCTCCGGATGAATGCCGGCGATTCTTCCGGCAAGTTCGCGCCCGCTCATTTGCGGCATGATCAAATCTGTCAGTAGTAAGTGAATGGGCTGCGAGTGATCTTCGGCGATCTTTAGGGCCGCGGGTCCGGCTTCTGCTTTGAGTACGGTGTATCCGTTTGACACAAGGTATTCAGCGGCGGACTCACGAACGGCTTCCTCGTCTTCTACTAAAAGGATAGTTTCATTGCCTCGGAACGAGTTGGCAGATGCCTCGATGTCTTTCGATTGGACGGCGTCTTCCACTCGAGGCAGGTAGACCTTGAAGGTCGTGCCATGTCCGAGTTCGCTGTGGACAAAAATGTGTCCACCACTTTGTTTCACGATCCCGAAGACAATCGCCAGTCCAAGTCCGGTGCCCTTGCCTTGCTCTTTGGTGGTGAAAAAAGGTTCAAAAATGTGGGTCTGAGTTTCCGCGTCCATTCCGCAACCCGTGTCGCTTACCGCCAGCATTACATAATTTTCATTTGGGGCTGAATTGTGCAGACCATCCTCGGGCTGATCCAGTTCCGCATTACTAGTCTCGACCAGTATTTTCCCGACGTTCGAAATGGCGTCCTTGGCATTGATGACAAGGTTCATTACGATTTGTTCCACCTGGCTGGGATCCACTCTGACGCGTCCGAGAGAATCGCCCGGCAGGAAAAACAGTTCGATATTTTCCGGAACAAGGCGCTTGAGCATTTTCGCCTGTTCGGTGATCAGCGTGTTCAGGTCCAGCACTTTTGGAGAAATTACCTGTTTGCGACTGAAAGCTAGTAGGCCTTGTGTCAACGAAGCGGCACGGTCGGTGGCTTTTGCGATTTCGTCAACGTACCGGCGGCTGGCATCTTTCTCGGGAAGTTTGCCATGCAGTAGCTCCGCATAACTACTGATGGCCATGAGAATATTGTTGAAGTCGTGAGCGACCCCTCCGGCCAATCGGCCGACCGCCTCAATTTTCTGCATCTGGCGTAGTTGCTGTTCCAGTTCGCGCCGTTGCGTGACATCCTGGACCGTGCCCTCAAAATGAGTGATGTGTTCCCGGTCGTTCTTCACCGCATGAGCGCTGACGGAAACCCACATCGTGCTTCCATCACGGCGATACGCTTGATATTCGAATCCCCGGACCACACCGCGATTCTCCAGCTCCGCGACCAGTTCCACGCGCGATTGCGGCGTGACGTATTCCTGATTGGAGATGTCCGTGCGCGCATTGATCAACTCCTGCGGGGAAGTGAACCCGAACATCCGGGCCAGAGCGGGATTCGCCGAAATATATTTGCCACCTGGCGTGCTTTGATAAATACCTTCCAATGCATTTTCGAAAATGCCGCGATATTTTCCCTCGGCGGTTCGTAATGCTTCTTCCGCGCGTTTGCGCTGCGTAATGTCGGTGAAAAATCCGATGATGCCCCTGACTTTGTGGTTCGAGTCCCACAAAGGTGTCGCGGACAGACTGATGGCCACCGCAGTACTGTCGCGTTTTCGCCGGCGCACTTCCACCCCGGTAAGCACCTCGCCCTGCAAAAGCCTCTGGTGCATAGCTGCGGCCGCATCGGCTTCGTCGATGGGAATAATCGGGAGCGGCTGGCCCATCACTTCCTTCTCACTCCAGCCGAAGAGCGCTTCCGCCGCCGGATTCCATGTAGTCACGCGATTTTCGGTATCCACCGCAATAATCGGTACCGGCGAGGCATACACGCTGGTTTCGTTGGCTTTGCGGAGCGCCTCCGCGGCCATCTTGCGGCCGGTGATGTCCCGCGAAATGACGGACGCACCAATCACGCTTCTGTCTGAATCGAGGACAGGCGAAACCGTCAGAAGAACGTCAATTTCTTTACCATCCTTTGCCACTCTTACAGTTTCAAAGCTCTCAATGCGGCGGCTGAGCGTCCGTTGCTCCATGAATCTGGGATCTTCATAGGACCGGTTCGCTGGAATGAGAAACGAGATATTTTTGCTGATCGCCTCGTCTGTACTGTAGCCGTACATCCGCTCGGCGCCTTTGTTCCAGCTTGTGATGCGGCCGTGGAGATCTTGACCGATGATTGCATCCTGGGAAGATTCAACAATCGCCGCCAGCCAAACCACGGCCTCTTCTGCCCATTTGCGCGCGGTGATGTCCCGCACATAAACGGTGAATGTATTTTTCTTGTTGATGACGATGCTGGTGACCGTGAGTTCGGCGGGGAACACCGTACCATCGGAACGCATTCCCCTGGTTTCGAGACGATTTCCCAGGACGTCGATTCCCGACGCCATGTTTGACGGAAATAGCTCGCGGCGATGAT
Organism: Terriglobales bacterium; assembly: GCA_036271275.1. Taxonomy (GTDB): domain Bacteria; phylum Acidobacteriota; class Terriglobia; order Terriglobales; family Acidobacteriaceae; genus DATBAX01. The sequence continues at coordinate 18,115 of DATBAX010000349.1, forward strand.
GTTCGCGCAAAGTGGGAGGCAAGATTGTGTCGGCTAAATCCTTACCCAAAACGGCGGCGCGGGACAGGCGAAACGTTCTCTCCGCTGCGGAATTGAAGTCAACGATTCTGGCTTGATCGTCGGCGCAGATTATACAGTCGAGAGCAGAATCCAAAATCGCCTGACGGCGAGCTTCGCTTTCGGCAAACGCCTGTTGTGCTCGCTGCAGCTTGCCGGAATCGATAACGGGTTTCATGGCTTCGGCCTTAGCGCTCCGGCGAGGTTTGATTCGCGGTGGAATTATTGTCCGAGCACTTCGTGAATCTTGTTTTTGAGTTTGTTGAGACGAAAAGGCTTCTGCAGAATGGCTCGCGGTGCGGCCGACGGTTGCGTGGAAGCCGCTTCGGAAGCATCCCCTGACATATAAAGGACCTTCAGGCCGGGATGGAGCTCGATTAGCTTCGCTGCGACCTGGTGTCCGCTCATCTCCGGCATCATGATGTCCGTGATCAGCAGGTCTAGTGGCGAGCGGATTTGCGAAACGACATGAAGCGCTTCCGATCCGGTGCGGGCCTGAAGAACTTTAAAACCTTCCATCATCAAAAATTCAGCCGCCGGGATGCGTACTGCGTCGTCGTCTTCAACGACCAGAATAGTTTTGGAAACCTCGATGTTTCCCGGTTGTGTTTCCGCGTGCCGGGTGGTGACCGGTTTTTCGAGGGCCGGAAAATAGACCTTGAAGCTGGAGCCATTGCGTTCGCTGGAAATGCGCATCAGGCCGTGGGCTTCGTCCACCACTTTGCGCGCTGTTGCCAGCGCAAGGCTGATTCTTAAGTCCTGGTTGCCGGCCTTGGTTTTGTCCACGGAACCGCCAGCCAGAGTGTCAGAAACCGAAAGCATCGCATAGTCGCCCGGCTGCGCAGCGTCATTTGCTCCAACAAATTCTTTATCGAGCTTGACCAGTTGCGTGGATATGGTTAGCTCTCCGCCTCCAGTCATCGCGTTGCGCGAGTTTAGAGCGAGACCCAATATGAGTTGTTCCAGTTCTCCACTATCGGCATTGATCGATTGCACATTTGGATCAAAATCAAACGCGACCTCAACCTGCTCGCCGACCAACTGCCGCAGCAAATCGCTGATGCCCGTGACCACGGTGTTCAACTCAAGCGGCTGTGGCGAAGGCGCCTGCCTGCGGCTGAATGCCAGGAGTTTCTGGATCAGAGAGGTTGCCCGGGCAGCATTGCTAATGATTTGTTCGAGGCTGCGTTTTTCTCCGGGACCGGCTTTCTTCAGCTCCAGTTCGGCATAGCCAGTGACAGCCATCATGATGTTGTTGAATTGATTTGCAATGGAGCCGGCGAGTTCACCAATCAGTTCTGACTTCTGCGCCAGCAATTCGTTGCGGAGATCGGCGGACTTAAATTTGTCCGCTGCCGTGGTCGCGATCAAATCTTGTTTTCCCATTTTGGCACTTTTCGCAGTATTCCCATTAAGATACCCGCCTCAATAAGTGCTCTCAACTTACCGTGGTAATCAGGCAGGCCGGACATTCATGTATCGATCATTACCGTCGAACACTGCGTGCTTTCGAGTTGACAGGTTGACTTGTCCGGTTTTCAAACAGCACGGCTGGTTATCAAACAGCGATCCGGCTCGGGGTTTGTAAAGACGCTTATTATCAATAAGTTGCAGGTGGTAACGTTTGGCGTTTGGCTTGCCATGAACAAGTCATGCCCGACAAGATTCTGATCATCGACGACGACACCCAATTAGTGAATGCCTACCGGGAATATCTCACCAAGCGGGGCTACGACGTTGACTCTGCCCAGGAGTTAGAGGAGGCGGAGACGTTGCTGGCCCACTTTGCGTACTCGCTTGTCATCACGGATCTTCGCCTTAGCAAACTCGGATTTGGGGGTCTGGATCTGGTCAAGCACATTCGCGAACAGTCGTTGCCGACTCGCATTATTGTGCTTACCGCTTATGGCTGGCCCGACCTGAAGACGGAAGCGTCTTCCCAAGGGGCAGATGCGTTTCTCCGAAAACCAATGCGCCTGGCCGACCTGGGAGAAACTGTCGGCCGGCTT
>DATBAX010000350.1:0-2852 GCA_036271275.1 Terriglobales bacterium
GTAGTAGGTATCTTTCTCCGTTAAATCGGCAGCTTCGAGTTTTTTCGGATAATCGAGATTGGCGGAGAAGAACATGTCAAAAGGTCCGCCGTTTTCAATCTGCTGAAAGAAGTTGCCGGATGAACCATAAATCACGTTTACATTCTTGCCGGTCTCTTTCTGGAAGCGAGCGGAAATATCCTGCATGGCAAATTGCAGGTCAGCGGCGGCGGCGACGGTCAGGTCTTGCGCGAGGCAGAGAGAACTGAAAAAGAATAGAAGAACAGAAGTAATTAGATTTCGACGCGTCATGAAAATGCTCCAATGGAAATTAGTTCTGAGCAATCGCACAGCTCGAAGCAAGATCGTATCAGTCACAGCTTTTCAGAGGTTGAGAAAAAAGTGCGCGCAAGGAAGAAGTCTTAACGCAGCGTTGAAGTGACTGCTCCACCCAGAATCATATTTTCATACGACTCTAGAACGAAGCACTGACACGAACCTTTTGGATCGGTTTTTTTCAACCTCTCCTGTCACCTAGCTTTCGGTTTCTCCCGTGGCCTCAAAGCGATAACCGACCCAGGGTTCGGTGACAATGTAATGAGGCATTCCCTCGGTTTCGACTTTCTTACGAAGTTGGGCGACCAGCACCCGCAGATGTTCCGGCTGTTCAAGACTGTTTGGGCCCCAAATCGCAAAAAGCAGTGCCCGGTGGGTGACCACGCGGCCGGCGTGACGGGCAAGATAGAGCAAGAGTTCGAATTCTTTCGGAGTCAGCCGGATTTCACGGTTTTTCAGCACGACCCGAAATATCTCGGAGTCGATGAGGAAATCGCCGATTTCAATTTTCCTTTTGGAATCATCTTCCGACAGCTGCACTCGCGCCAGGTTCCGCCGTACCCTGGCCAGCAATTCGTCCATGCCGATGGGCTTGGTGAGGTAATCATCAGCGCCGGCGTCGAGCGCTTCGACTTTGGTGCGCTCTTCCCCTTTTACCGAGAGCACGATAATGGGGACCTGAGACTCCGCGCGCAACTGGCCGGATAGTTCAATGCCAGTCATGTTGGGCATTGAAACGTCGGTGATCACCAGATCGGGTTGCCATTCGCGGGCCAATCGCAGTCCGGCATGCCCGTCTTCCGCGGTGCGAACTTCGTATCCACTGCCAGTCAACGCGGTGCGCAAGACACGGGTAATCTGCGACTCATCATCCACAATCAGGATGCGTTTCTTGTTAGCCATAGGCTTACGGGAACTACTGAGTGACTATGTGAACATCCACTGGTGGAGCATCTCTTAGAAATTTGTGAATGGTATTCAAATACAGATATCTCTTCCAACCTTTGACCGCGGAACGGCCGAAAACCACTTGCGTAATGTGTTTGTCGCGCACGAATTGGGCGACCGCTTCGGCCACTGTAGTGGCCTTCAATTGGACGACCTGAGCCCCGACAGCCTGAGCAAAGCGGACATTCGCTTCGAGCGAGCGCTGGTTGGCGTCAGTGTCATCGACTGCAATGTCGACGTAAACCACATACAATTCGGCATCCAGTCTTTTCGCCATGCGAGCGGAGCGGGCGATGATATGTTGCGCCGAAGGATTCGAACTGATGCACACGGCAAACCTTTCGCGCACGCCTAGATTGCGTTCCGGCTCTTCCTTTTCCAGGTATGTTTCCAGGCTGCGATCGACTTCCTGGGCCACTTCGCGCAAAGCCAGTTCCCGCAGTGCGATCAGGTTTTTGGGACGGAAAAAATTCGACAGCGCTTTCTCAACCCGGTCCAGCGGATAGATATCGCCACGCCGCATGCGGGTCTGGAGAGCTTCGGGTGTGACGTCGGCCATCACAACTTCGGTGATCCGTTTCATGACCCAGTCGGGAACAGTTTCACGCACCGTAACGCCGCTGATGGTCTGAACGCTGGGAGCAACACTCTCCAGGTGCTGGATGTTCATGGTTGAGACGACATCAATTCCTGCATCCAGGAGTTCAAGAACGTCTTCGTAGCGCTTGGCATGCTTGCTGCCTTCGATATTGGTGTGCGCCAATTCGTCGATGAGGGCCACGGTGGGCTTGCGGGCCAGGATGGCGTCTACATCCATTTCCTCGAAAACTGTGCCTTTGTATTCAATTTTCTTTCTGGGGACTTTTTCCAGTTGCTCCGCGAGTTCCAACGTTCCTTTGCGGCCATGAGTTTCAACGACGCCGATGACGACGTCTTCGCCGCGGCCCTTGCGTCGGATGGCCTCGCTCAACATGTTGTAGGTCTTCCCTACTCCCGGGGCGTAGCCGAGAATCAACTTGAAGATGCCAACGTCTTTTTTCTTTGGGGCAGCTTCTTCAAGCCATTGATCGGGTGTCTTGGCCATTGCGACTATTGTCCCTGACAACCCTGGCTTTGTCGATACACGCTTATCGATGTCATATACAATCTGTGATCGTGCGCTCCTCGATCGCCAGAACAGTTCTTCGCTTCATGGTTTGCGGCGCTTTCGTATTGGCCGTGGTTTACGTTTACACAGTCCTGCTGCGGGTAAATCCAACTACGGTTGCGTTGACCTTCCTGCTTTCAGTCCTGATAGTGTCGGCAAAGTGGGGATTGGTTTGTTCACTTTTTCAAGCCATCATTTCGACTGCGGCGTTCAACTATTTCTTCCTGCCACCCCTTAAGACTTTCACCATCTCGGACACTCAGAACTGGGTGGCTCTTTTCGCTTTCCTGGCTACCGCCGTAATCGCCAGTGAGCTCTCCGAGCGGGCACGCAAGCAAACCGACGAGGCAGTCCGCAGACGCGAAGACCTGGAACGGCTCTACCATTTCAGTCAGCAATTGTTGATTGCCGATAATATTCTGCAATTGCTAAACGCGATTCC